>JAZDMK010000339.1:0-9662 GCA_043800975.1 Bacteroidota bacterium | reverse complement strand
CACAACGACATCATGTTGCTCAAGCGTGAAATCATGGATGTATTGATTGACACAGGCATTAATAAGTTTATATTAATTGGCGAAAATGTAATGATCTTTCATTCCGATACCGATGATTATTACCAGGAATGGTTTGATGATGTAGAAGACGGTTGGATTGCGCTTGTCAATTTCCGCGATCAGGTGATTAAAGATTTTGAAAATGCAAATCTGGATTATTACTTTGCTATGGGTGGCAAACTGAATAACCTTGATTGGCGAACATGGACGCCGCAACAAATGTTTGAGAATGTAAGCAACCAGCTTACCAAAAGACTCAGCTAACTATTTTATTTACGGTTTAATAATTTACGGATGGGGAATTTTCAATGCATTCCCTTTTGCTGTATCATCACAGGGTTGGGCCGTCCCTCCCCAATCGGGATAAGTTATTTGACACCACAGACGGCCTGTTTGTTTATCAAGCAAATAATACCATGAATTCCCGCCTTTGCAATCGTCAATAAATACAAGTTGTTTATAATCTTTCGGAAAATTTTGATTTTCTTTATTAATATAATTCTGTCCGTAAAATGAAATTTCAAAATTGAATGGCACGCTAATAAAATGATTTGTTTTTATAAAATCCGGACATTTATCAACAGGAATATCTATTACTGCAGCTGCGATAAACTCACCATTATCAATATATTCAACAACCTCATATCCATCGGGCAAATGTATACCACTCGTGCTTTCGAAAAAGTTTTTTTCAAAGGAATTTGAACTACATCCTAAAAAAATGAGTACTGAAAATACAAGAAGAATTGAAAGTTTTTTCAGATTTAAAAATGTTAACAGAATGAATATTCGAATAACGGATAACTATTAACGAGTAATGAAAACTTACTGCTTCACAAGTTTTCGTGTGTATTTCTTTTTATCCGAAGTGATTTTCAGAATATAAACTCCCGATGAAAGCTTCGCAATATCAGGCATTGTGATCGAATAGTACCCGTTGGGTTTAAAATATTTTTCAGCAACGCTCACTCGCTTACCAGACTGATCCAGCAATTCAATAACTACTGTTTGTGTATCGGATGAGAAAAACAACACATTCAACTGGTCGGAAAATGGATTTGGAAAAGCATTGATAAGTGAGTTTTCAGAAAAATGATCGAGTTCTAGCCCTGATAAAATAATACTTGCCATTCCGAAATTTGGAATTCCATACCCAAGCAAAGAATCAGGATGAGAATACTGACTGGCACTTTTACGAATTGCAAGTGCAATCTGCTGTGCAGTCATTGTTGGATTTGCCTGCCATAAACATGCTGTCATTCCTGCAATCACAGGCGAAGAAAAAGATGTTCCATTACCGGAAGAAATATTATTAAAGGAATCTGCAAAGGTTGTCCCCTCGCCTACTGCAACCACATCGGGTTTGATTCGCTTGTCGTATGACGGACCTGTAGAACTGAAATACGAGTATGCACCGGCTAAGCCAACAGACCCAATCGTAAGAGCACTATCTGCATCTCCGGGAGCACCCACATAATGCCATGCTCCGTCGCCTTCATTTCCTGCACTGAGAACAACAAGAATTCCTTTAGAAGCAGCCAGATCGGCACCCCGCGTAACGAGGTTTGTATTGCCATCCATCATTGCATATGTATGATTTTGAGAAATATCATCAAAAACTGTGTAGCCAAGAGAACTATTGATAATATCTGCACCAACGCTATCAGCAAATTCAGCACCTGCTACCCAGAAATCTTCTTCAACCACATATTCATTTGCAGCATCTTCGGTGCGTAATAACCAGTAGGATGCCTTGGGTGCAGTACCAATCATCAGTGTCGGATAATTGGCAGCCATGATAGAAAGAACGCAAGTTCCGTGTGTGCTGTATGCAAATACAAAAGAAGAATCTTTTACAAAATCGTGCGTTCCCAAAACGCGGTTTTCATTAAACAAACTATCCAATGCATCGATTGTATTCGCAGCCTGAAATCCTGCATCAAGCACGGCAATTACTTTTCCCTGTCCGCGAAAACCCTGATCATGCAAAATATCACCACCAATCATATTGATTTGCGTGTACGCCTGACCATAATCATAGCTCTTACCGTTTTTCTTAAAAACAGGAGCATTTTCTTTTTGATTACTTACTTCAAAGATAACATCACCCGGAGATTTCTTCTGGCTTTGCCCAACGAGTGTAACAGATGTAACAAAAGGAAACGATGCAATTTTAGCTAATGCAACAGCATCCGTTGTTTTAATTACAACTGAGTTCATCCATTTGGAACGTGCTAAAATTTTAACACCCGTACTGTTGATACTATCGAGATATGCTGGTGTAATCGGCAGATCTTGCGCTGTAACAACAACACCCGCCTGGTTTCTGCGCTGAATGGATCGGGCAGTTAAAAATGCTGAAGGATTTGAAATTGTATAGGGCGTTCCGATTTTATCGGTAAAAACTACCCGGTGCCTGTTGGGCTGAATCTGTGCCATCGCAGGAATCATGAACCCAACGCACAATGCAAGGAACAATACTTTTTTCATAACTTAACTCTTTGAATGATTATTTACCTGTCTTTAAAAATTCAATCGCTCTTTCAATAATCATATCCCGTCCTTCACGAACATACTCAACAGTGTTTGCTGCGTAGATATCAGGCTGAATGCCGGTTCTCTGATTTGTTTTTCCATTCGGATAATACACACCCATTACTGAAAATCCGGTGCGTATTCCTCCGGGCAGTTGTATCAATGCCATGTATCCATTGGCTCCCGCTGTTGGCGTGCCGATCAGCGTTACCTGCTGACAGGTTTGAAATAGCATACAGGCTGTTTCTGTATCGCTCTGTACATTTTCGTCAATCAGTAAAACTACTTTTCCTTTGTATTTTTTCCCGGATGATTTCTTGGAAGTTTTTTCTACGATGTTATAAAAACTACCAATGCAATTCGGATTCGGGATGTTCCATTTGATGTATGGTTTGTTTTCCGGCGAAATGAAACGAGAGAAATAATCAATTTTATAATTACCGGTTCCGTTACGGATATCAACAATAACACCCTCGGTACCTTTTAGTATTTTGAATGTTTTTCTGATATCGCGATTCGATGTAATGCGATCGAAATTGATATACCCATACTTGCCATCAACAATTTTAATAAGGTCGGCTGCTGGAAATTCTATGCTGAAAAAATCAGTGTTTCGTTTTAATTCAATAGGCGCTTTATTATCGTTTAAAACCAGTTTCATCGTTGATCCGGCTGAGCCTAACAAAACATACCAGTCAATAAATTTCTGTGTTCCCGCCTCATTCGATGCACAAATATATTTCCCGATGCGTGTTCGATAATCAGCAATATCAATTCCATCGATGGATGTGATGACATCACCTACTTTAATAATGTTTTTTACGCTATCCGAGAAAATGCGTGTGACTACAGTTTTTCCTTCAACCAGATCCACCCATATCGGCGGGTAATAGCGGCCAAAATAATTCTCCATCACATTGGAATTGGTGGAACAGATATTTCCCTGCCCGTCGCGTATGTGCGTTGTCAGTTCAAGAATGCCCAGATGGTAATCCAATGAATCCTTTGCGCTGATCATTCGAGGAATAAATTCATACAAAGTGTTCGACCAGTTTTCACCAATTAAATCTTTATAAGGATAAAAGAAATTGATGGTGTTCCAATATCTGAACAGTGAGAGCAATCGATATTCCTGATTTGGGTATACCATATCAAGATAGGCTTCTTCACCTTTAAACACTATAAAGCCAAACTTATTGTATTTATAAATTTCACCGCCACAGGAATAGTTCAGTAAAATATCATCCAACCGTTGAATAACATTGTTCTCAAACATACCGGAATCCTGAATCCAGGCAAGCTCCGGACTTAACTGAAACTTTCCGTCGGTGCTGGTTTTCAAAACGGGTTTTGATGAATCAGCAGCAACCAGCATGTGATCGATCACTTCATTAAACTCAGCTTTATTCTGAGATTTCATAACAGGAGCGATGCTTTTGATGAGGGCCTGGTCCCAGTTTACTTTCTCAGAAGTTACTCCTGGATGATAGTATTTAACAAAGCCCCAAACTTTACACAGATATGCCAGCCGTTTAACTGTAATATCCGATTCAGGCTGAGGTGTAGCCTGGGCGCTGGCAGCAGTGATAAACAGCATACTCAGCGCAAACAAAACAATTCTTTTTCTATTGATCATACCAATTTAGTTTGAATATGATTTGATTTTATAAATAATTCGTTTTCCACTCTTGATGCTTCCATCCAGTGGATTTGTATTGTATTCAATATTAAAAATTTCTCTGTAAATCATTCCCACTCCTTTAGCATATACTTCATACGACAGGTTTTTATACACAAGGTTGCTGTCGGCTGATTCAAGAACAGTTATCGTCGAATCAAATGAAAGCCCATTGTATGACTTGGGTTCAAACGCATCCGTATATTTATATTCAACTTCACCGAGGCTGTTCATGGCATTTCCATTCCATCGGGCTGTTGTTTTTACCGGAAAAACAAGTTTGATGAAACGATTGTTTTCTTCCACTTTCTGCGCATTCATCGAATTCCGGTAGGAATACCAAATATCTGTGATTGCCCATGCATTCGTATCAGCCATTCGGCCCCATCTTTCGATGCGCTGCGACTCCTTTCCTTCTCCATCAATAAAGGAAGATTCAATGAGCTCGCGGCATTCCGCACTGAAATAAAAGACGGAATCCTGAAAGTCGTCCCATACGGTTGAATCAACGTCATAAACCACAGCGTGCCCAACATTAACAGGAAAATATCCGTAACCGGTATCACTATTTTGAACGGGATCTTTTTTACAGGAAAAAAGGAACAATGCACTCAGCATCAGAAGAAAAAACGATTGCCATTTTTTTTGAACCATCCCAAAGGATCATTTTAATCTGTAAAGTTATAAAAAAATATGATAAACGAACCTAATAGTTATTTACTATTCAACATATTTCTGTTAATAATCACTACCAAAACCATAAGCCATTCTCTTAGTTTCATTACATTTGGCTTTTAAAATTCACTATGCGTTTATCAATTATCAGCGATATTCATGAAGATATAACTTCTTTAGAAAAAGTACTTCAACTCAGCGAAAAAGAAGGCTGTGATGAAATTATTTGTCTGGGCGATATATGTGGCTTTGATGCCCGCTATTATCCCTACGCTGAAAAAAGAAACGCAAATGCATGCATTGATTTAATTAAAAAAAACTGCCGGATTGCAGTTACCGGAAACCACGATTTGTATGCACTGCGTAAAATTCCTGAATTCAATGCCGGCTTCTCTTATCCTCCCGACTGGTATTCGGTTCCGGATAAACAACGCATAGCCCGCTCCGGCCGAAAGATTTGGGCCTATGATGAAAATGAACTTTCTTCGAACCTGAATGATGCTTCTGTTGAATTTCTTTCCGGATTAACTGAATTCGCTACGTTCAATGCCGATTCAAAACGAATTTTGTTTTCTCATTTTCATTTTCCTGATCTGAGTGGTTCAACTACCCGTATGCCTTTTGTATCGGCTCATCTATGGGCTCACTTCCGTTTTATGCGCGAACAAAATTGCAACATTTCTTTTTCGGGCCACATGCATCCGCGCGGGATTGTGGAAAGTACCACCCTGCGATTTCGAATTCATCCGAATGAAAAGATTTCTGCACAAAAGAAACGACAGTGGTTTGGAATTCCTAATCTGTCGTCGGGTAGTCCGGTGCATGGATTTACCATGTATGATACTTGT
Organism: Bacteroidota bacterium; assembly: GCA_043800975.1. Classification (GTDB taxonomy): domain Bacteria; phylum Bacteroidota; class Bacteroidia; order Bacteroidales; family JAHJDW01; genus JAZDMK01. The sequence continues at coordinate 3,866 of JAZDMK010000339.1, read as the reverse complement.
GAGAATACGATACGGTTTATTCAGTTGGTGTAGAATTTAAAGTCCCCCTTTGAAGGGGGAACCCATTTACATCTTCACAATAACCTTCGAAAAAGTTTCTCCCGTTCCAGGAACCACAGCATGCACAAAATAACGACCGGATTTCAGATCATTTAAATTCAATGAAAAAGTGTTTCCATCGCGTACAACCTGCATTCCCTGAACTTGCAATCCATTTTCATTATATAAAGAAACCAAACATTCCCTATCTGCATCCAGACCTTCAATTGTTACATTTGCCACGTCTGAAGCAGGATTTGGATATACTTTCAAAACAAGATGAAGGTTTTCATTGCAATCTTCGCCCATAATGGGACCGTAATAGGTATCGACCAATTGTTTATTTACAATTTGTGAAACACGAAGTAAATAATACGTGTCCGGTTGATTCAAAACCATATCGGTTACCGAATACAAATGCGATGCGCCCAAACCCTGAACAATCGGAAAATTCACAGCATATTGCCAGTTAATTGAATCATAATTCTTATAAACCGTGAAGAAAATTGAATCTGATTCGTTTATTGTTTTCCAATAAATATTGTGCGTTTGATTAGGATTACATGACACATAGAAATTTGTAACTATACCATTTACTCCACTCCAGGATGATAGATTCGGATTGATTTTTTCTGAATTTGAAAAAACATCATTATCAATCGTTGTGGTTTGAACCGCTTTCATATCCTGAGCGTGCAAATTTGTATACACATTCGACATCCAGACTATTAAAATGGCTATGGAGATATTTTGGAGTGCTGATTTTAATATTTGTGTTTTCATAAAAAATTAGGTTAAAAAATTCATACTGTAAATTTCATACATACAGCAGTGGGTTGAATCAGTATTAATGGTGATATTGAATCGGTTTTTATTAACTTTTTTTTCAACATTCTCGGTATTTATACCTAGAGATTATCACCTCGATTCTGGCATCATTTTCATACATTTGCCGAAATAATTTCAATTCATGATTCCTTTTACATTAAACAACCATGGAAAACTGCATTCCGTCGAAAGACCGGCTGTTATGGGAATCATCAATATTACTGCCGATTCATTTTATGAAGGCAGCCGGCATGAAAGTGTAAAAGATGTATTGCAAACGGCCGAAAAACATTTACACGATGGCGCCTTCATGCTTGATCTGGGAGCTGTATCCACACGCCCTGGCGCAGCTTTGAGCAATGAAGAAGACGAACTGAAACGCCTGCTTCCCGCATTGGATGCGGTAGTCAAAGAATATCCAGAGGCATTAGTTTCAGTTGACACTTTTCGTTCTTCTGTTGCAAAAATATCTTATGAACATGGAGCAGGAATGATCAATGATATCTCGGGTGGAAGCATGGATCCGCAGATGTTTGATATAATTTTAAAACTGAAAGTTACTTATGTGATGATGCATATGCAGGGAACTCCTGAAAACATGCAAACGAATCCCACCTATGATTCTGTTGTGCGTGAAGTTATTTTTTCGCTTTCCGATCGGGCCGAAAAGCTTCGCCATGCAGGGCATCCGGATATTATTCTTGATCCCGGATTTGGCTTTGGTAAAACAACGGAACACAATTTCGAATTACTCAAAAACCTAGATATCTTTTCTATGCTCGGCTATCCCATGCTGGTTGGCCTTTCAAGAAAATCGATGATCTGGCGTACTTTAAAAATCACTCCCGAACAAGCATTAAACGGAAGCACTGCATTGCACACTGTAGCATTACTAAAAGGCGCATCTATCCTGCGCGTGCATGATGTGAAAGAAGCTATGGAGGTAGTTACACTTTGTGAGTTATTAGGTTACTAAGTTATTAGTTACTATGTAAAGTCGATTACTGCTACTACCAACCACCAGCGAAACATTTTGCACAAAACCCATGTTCAACATGCCGTGCCTAAGGCACTCCGATCTTACTTACCTTTTCGTTGCTACAAACATCCCGTGCCGCCGGCACTGTTTTTCGCACTTCAATTGACTAAAAAAACTGATCTGCCTCGACAACTGTATATTTTCGTAGTTATTCGAACCATCTATTTATTTTAGATGTGTTCTTATGTGTCGCTGCGCTCTGCTCGTATGTTCGTAATAATTAGTACTTCGTTGAGTCTGCTACTACAACTGCCACTGCTACTTTTTCTGCGCATAATCTGTGGACATCTGTGTAATCTGTGGTTAAAAAAAAACGAAAAGTCCCAGCTACCGCTTGCACTATATTCTTCGGACTTCCAACTCCTGACTTCGAGCTTTTCAGAAAAAAAGAACTAATTTTGCATCCAGTTAAAAACAATCATGGCCGATCCAACTACTTTCGATATCAACCAAACCATTGATGAGCTTGGCGATTATTTCCGCCATCTGCACATCACCGATGTCATTGATTTCGTATTGGTAGGGCTGCTTATTTATTCTTTTTTCCGTTTGATCCGCGGCACACCCGCTGTCAATATTTTCATCGGTATTCTCGGTATTTTTCTGCTGTGGAAAATTGTTGAATACTCCGAATTGTTTCTTCTCAGCGAAATACTCGGACAGTTTATCAGCCTTGGTTTAATCGTACTGATCATTGTTTTTCAACCCGAAATCCGCGAATTTCTTCTCATGCTGGGCCGGCCGCATATGTTTGGAAAAGTGCGTTCATCGCGCCGTTTATTCGGATGGACCTTACGCGCCGGAATGAAAAAAGAAGATATTGATTCCATTGTTACCGCCTGCGCAAATATGTCGAATACCAAAACAGGAGTGCTTATCGTGATTGCCCGCAGCTCGGAACTTAAGTCATACATTGAATCCGGCATTGAATTTTCGTCAACCATCCGTTCGCATTTACTGGAATCGATTTTTTATAAAAATTCAACGCTCCATGATGGTGCAACCATTATCCGTAACGGGAAAATTGAATCCGCACGCAGCATTCTTCCTGTGAGTGATAATCCGAATCTGCCCGTGAGCATAGGCTTGCGTCATCGCGCTGCCATCGGCATCACTGAAAAAACAGACGCCATATCTGTAATCGTATCGGAGCAAACGGGCGCTATCTCTGCCGCCATGAACGGAAACTTCCGCTATAATATCGGCAAAGAAAAGCTGAGAGAATTTCTGATGAAGGAACTTTCTTAAATTAGTTATTGAGTTACTAGGTTATTGAGTTACTTAGTCAATTGATCAGCCGAGGCGGACTTATCATCGACTACTGAGCTTACCGAAGCACCGATCACTTCCCCTACAACATTACTGTCACTTTTTTTCTGTGTATAATCTGTGGTTAAAAAAAAACTGATTACCGATCGCTGATTACTACTACTACTACTACTACGAATCATCAGCGAAACATTTTTGCACAAAACCCATGTTCAACATGTCGTACCTTACGGCACTCACATTTTTTATCCTTTTCGTTGCTACAAACATCCCGTGCCAATGGCACTGTTTTTTCGCACTTCAATTTAATAAAAAAACTGATTAGTGATTACTGATGACTGCAACTTTGTATTTCACTTCGCACATCGCCGATCCTTGTTCCTTGCTCCTTGCTCAATTTCAGAAACTGCCACTTTTAGACTCACTTCTTCTTCGAAACCGTATCATTCGCTTTAAAGCGCTTGATCATATCTTCCGGATTTGCATCAATCAGCAGCAAAGCCTGATTGGCAACCATTACGTTTTTATGGTTGGGGAAGCGTTTAATAAAGGAATGGTAATATACTTTTGCTTCATCTTTTTTATTCAGAATATTATCATAAATGATCGCCATCTGCAACAATGCATCAGCAAACAGGCGATGATTTGAAAAATCTTTTTCAATTCTTTTTAATACAGCAATTGCTTCTTC
>JAZDMK010000295.1:0-4540 GCA_043800975.1 Bacteroidota bacterium | reverse complement strand
CCAGTATTCGAATACAAATACCATCATTGCCGGACAGATTGTGGAACAGATCACCGGGATCCCTGTTGCCGCAGAGATTCAGCATCGGATCCTCGATCCGCTTCACCTTGTAAATACCATATATCCCACCAACCCTGTAATACCGGGTGCATTTGTTCATGGTTACGGCTGGTATGAAGGAGATACCACCGATGTGTCGCAGGCGTATGATCCTTCCATGGCAGGCGCTTCCGGCGCCATGATTGCCGATGTTTATGACCTGAAGAGCTGGGTGGAACATCTTTATAAAGGCACCTTGCTTTCGCCCGAAACTCAGGCCCTGCGGCTCACGGTGGTTCCTGCCCAGGGAGAAGCCTGTGAAGAATACGGACTGGGAATTATGCATAAAATAAATCCTCCGATGTGGGGCCATACCGGCACCATCCCGGGGTATAAAAACTGGGCGGGGTATTGTCCCATGGAGAACGTCACCATTGTGATCAGTTATAATGCGACCACCGACAAGCCAATGGATCTGGCGGTCAGGCTGATGAATATTTACCTGGAGGCTGTTAAAAAATAAACCATGAATAAAACACGACTCCTGTTCATAACGATTTTCATTCACTTTCTGGTCGTTGGATCGCAGGCACAGTTTTTAGAAGATGCCATCAAGGTCATCAATCAGGGCAAGGGAGGATTGACCGAAAAAGATGCCGTGGACGGGATCAAAGAAGCGCTGGTAAAGGGGACCGGTGTGAGTGTTGCCATCGTTTCGAAAACCAATGGCTTTTTTTTAAACCCGAATAGGCGTTTCAAAATGATTCTGACCGTGATAAAAAGCGGATACGAATAAAGGCGCTACTCAATCGACGCATTACACTTGAGAATGTGTGAATCATGTAACTAATTTATTAAATTATGTAACTTTTACTGATATTAAGGTATCGATCTTTGTAACGCTGTGAAAATTCATTCACAAATTAAAACAAGACAAAATGAAAAAACAACTACTCAATGCATTAAAAGTAGTTATACTGCTTTTAATACCAACACTGATTTTTGCGCAAGCTCCTCCGCTGGGAACTGCTGCCGAATTCATTCTCTTTACCAGTATTGGGGCAGTAACCAATTCTGGAATTTCGCATGTTACGGGCAATGTTGGCACGAACAGTGGTTCCAGCACCGGTTTCGGAAATGTAAACGGTGTGATGCATGATGGTGATGGTGCAAGTGCGCAATGTGCAGCAGATTTGCTGATTGCCTATAATCTGCTGAACAGTACTATTCCAAATTTCTTTCCTGCGCCTTTGCTTGGAAACGGACAGATTCTTAATGCTGGTGTATACTCCATATCCGGTGCAGCAACAATGAACGGAAATCTTATATTAAATGCACAGGGAGATGCGAATGCAGTATTTATTTTTCAGATACAGGGATCATTTTCCACAGGCGCTAATGCAAAAGTCAATTTGATTAATGGAGCGCTTGCATGTAATGTGTTTTGGAAAGTGGAAGGTCTGGTAAGCATGGCGGCAGGAACTACCATGAGGGGAACGGTTATTGCGAACAACGCAGCTATTAACATGAACACTGGCGACACGCTTGAAGGAAGAGCGCTTTCTACTACCGGGGCTGTTACTGTTGACGGAGTGCTGGCATATACACCCATCGGTTGCGGAAGTCCTGTTCTTACAGGACCAACGGCTCCTGCACTTGCTTCCACAGAATGTTATACTATATTTTCTTCTGACGGAGCGGTTTACAACGCCGGCGTAACGTATGTTACAGGTGATGTTGGAACGAATGTCGGGTTAACCACCGGCTTCGATCCTCTGTTAGTAAATGGTACCATTCATCCCATTCCGGATGTTTCCACAGCAGCCTGCGCAGCCGACTTGCTTAATGTCTATACTTATCTGAATACGCTGCCTTATGATATTGAGTTACTGTATCCTGCACAGTTTGGGAATAACCTGGTTCTTACACCACATACGTACCTCATGAACGCTGCTACAACATTTACCGATACGCTTTACCTCAATGCATTAGGAAATGACGATGCTGTATTTGTTATTAAGATCTATGGCGCTCTTTCAACAAGCACCTATTCAAAGGTCATATTGATTAACGGAACGCAGTCAAAAAATGTATATTGGTTGGTTAGTGGCGCAGTGAGCATAAATGACTATTCAGTTTTCAACGGAACGATTGTTTGCAACAATGGCGCGATCGACTTAACTACCGGAGTTACACTTGAAGGCAGAGCGCTTACAACCACAGGCGCTTTAAGTACTGCTGCAATTATAGCTAGTAGGGTACCTGCTACCCAGAATCTGACAGATATAACTATTGTGAATGGCCAAACCACTTGTTACGGCGCTACTCAAACAATTATCGTCGCCGGAAATAGTACCATCTTCAAAGTGGAAGCCGGAGGAAGTGTCACTATGGTCGCCAGTCAAAATATCAGGTTTTTACCTGGAACGATCGTACTGAACGGAGGTTATCTTCATGCTTACATCACAACAACCGGTACCTATTGCGGGTGTGGGGCACTTCCACCAGCCATTGTTAGCACACCTATCGAAATAATGGAAAGTTTATGGGGCCCGGAAACCGAATCTGACTTTTTCAGAATCTATCCCAATCCAACAAACGATAGATTTACACTTGAAACAAAGGTTTCAGATGAATCTATCCGTCAGATTGTATTTGTTTACTCTATGATGGGATTATTAATTGTCAAAGAAGAAGTGACCGGTAATGTGAAAAAAGAATATTCATTGGCAGATCAACCGGCAGGAATTTATATCGTTCGGGTTATCAAAAATGACCAGGCAGAGACCATCAAAGTAGTGAGACAATAAGATTATTTCTTCTCATCTTTTGCTTTTTGTTTCGCTGCTTTTTTTTCTTCAGCGTCTTTCTTCTTTTGTTCCGCTGCTTCTGCCTTTCTTCTAAAATAACCTCTCAAAAGGAAATTTTCCTTGGCTGCATTCATATTTTCATTTAATCCTTTGCTGCTTTTTCTAATATTCACCAGGGTTTGACTAATATCTTCTGCCATGGTTGTATCCTGAATTAATCGTCCAAGTGTTCCGTTTCCGCTGTTTATGTTAACCATAATCTCTGCAAGTTGTTCCGAAATAATTTCGGCATTAACTGCGGTGACCTCCAAACTTGCCATGATGGCATCCATTTCGACAGGCTCGACTGAAACAAGTTGTTGTCCTTCTTTTGCTAAAGGAGCATCAGAGCTTCCTTGCGTAATAATTAAAAGCCGGTCGCCGATAAGTCCTTCTGAACCTATGGCCACTCCACAGTCCGATTTAATAAACCGCTTAACATCTTTTTTGATCAACATATCTACCTTTACGGTTGAATCGTTAATGATGCGTATATCGTCAACAATGCCGACATTAATTCCGGAAAAGCGGATATTATTTCCAACCTGTAATCCGCTTACATTGTAAAAAGTTGTAGTAAGTTTATAAACCGGATTAAATAAATTTTGTTGTTTTCCGATGATAAAAATGGCAAGTACAAAAAATGCCAATCCTCCGGCAATAAACAATCCTAACCGTATTTTAAATTTTTGTGTGTGCGTGTCCATTTTGTTATATTTTTTTGACTCAGTTATCCATACTACATAAAGAAAGATTTAATAAACGGATCGGCGGAGTTTTCAAAGTCAGCTACCTTTCCCTCCTTATAACCTTCCCCTTCCTTTAACATGATAATTCGGTTTGCCGTGTTACGAGCACATTTAATATCATGTGTGATGATGAGAGAAGAAGTTTTATATTTTTCCTGAACAGTATTGATGAGTGAACTTATTTCATCGGAAGTAATAGGGTCAAGTCCTGTGGTGGGTTCGTCATACAGCATGATCATTGGACTCACCACAATGGTGCGCGCTAAACTTATTCTTTTTCGCATACCGCCCGAAAGTTGTGAGGGCATTTTATGCAGTGTATCAGCTAAACCAACATTTTCTAAAACCTCAGTTATTTTTTCTTCCATTTCTTTTTTAGTAAGATTCTTTTTTATTCTTCTCAATGGAAATTCCAGGTTCTGTTTCACCGTCATGGAATCATACAATGCGCCACTTTGAAAGAGAAAACCAATTTTTTGTCGTAATTCTCCCAGTCCATCACTGCTCAATGCACTCACATCTTCATTCAGCACGTGAATGGTCCCCTCATCAGGATTCAATAAACGAACAATACATTTAATCAGGACAGATTTTCCTGAGCCTGATTTGCCAAGCACCACCAGGTTTTCGCCATTTAAAAGTTTGTAACTAATCAGTTCTAAAAAATCATGTTTATTAACAGGTTTGTGTCGATATCAACAAGGGTTTGTTTTCCTGCTCAAGTGTGTTTTTTAAAATCCAGTACATATTAACGAGAATTATTTTAATAGTTGATAAATAAGCGGTTACGTTCTTTGAAATCATGGGATAGCGGAGTTAGTTTTGTAGCATGCAAACACCCGAACAATTTATCATCGTTGAACTGAAACGCCTCGTTGAGATGCAGGGGAAGCAAATAGATTT
>JAZDMK010000275.1:0-8444 GCA_043800975.1 Bacteroidota bacterium | reverse complement strand
ATACAAAGATGGGATTCTTAAAATTTTCATTACAAAAAAAGAAGAAGCACAAGAAAAACCGGCAAGAGAAATAAACATTCATTAATTGCCTATTAAAGTTGAGAATGAGAAGCCCTGAATTATCAGGGCTTTTTTTATTTTAATAAAATGTTACTTTTGCAAAAAAAATCTAACCATGAATAAAATTGTTTTCCTTATCAGCATTTGCATTTTGGGTATTTCTATACAATCCTGTTGCACAAAAAAAGCAGTTACAACAAAATCAAATGACGCGCCCTTTGTTTTGAAAAACAGGACCGATTCCGTTAGCTATGCCATCGGACTCGATATTGCTCAAAACATGAAAAAGAATTCACTGGAAATAAATTCAGAACCATTTTTCAAAGGTTTGGATGATGCTTTTAAAAACAACGACTCCGTTTTTTTCACCATGGATGGCAAACGCCAAATTCTAACTCAGTGGCAACAGGATATGCGCAAAAAAATGGAAGACAAAAAAATCAAAGAAGTAGAAGAGAACAAAAAGAAATCGGCTGAGTTTCTTGCCCAGAATAAAAAGAACGCTGGGATAATTGAATTACCTGATGGTATCCAATATAAAATTATTCAGGCTGGCAACGGCACTCCGCCTGCAGCTAAAGATCAGGTAAAAGTTATGTATGAAGGAAAACTTCTGGATGGAACCATTTTCGATTCTTCATACAAACGCAATCAGAGCGCAACATTCAGTGTTAGCGGATTGATTAAAGGATGGACAGAATTGCTTTTACTTATGACACCCGGCTCAATCTGGGAAGCATATATTCCTGCCGAGATGGGTTATGGCGATAAAGGAACGCCAAGCATTCCCGGCGGTTCTCTGCTGATCTTTAAAATTGAACTGATTGAAGTAATTCCTGCAAAATAATTTTTCTTTTCGAAAATTTATTTGTTCGATTTCAGAAAATCTTTCAACAACTTATCCTCTTCGGGCTTCACTTGTGCTCCGATAAAATATATCTTTCCGCTGACAGGATGAATAATTTGGTAATTGATCACTTCAAGTTTTGTTGAATTTGGCAATCCTCTTTCGATTCCTTTTACAATCGATTTTTGCCAATTTGTTTTAAAAGATTTCGCATCAGTAAGCGGCATTTCAACATTATATTCCTTTCCCTGTACTCTGAGAGGAAACATTTTGGTATCCGCATTATATGTTCCTAGTTCATCAATAGTATAAGTAACCCATTTGTATGAATTAATCATTGATTCCAGTTTCAGCAACTGTTCTTCATTTTTGCATCTTTCTTTCAAGCCTTCTTTCTTCGTGGTGAGTTCTGTCATTCTTTTTTGATAATCTTCTGTAGTTTCAAACTCATCTTTTGGTTTTGCGAGGTCTTTAAATTCTGTTAGCTTTTCTTCAATACATGCAGCATAACGAATGTCAGCTATATCCCAAATTTTTACCAGCTTATCTTCACCAGAACTAACAAGCATATCACCATCAGGACTAAAAGCAACACAGGAAACAATTCCTTCATGACCTTCAAATGTTTTCATAAGTTTTGAAGATGAAATTTCATAAATGCGAATTTTAAAATCATCACAGCCTGCAGCAATATATTTCCCATCGGGACTAACAGCAATCGTCATAATTGCACCACCAACACCTTTGATTTTTTTAAGCAACTTCCCCGTTGCAACTTCCCAAAACATTAATGTTTTATCATCTCCTCCACTGATAACGGTTTCACCCGTCAGATCAAAAGCAGAAGCATATACAAAACTCAAATGCCCCTTAAATGTTTTTAGCAATGTGCCGGCAGATGCATCCCATAAACAAACCGTTTTATCGAGACTACTACTCACAATATTTTTTCCGCTTGAGGAATATGAAACTGATGTAACCCTGTCGGTATGTCCTTTTAGGGTTTTTAAAATTTTCCCGTTTGCCGGATCCCAAATTTTAATTGTCTTATCATCACTCGCACTCGCCATGTTTGCGCCATTGGGACTAAAACAGATGTCTGAAATTCGATCGGAATGATCACGCAATGAGCGCAACATTTTTCCGCTGGCTGCTTCCCAAATTACAATATTTTTATCCCATCCACCGGAAGCGATTAGCGTACCATCCGGGCTATACTGCACTGCCATCAAATTACAATTATGTCCATACAATCCTTTCAGACTGTCTCCTTTTTTTGTATCCCAGATCAAAATGCTTTTATCATAACTACAACTGGCTATAGCTGTACCGTTATCATTAAATGAAACAGAAGACACAATATTAGTATGGCCTTTCAATGTATTTAAACAATCCTGTGAAAACAGAAATGAAGGCAAAAGAGTAATCGATACTAAAAGATAAATTTTCTTCATGGTTGATGTTTTGATTCAAGGAGAGTTCAAAGATAATCATTTTTTAATTTATTAGATTATACATTATAATAAAGCAAAATCCATCCCTTCGAAAACAAATCATATTACCTTTGTTCAGTGAAATTTGAATTAACATCGGAGTTTAAACCAACAGGCGATCAGCCCGAAGCGATTAGTCAACTGACCGAAGGTATTGCCCGTGGTGATCAGGCTCAAACGTTGCTGGGTGTTACTGGATCCGGAAAAACTTTTACCATTGCCAATGTAATTCAAAACGTACAAAAACCAACTTTGGTTTTTAGTCATAATAAAACATTAGCTGCACAACTTTTTGGCGAATTCAAACAATTTTTTCCAAAAAATGCTGTTGAATATTTTGTTTCCTATTATGACTACTACCAACCCGAAGCTTTTATTCCCTCAACCAACACATACATTGAGAAGGATCTTTCTATCAACGATGATATTGAAAAATTCAGGCTGAGTGCTACAACTTCATTGCTATCCGGAAGACGAGATGTAATTGTAGTATCATCTGTTTCCTGCATTTATGGTCTCGGGAATCCTGCCGACTTCAAAGAAAATGTTATTCGTTTGCAGAAGAAACAGATTCTTAACCGCAATCAATTATTGCATCGCCTTGTAGATGCATTGTATGCAAGAAATGAAATTGAACTGAAGCGCGGTTTCTTCCGTGTGAAAGGTGATACAGTAGATGTTTTTCTTGCCTATGCAGATTATGCAGTTCGAATATTATTTTGGGGTGATGAAATCGAATCGCTGGAATCTTTTGATCCGGTAAACGGAAATATTATTGAAGAACACGACAGTATTGCTATTTATCCCGCAAATGTTTTTGTTGCAACACACGATCGATTACAGGAAATTACGGAAGAAATTCAAAGTGACCTCTTTCGTCAGACTGAATATTACCGAGGATTAGGTAGAGATGAAGAAGCTAAAAGAATTGAAGAGCGAGTTGTGTATGATCTTGAAATGATACGTGAATTAGGATACTGCCCCGGTTTAGAAAATTACTCGCGCTATTTTGACAACAGAGCTCCCGGAACACGCCCGTTTTGCCTTCTCGATTATTTCCCGGATGATTTTTTATTGGTCATTGATGAAAGTCATGTTACTGTTCCACAAATACGAGGAATGTATGGAGGCGACCGTTCACGCAAGCAAACATTGGTTGAATATGGTTTTCGCTTACCATCCGCCATGGATAACCGTCCGCTGAAATTTGATGAATTTTATTCTATGATAAACCAGGTAATTTATGTGAGTGCAACGCCAGCCGAATATGAATTACAAGAAAGTGAAGGTGTAATCGTTGAACAAGTAATTCGTCCGACAGGATTGCTTGACCCAATCATAGAAGTAAGACCCAGCCTGAATCAAATCGATGATTTGATGGAAGAAATCAAAAAACGTTCGGAAATAAACGAGCGTGTTTTGGTTACTACATTAACTAAAAGAATGGCTGAAGAGTTAAGTCGTTTTTTTCTTCAGTACCAAATCAAATGCAGATACATCCATGCCGATGTTGATACATTGGAGCGTGTAGAAATTTTAAGGGATTTGAGGTTAGGCATTTTTGATGTTTTAATTGGTGTAAATCTTTTACGCGAAGGACTTGACCTGCCTGAAGTATCTCTTGTTGCCATTCTGGATGCAGACAAAGAAGGCTTCTTGCGTTCTGAGCGATCACTCACTCAAACTGCAGGACGTGCTGCAAGAAATTTGAACAGCCGAGTAATTATGTATGCTGATAAAATTACGGATTCTATGCAGCGCACGATTGACGAAACAAACCGCAGGCGTGAAAAACAATTAAAATACAACGAGACACATAATATTACGCCAACTCAAATTTTTAAAACCAGAGAAGAAATTTTAGGTCAAGCTTTTGTAGCATCAAATCAAACCACTGATAAAGCATACATCGAACGAGATGACATCAATCTGGCGGCAGATCCGATTGTTCCTTACATGAATAGAGAACAGATCAGAAAAGCTATGGACAGAATAAGAAAAGAAATGGAAAAAGCAGCTAAGGAGCTGAACTTTATGGATGCAGCCAGATTAAGGGATGAACTGTTTGCATTACAGAAGTTGGCAGAGGATAAAAAGATTTGATTTAATCAATTACACAATATTAGCATCCGTTATTTTTTTAATAACTTTCGACAAATTCATGGATATTTTCGATTTGTGTATTTAATTTTTTTATACTTTTGCACCACTCTTTTAAATTATTCATGAAACAAAAAAAAATGAAAAAAATCTACTTTAAAATGATCGCATTAGTGATTTTTTTGCCCTTTGCACTTAGCGTTGCCAATGCGCAGAAAATTACTCCGAGCTGTTTAACTGCTGATCCAAATGCAGTTATTAAAACTCAACCTACTCTTTCAGCAGGCTCTAATTCAAAAGCCGTGCTTCTAGCTGAAAGCTTTGATGCTGTTACCTTCCCCCCAACAGGATGGCTTAATGTCGCTGGCACTGGAACATACACATGGGTAAGGTTAACTACCTCTGTATATCCATCTGGAATTACTCCTCATACTGGAGCTGCTATGGCATCATATCCTTCATGGACCGCTTCATCTGGAAATTTCGCATCTTTAATTTCTCCGGTTGTTGATTTAACGGGTAATACAGGAGCATTTACTGTTACATTCTGGATGTACCATGAAGCTGGTTATACAAATGCAGATAACATTGAAGCATATGTTAATACGACTGCTAGTTTAACAGGCGCAACTTTACTGGGTGTAGCTAGCAGACCAATAGGTTCTGGTTGGCTGGAACACAGTTTTACTATTCCCGGAACTTACAACACTGCAACTAATTACATCCTTTTTAAAGGCTTAAGTGCTTATGGAAATGATATTCACATGGATGACATTTCTGTTAATTCGCCTGAAGCACATGACATGGGTGTTACTGCAATTACTCCAACTTTTGTTTTAAGTGGTGCTACCGTGACCCCTTCTGTTACTTTAAAGAATTTTGGTGGTAATGACGAAGCTACATGGAGTGTTACTTTATCAGACGGTGGTTTATATACCAGCACTAAAGCAAATCTTTCAACGATTACTGCTGGATCTACATTAGTTGTTCCTATGGACAACTGGTCTCCTGCTGATGGTTCATACACACTGACAGCAACATTAACAATGGCCGGCGATCTCAATGCTACGAATGATGTTTTAACTACTCCTTGTATAGTTATGGGATTATCTGATGCTTATGCAGGCAACACTACCGCTTTAACATACAATACTTTTGATTTGGCTTCCGGCGCTCCAACAAGTGTTGGTACTATTGGATCATCACCTTTCCCAATGGCAGAAGAATATAATGGTACTGCAATTTACAGAATTTACAATGATCTGACAATCGGCACTGTTGGTGCTGATGGATCATACACTGCTCTCGGAACAATGACAGGTGTAACAGGAACTCCCACCGGTATTGCATGGAACTGGGTTACCAGCACGATGTATGTTGTTGTTCTTAACGGAAGTAATTTACCACAATTATGCACTTTAAATATGTCAACCCTTGCTCTTACATTGGTAGGAACAGGTGCACAGGGAATGATTATCGCTATGGACTTTGCTGATAATGGCCTTCTGTATGCTCCTTCATTAAGCCCAGACAGTTTATATTCAATTGACCCCGCAACAGGTGCTACAACTTTAGTTGGACCTTTAGGAGTTAATATTAACTATGGACAGGATGTTTCCTGGGATGGCGTAGATGATAAACTGTACACCATTACTTGTGGTGCTGTTTATCAATTCGGAACTTATGATATCACAACCGGTGCTTTCACTATGATCGCAGACATGGGAACTGATCAATATGCAACTTTTGTAATTACAAAAACACCTATCGTTGGTATCAGCAATGAAAATCCAACTCCTACTGCATATGCTTTCCCAAATCCTTCCAATGATAATATTAAAATTGGTGCAACACAGAAATTTAATAAGATTTCAGTGATTAATGTACTTGGCTCAACTGTTTTTACAGAAAATGTTGACACAAACAATTACATGCTGAATGTATCTTCTTTAAAAGCTGGCATCTACCTCGTTCAGTTAGATACTGAATATGGAACAATCACCAAGAAAATTCAAGTTCTTGACTAATTGATTCAATGCTTAATAAAAAAAAGGCTGCCCGAATGGACAGCCTTTTTTTATTTCAATTATTTCTAAGAAAGAATTAATTTGTTTTCCTGCAATACCGGAACGACTTCATTTATATCCATTGTCAGACAATATTCAATAACATCATCCAGCATCATCTTGCGCAAACGTTGCCTGTGTGAAGACTTATCAATGTACTGCATCAGATTTTCTTTAGACAAATTCCACAAATCCTGAGAAGCCATCGCAGAATCACAAACAGTATGATAATCTGCTTTTGAAATCAGATGTTCAACTACAGCTCCTGCAAATACAGTATCTTCAAGATTAAATCTGTTTTTCCAGCCGGAACAAAAAATGACAACTTTTCTGTTTTTACTTATAAGCCATTCACACAATGCAGAAAAATTTAGAAAAGATCCCAACGCGACCTCTGCACAATCTTTAGCTGCTTCTATCGCCTGTGTGCCGTTAGTAGTAGTCATCACTAACGATTGGTCTTTTAATTTTTCTGTCTGAAAATAAAAAGGCGAATTTCCAAAATCAGCAAATTCCAGAACAACACCATCACGTTCACCCGCCACCAGAAAACCTTTTTGTTTGTATTCAAAAGCTTCCTCAACTGTTGCAACAGGAATAATTTCTTTCACACCATACTCAAAAGCAGTACACATGGCTGTAGTAGCCCGTAGTATATCAACAATTACAACGACACTTTCAGGATCGCGATAGTACTCAAACAGTTTTGGCGTAAAACAAACCTCAATACTTTTTTCAGTATTGCTCATTATTTCGCTTTGTAAAATGGGAATTTTACAACTTTCGCTTTCATTGCTTTGTCGCGAATGCTGACGAAAATTTCACTTCCTTCTTTAGATAATGCAGTTGGAACATATCCCATACCCACACCTTTTTTAATGGCGGGCCCCATGGTTCCTGATGTTACAATACCTATCTTTTCATTTTTCTCATTCACGATATCATAACCATGACGGGGAATGCATTTATCAATCATTTCGAAGCCGACCAGTTTTCTTTTCAAACCATCTGCTTTTTGTTTCAGCATATATTCTTTGTCAATAAAATCTTTGTGGTCAACAAATTTTGTTATCCAGCCCAGACCTGCTTCCAATGGCGAAGTGGTATCATCGATATCATTTCCGTAAAGACAGAAACCCATTTCAAGACGAAGCGTATCGCGCGCACCAAGACCGATGGGTTTAATTCCGAATTCTTCACCTGCTTCAAATACGGCATTCCAGATTTGTTCTGCATCTTTATTAGCAAAATAAATTTCGCAGCCGCCTGAGCCGGTATAACCCGTAGTTGAAAAAATCACATCCTTCACACCAGCAAATTCAAGCTTTTTAAAAGTGTAGTATTCCATATCTTCAACCGGTTCAGAAGTTAGTTTCTGCATCGCCTTTAAAGCAAGAGGTCCCTGAATGGCCAGCTGAGAAGTTTCATCGGAAGCATTGTTCAGTTCTCTGCCAACTGCAAATCCGAATTTTCTTCCCTGTTCTACAATCCACTTCCAGTCTTTTTCAATATTGGCTGCATTGATAACCAGCAAATATGTTTCTGCATTAAAGCGATACACCAGCAAATCATCCACGATTCCGCCTTTACCATTTGGGAAACATGAATACTGAACCTTCCCGTCGTACAACGCAGCAACATCGTTCGAAGTAATCCACTGAACAAAACGCAGCGCTTCCGATCCTTTTACCCAAACTTCACCCATGTGCGAAACATCAAACACACCTACAGCATTGCGAACTGTTTCATGTTCAGCTGTGATTCCTTCATATTGAATGGGCATATAAAATCCGCAAAATTCAACCATCTTGGCGCCCATGGCTTCGTGCATTTCTGCAAAAGCAGTTTTTTTCATAATCATTTTTTTTAATGTATATT
>JAZDMK010000265.1:0-20543 GCA_043800975.1 Bacteroidota bacterium | reverse complement strand
AATTGTAACCGGCGCGCAATTACCACCAGCTGGTTCTGTAGTTGGTGCTCGCGACAAAGCTCAGTGTGATGAATGCCTTCGCAAAAAATCAGATAAAAAACTTGTGAAAAAGTTTTATCGTCCCTGGGAAATTCAGGATGACGGAGAAACATGTTTTTTAGAACAGGGCGTTATTTGTATGGGCCCCGCAACCCGTAGTGGATGCGGCGTGCGTTGTATTGTTGGAAATGCACCCTGCCGCGGATGTTATGGTCCTCCACCCGATGTGAAAGATCCCGGTGCAAAAATGATGTCGGCTATTGCTACAATGATCGATGCAAAGGAACCCGATGAAATAGCGAAGATAGTTGATCAGATTGAAGACCCGGCTGGAACTTTTTACAGATTCAGCGTTCCCGGATCTATCATCCGCCGCAAAATAAACAAGTCTTGATGTCTAAAATTTAAAGCAAAAAAGGAATGAAAAGATATACCATTGATCCGATTACCAGACTCGAGGGACATGGAAAAATTGAAATTTTTCTGAATGACGACGGGGAGGTTGATAATGTTTATTTTCAAGTACCCGAGCTTCGCGGGTTTGAAAAATTTATCGAGGGCCGACCTGTTGAAGAAGTACCTCAGATCGTAACTAAAATTTGCGGGGTCTGTCCTGGTTGCCATCACATGGCATCTGGAAAAGCTGTTGATGCAGTGTTTGGAGTACAACCAACTTCAGCAGCAAAGAAAATCCGCGAACTGTTTTACATGGCACATTTTGTTCATAGTCATATTGCACATTTCTATGCGCTGGGTGCTCCGGATTTCGTTGTAGGACCTACTGCTCCCAAAGCCGAGCGAAATGTGCTGGGTGTTATTGCGAAGGTGGGGAAGGAAATTGGAACCGAAGTAATCAAGCAAAGAAGACTTGCGCAGGAAATTCAAGCATTACTGGGTGGTCATCAAACCCATGTTATGCTGAATATTCCCGGCGGTGTGAGGAAAGGTCTGAACGAAGAACAACGTGCAGATATTGAAGTGAAGGCAAAAGGCTTTATTGAATTTGCAAAGTTTTCACTTAAAATATTTAACGATGTTGTTCTGGCCAATAAAGATTATGTAGATATCATCGTTAATGGGCCTTACAAACTGAATATTTATTCCATGGGACTTGTTGATGAAAATAACAAGGTTAATTTCTATGATGGAAAAGTCAGGGTTGTTGATGTTGATGGAAAAGAATACTGCAAGTATGGGCCAAATGAATATCGCGATCATATTGCAGAAAGAGTAGAACCCTGGACATACTTGAAATTCCCTTACTTGAAAAATGTAGGTTGGAAAGGATTTGTTGAAGGGAATGATTCCGGTGTTTATCAGGCAACACCTCTTTCAAGGCTTAATGCATCTGATGGTATGGCTACACCGCTTGCGCAGGTAGAATACGAAAATATGTATAAAATTCTTGGCGGGAAACCTGTTCATAATACTTTAGCCATGCACTGGGCCCGACTTATTGAATTATTATATTCTGCTGAAAACTGTCTGATTCTAGCCACTGATCCTGAAATTACAAGTAAAGATTTGCGTGCTCCTTTGGGTGATATCCCCGGAGAAGGCGTTGGTATTGTGGAAGCTCAACGTGGAACACTGACTCATCATTACTGGACAGATAAAAAAGGAATAGTTACAAAAGCGAATATTATCGTTGGAACAACCAATAACAATGCAGCCATATGCATGTCGATCAAGAAAGCGGCGCAAGGTTTTATCAAGAAAGGTGTTGAAGTAAATGATGGAATATTAAATCTTGTGGAAATGGCATTCCGTGCATATGACCCATGCTTCAGTTGTGCTACGCATAGTCTTCCGGGCAAGATGCCAATGATTGTAAATATTAAAGATGCAAAAGGAAATCAATTACAGTCTATCAAACGTGATTGATCATTAATATAGTTTTTGTTTGGCCCGGTTTTTTGCCGGGCTTTTTTTTTATTCTTCAACGCTGTAATAGGGGCTAGAAAATACAGCGGAAATTTCCGCAGGATATGCGGAGAAATCCATGAGTTTTTTGCGTGTACTTCCTGCAGTAAATCGCGGAAGCTTTCTATTGTTTAGCCTTATTCTTAATGGCATTTTTGCATAATTAAATTCTGCACCTTAAAAGTTCAACGCAGAGCAAAATTGAAAGCCATGAGTATACTCCCGAAAAACTGGAAAAATTCAAACAGCGAATTACAACTTCGCGAAAGCAGAAAGAACTTGAAAATTTCTTCTGTCTTCCAGAAACTACAGGAAAAACTTCCTGAACAGATTGCTTTTGAATTGAAGAAACCGGAGAATTCAAGATACTTTCCGCATTTCCGTTCATTACCTGATGATGTTCTGGAAAAAGTGGCCGAATTATTTTGTCGTTTGGTTTCACGTTCCTTTCTGACTCATGATGAAACGCCTTTCAGTCAGGTGAACGGTTATTATCTGGCCAGGCTGAGAGAAAAAGGGGTGAATCCGGATGAAGCCATTGATTTTTGCTCTTTCGTTATGGGTGAAATAAACCGTTATCTGGTTGATCAGTTTGTACCCGGGAAAGCTTTGAAAACAATTCGTGTTTTTATGTCTGAGATGCTACTGAAATCCAGACTAGAAGGAGCTTTGCAGGAAGTGATTCCTGAAAAAAATAAATTTAATACTTTCCTGAACAAGGGTGATTTTTTCACAGCGATGGCTATTCTTGAAATTGATGAATTTGATGCGGCAGAAACACGTGAAAGAAACAAACCCATTCTGGAAGTTACGAAAGTCAGTAATTATTACACTTATAAAACAAATCTGGCAAACCTTCCGAAAATCTTCTCCAACTAAAATTTATAACGATGTTTTTGGCTGAATAAGCGATGCTTTTCATCGGTTAAATTGCTTATAAAGATTGTCCATCCAAACGTTTATAAAAAAGCCATAAATTTATTTTGACGGTTTCATTTTTTTCTATATTTGTGAAACAATTCACACGAAATGAAACTGATTATTTTGCCCTATATTATTGAGCTAAAGAAAAGTAATCTTCATTTTATTTGGTGAGATGATTGAAAAACCAGGATGAGCAGATTTTCTGTAATTATTGTTGATGACCATGATGTTTTCAGGGCGGGTTTAAAACTTTTCCTCGAAATGACAGAATTAGTGGAGGTAATTGGTGAAGCAGTAAATGGTGCGGATTTTCTTGAACAAATTGAAAAGAGCAGGCCAGATCTGGTTTTTATGGATATCAGAATGCCAGTAATGGATGGTATCGAAGCAACTGAAAAAGCACTTCAGAAATATCCCGATTTAAAAATTATTGCCCTTACAGCATTTGGTGAAAGTGAGAACTTCGATCGTATGATTTATGCAGGTGTTGAGGGTTTCTTATTAAAAAATGCAGGCTTTAACGATTTCAAACACGCAATTGAAAAAGTAATGAAAGGAGGCAATTATTTTTCCGATGAATTACTCGTTAATTTTACCCGAGAAGTATTGACAAAAAGAATTAAAGTTAAAATTGAAACCCCTGATTTTTCAAAACGTGAACTTGAAGTGCTGGCTTTGATTTGTCAAGGATACACAAACCAACAGATAGGCGATAAACTTTGTATAAGTTTCAGAACAGTTGAGCGCTATAAAACCAATCTGATCAACAAAACTAAAACATCAAATACAGTCAACCTGATTCTTTACACACTAAAAAATAAACTAGTCGAAGTTTAGACGTCTATAGGGTCATTATTACTTAATTGTTTTTTTGGTAATACAACACTGAAGCGTGTACCAATACCTTCATCACTCGAAACCCATATTTCTCCGTTATGTCGCTCGCAGATGTATTTAGCCAGCGGTAACCCCAGCCCACTTCCATCCCGGATTAGTTTTCGAGCATTGCTGGCACGAAAAAATTCGCTGAATACATGCTGTACTTCAGAAGCGGGAATTCCAATTCCACTGTCTGATACTGTGATTAACACATCGTTTTTGTAATCTTTAATTTTAACATTAACTATTCCTTTTTCGGGTGTATATTTAATAGCATTCGAGATGAGGTTTTGTAATAATTCTTCAATCGACAAAGGATTACCAGAAATTGAACTAATCGACTTATCAATGTCAAGATTTAATTCAATTAATTTTTCATCGGCATTGTTTTTACAGGAAGCTACCGTATTTGTTGCTACTTCGAGAAGAGAAAAATTTTCCATTTCAAAATTATCAGTCAGTCTCATCTCGGTTAAACGTAGAAGTGTATTTACAAAGCTTGATAATTTCAAGGTGCGTTTATATCCGATTTCAACAAATTCGGAATACCTAGGATCTGCTTCACCGAATGTTTTATCCTTGATTATTCCAAGATTTGTAAGGATTACAGCAATATGACCTTTGATGTTGTGGGTAACGCGAAGGATATATTCATCCTTGATAATATCTTTTTTCTCCAGCAACTCGTTGACTTGCCGGTAAGCTTCTTCCTGTTCACGAAGTTTCCCTACAACGAAATTAGTAATGTAAACAAGAATAAACGAAGTAATAGTAAATACAGTTAATATTTCTGTGGGATAGAGCCAGTCAGGTGCAATGGCAATTCTTTGATCGGCGATTATCCATAGATTGTTGTGATTTAAAACGCCCTGGTATTCCAAAATTGCAAGGATCCAAAGAAGAAGCAGTGCAAATGTAGTACTTAGATAACTGTCTTTTCGCGACAGCAAAATACTAGAAATGACCATATGAAAAACTGAAAAAATAAAAATTGGATTCTCAAGTCCGCCAGTGAAATGTATAATGATGACAAGTGAGATTAAATCAAAATAAATCTGAAAACGAATAAGATTTCTAACACTGCGTGGGGTAAACGGAAGTTTTTCTCTTCGGAACAATGATAGGAAATGAAGGATTATTAGATTTTCCAACACTAAGAAAATCACAACACCGTACAAGGCAAATTCATTTACTTCAAAGCCAAAAACATTGCTTGCTGTATATGCCAAAACAAGCAAAGCACTTATTGCAATCCATCGCAAGCGTGTCAGCCAGCCTACTCCGTCACTATACCTGATATTTTGGGGGATTAATTTCAAAAATTATTTTGAGAGTAGTAATTCCACTTGTTCAATCAGTGCCTGGGATGTTGCCGGTTTTTCAAGAAAAGCATTGGCAGGAATGTGCCTGGTGGAACCAAAAGCCGATTTGAAATTTAATCCTGTTGTATTGTCAATGCCCGTATAAAGAAGGATTGGTATATCCTTGTAATCGGAATGATTTTTAACTTCAGAAGCTAAATCAAATCCGTCAGACATGCTTTCCATCATAACATCCATGATAATCAGCGAAGGCTTATTTTTATTGATTGCATCCATTCCTTCCTGTTTACTGTGAGCCACGAATACTTCGTATTGCCGGCTTTCAAGCACAACTTTCAGAGACATGGTAATCTCAGGGTCATCATCAACTAATAAAATTTTTATTATGGCCATGGATTTTTTCTTACTATACCGCAAATTTACTTAAACTTTATCTTTTTTCCGATGAAAATATACTTTTTCTTGATGAAATTCTTTTCGTGATAGAAATATAGTTTTGATTTCCCTTGATAAAAGCGCCGTTTAAAAGATTGCGGAAAAACCCGCATTCGATTGCGGACAGCTCCTTATAAAAATCGAGGGTAAGTGCCATTTCACAGAACCAAGTGTAGGAATACTTTTACCATCGCATAAGTGGATTGTTTTTATGAAAAGCCACTCAGCCAAAAAAGAATGATTTGTTTTGAAAGAATATTCCATGAAGACCGCGCTGCAGAAACAATAACGTTGAAGCAGGGTGAGATTTTATACAGAAAAGGTGATACTGCAAATGGAGTTTATGTGGTTATCAAAGGATCGATTGGAATTTCAAAACAAGTAACTGAAACAGAAACTGAGATTACTCGTTATGCTGCTCCCGGAAACATTCTGGGAATAAACGCACTGATAAAAAAAGAGCCTTTTCTTCACACAGCTATTGCAACAGAAAATTCGGTGGTTTGCTTGATAAGTGAAGAAGAATTCATGAAAATTATTGACGAAACTCCGGCACTTACTACACAGATTCTTGAAAAATTAAGTGCTCAGTTGGATGAAGCCGAAAACAAACTTGTAGAAATGGGTGATGCGATCACACTATCGCTTGTAGCATCGCAATTGCTTAAGCATGCCGAAACTTTGCAGGGAGAAAAAGAAACAAAGGCGGTGAATATTTCTTTTTCACAGTTGGCCAAAGAAGCTGATATAACAGAAGAGGGAATTATTTTTCTATTTAGTGAGCTTGAAAAATCGAAACTTATTCGGGTTCAAAAAAACAGGATTCTGATTCTCGATGAAGAAAGACTAAAAACAATTAGTAAAATTCAAAATAAATTATAATAATAATTAAGCAAGCATATGAAAGCAAACAAACTCAATTTTTCAGTTCAGGATGTCGTACACGAATCTGATCTGGACAAAAATTTTGGGAAACGGATTGCCAAGCTGGCGCATGGAGAAAAATTGCATGGCTGCATTCAATGTGGCAACTGCAGTTCTGCATGTCCCTTTAGCCAGTACATGGACTTCACTCCACGCAAAGTGATAGCCATGGTGAAAGCCGGTTTCCGCGATGATGTATTAGCCAACCGTACGGTGTGGCTTTGTGCGTCTTGTTATTCCTGTACTGTAGAATGTCCAAAAGGCATTAAAATCACAGACATTATGTATGCACTGAAACGTGAAGCGATCATGAAGAAAGTGTATCCTGCAAGATTCACAATTCCTGCTATGTCGCGCACTTTCTACGGAGAAGTTCGCAATGGTGGCCGCATCGGTGAAATGTCGCTACTTATAAAATTCTTCATGCGTACTAATATTTTCAAAGCAATTGGTTTTTCCAGTCTTGGATGGAAATTATTCAGCACCGGCCGTTTGAAATTCTTTGAAAAGAAAATCAAGGACAAAGAAGGTTTACGCAAGATGATTGATTGTTGCTCTAGCACTAACGTATAACAAGGAGAAACGAATATGAAATATTTATATTTTCCCGGATGCTCGCTGAAATCCAGCGGTCGCCACTATGAAGAATCAATGCTAGCAGTTTTTAAAAAACTGGGTATTGAAGTGCAGGAAATTGATGACTGGAACTGTTGTGGTGCTACGAATTATATGGCCATGAATGAGCTGAAAGCTGTCGCAATTACGGCACGTAATCTTGCTTTGGCTGAGAAGATGATTCCCTCAGGAGAAGTAAACGTGATTGCTCCTTGCAATGCATGTTATATGGGTTTGCTTAAGACCCAGAAATATCTGAGTACTGAAGAAGAAATGCGTAATAATGTTTTAACTTCACTGAAAGCTGCCGGATTACATTACGAAGGACGTGTAAAAATACGTCATCCGCTCGATGTTCTGGTAAATGATTTTGGTCTTGAAAATCTGAAGAAAGCAGTTGTGCGTCCATTGAAGGATGTGAAAATTGTATCATATTATGGTTGTCAGGTTTCGCGTCCGATCTCTGAATTTGATGATCCTCGCGATCCAATGACGATGGATCAGATCATGATGACGCTGGGTGCTACAGCTTTGGACTGGCCTCTTAAAACCCGTTGTTGCAGCGGCAGTATGATCAGTACTATTCCTGAAACCGGACTGAGAATGAATTACCTGATTTTGAAAGAAGCAATGGACAGAAAAGCTGATATCGTAGTCACTGCCTGCCCGCTTTGCCAGTTCAATCTGGAATGCTTCCAGAAAAAAATCAGTCGCAAATTTTCAGACGATATTAAAATTCCCGTAGCCTTCTTCTCGCAAATTATTGGCCTTGCTTTAGGCATCGATGAAGAAGATCTGGGACTGCAGCGATTGTTTGTTAAAACCAGTTCAGTAATAGCCTAAAAAGGGAGGATCAAAATGTCAAAACAAAACGAAAATGTAAGAATCGGTGTTTATATCTGCCATTGCGGACATAACATTGCCGGAACTGTTGATGTGCCTGCTATTGCAGAATATGCTGCAAAACTACCCAATGTGGTAGTTAGTAAGGAGTACAAATATATGTGTTCTGATCCTGGTCAGGAATTGATAGGTCAGGATATCAAAGAACATAACCTGAACAGAATTGTTGTTGCTTCCTGCTCCCCTTTGCTTCACGAAAAAACATTCCGTGATGCATTGGTAAAAGGAGGACTGAACGCATTCTATCTGCAAATGGTAAACATTCGCGAAAATGTATCCTGGGTACATGAGGACAAGGGTGATGCAACTATCAAGACGAAAGACCTTGTGCGCGCTGCTGTTCATCGTGTAGCTTATCAGAAAGAATTACTGAAGAAAAAAGTTCCTGTTAACCCCGATGTAATGATCGTTGGTGGCGGAATTGCCGGTATTTCTGCAGCACTCACGCTGGCTGAAGCAGGCAAAAAAGTATATCTCGTAGAAAAAAATCCGACCATCGGTGGACATATGGCGGCGTTTGATAAAACATTCCCCACACTCGACTGTGCGGCATGTATTCTTACTCCCAAAATGTCATCGGTTAAAAAGCATCCGAACATCACACTCTGGACATATTCAGAGGTGAGCCATGTGGAAGGTTTTGTCGGAAATTATAAAATTCAGGTTACCCGCAAACCGCGTTACGTGATCGAAGATCTATGCGTAGGTTGTCTGGCCTGTGTGGATGCATGTACATTTAAAGAAGGTAAGTTCCCGGATGAATTCAATCAGGGATTAAGCAAACGCAAACCTGTGTATGTACCGTTCCCGCAAGCAACACCGCTGGTAGCTGTGGTTGATGATAAAACCTGTATTCATTTTAAAACCGGAAAATGCCCGCAGACCTGTGCGAAAGCCTGTGACCGCAATGCATTCGATTTTAATATGAAACCCGAAGTCAAAGAAGTTGAAGTAGGCACAGTGATTATCACAACCGGTTTCAAAGCATTTGATGTTAAGAAAACGCCTTATTACGGTTATGGAAAATATCCAAACGTATTTACTTCACTCGAAGTAGAACGTATGGTGAATGCTTCCGGACCTACCGAAGGACATCTGGTAACGCGCGACACACATCAGACGCCCAAGAGCGTTGGTATAATTCATTGTGTAGGATCACGTGATGATAAATCAAACAAGTGGTGTTCGCGTGTATGCTGTATGTATTCTCTGAAACTGGCACATCTTATTAAAGAACATACCGGAGCAGATGTATATAACTTTTACATCGACATGAGAACGCCGGGCAAGGGATATGAGGAGTTTTACGATAAATTGCTGAATGAAAATGTACAGTTTATCCGTGGTCGTGTATCCGAAGTAAGTGACTGGGCAACGACAGAAGATGAAAAAGGCAAATTAATAGTTAGGGTGGAAGATACATTAATAGGAAGAGTGCGTCGCATTCCTCTCGAAATGGTTGTTCTTGCTGCAGGAATTGAGCCCGGAGACGATGCCAATGACATCCGTAAAATATTCAATATCTCCTGTTCTTCCGAAGGTTTCTTCCTTGAAAAACATCCGAAACTTGCGCCTGTAGATACATTTACAGATGGCATTTTCATTGCCGGTGCCTGTCAGGGTCCGAAGGATATTCCCGACAGTGTTGCACAGGCTGGTGCTGCTGCTGCACAGTGCCTTGCACTGATTGATGCAGGTCATGTGGAACTGGAACCGAATACGGCTTATATCATTGAGGAATCATGCTCAGGTTGCAAATCATGTCTGAACATTTGTCCTTACAAAGCCATCGGGTTTGATGATACGAAGAAACGCTCCATTATAAATGAAGCACTTTGTAAAGGTTGCGGCACTTGTGTGGCATCCTGTCCTTCCAGTGCGATCAAGCAGAATCTCTTCGAAGATGTTGAAATCTTCAGCGAAATCAAAGGTTTATTTATTGAACAATAATATTAAATAATATGCAGGAAACTAATACAACCCAACCCACAAGCGAATTTAAGCCGAAAATTGCTGCTTTCTTTTGCAACTGGTGCACCTATACTGCTTCCGACCTTGCCGGCGTATCCCGTTTGAAATACCCGGCTTCAATCCGCGTCATTCGCATCATGTGTTCAGGAAGACTTGACCCGCAGTTTGTAGTCGACGCATTTGCTGAAGGCGCTGATGGTGTTCTGATCGGCGGATGCCATCCGGGAGACTGTCACTATTCGAATGGTAATTATAAATGTCTGCGACGTTTTCATCTTCTGAAAAAATATCTGCCTCAGGTGGGTATTGAACCGGAACGTCTGCGCCTTGAATGGATCAGCGCCAGTGAAGGAAAACGCCTGGCAGAAGTGGTTCATGAAATGACAGCTACGATGTTGGAACTAGGACCAAGTACAGTGAAACAAGTTATTGATAAGCTAGATAAATAGGAGACTCCACAAATGGCAAATGAATCGAAACCAAAATTGAAAATGGCTGTTTACTGGGGCGCTGCCTGCGGCGGTTGCTGCGTTTCTGTACTGGATGTACATGAAGCCCTGTTCACCGTTACTGAGCATGCCGACCTGGTGTTCTGGCCCATCGCGCTGGATACTAAATACAAAGATGTGGAGGCAATGCCTGATGGCTCTATCGACCTCACATTATTTAACGGTGCGATACGTAACAGCGAAAATGAGCATGTAGCTCATCTGCTTCGCAAGAAATCAAAAATCATGGTAGCATACGGATCCTGCTCACACATGGGCGGTATCCCCGGACTGGCCAACTTCTCGAACAAGGAAGATCTCTTCCGCCGTGTATACGACGAATGTGAATCAACCGTAAATCCTGAGAAGACACGTCCGCAGGAAAAATTTGCAATACCCGAAGGTGAACTTGAGTTACCTCATTTCTATAAAGATGTAATGACACTCGATCAGATTATCGATGTGGATTATTATCTGCCGGGATGTCCTCCGCAGACCGAAAGGCTCGTGGAAGTATTCCTTGCTATCGTTCAGAATCAGCCTCTGCCTCCCAAAGGCTCTGTGATCGGAACAACCGGACTTGCACAGTGCGAAGAATGCACACGCAAGAAATCGGACAATCGTTCGGTGAAACAGATTTATCGTCCCTGGGAAATTGAGGATGATGGCGAAACCTGCTTCATGGATCAGGGTGTGATTTGTATGGGATCTGCTACTGTTGGCGGTTGCGGCGTGCGTTGCGTGAAAGGCAATGCTCCCTGCCGTGGTTGTTATGGCCCTATGCCAGATGTAACTGATATGGGTGCAAAAATAATGTCTACAGTCGGTACCATGATTGATCTGGAAGATGAAGATGAAATTAAAAAAGTGATTGACAATATCGTTGACCCTGCAGGAACGTTCTATCGTTTCAGCCTGCCGTCAGCTAAAATCAGGAGGAATGTGAAATG
The DNA here is from genome assembly GCA_043800975.1 of Bacteroidota bacterium. GTDB lineage: Bacteria > Bacteroidota > Bacteroidia > Bacteroidales > JAHJDW01 > JAZDMK01. Next base: position 9,170 of record JAZDMK010000265.1, on the reverse strand, counting down.
AAAAGATACACAATAGATCCTATTACCCGACTGGAAGGTCACGGTAAAATTGAAATCTTCACTACGGATGAAGGTGAAGTAGAAAATGTATATTTCCAGATTCCTGAATTAAGGGGTTTTGAAAAGTTTGTTGAAGGTCGTGCTGTGGAAGAACTTCCACAGATCGTGACAAAGATTTGCGGCGTATGCCCGGGTTGCCATCACATGGCTGCCGGTAAGGCACTCGACGGCGTGTTTGGTGTTGAACCCACGCTGACTGCAAAAATGATTCGCGAACTTTTTTACATGGCTCATTATGTTCACAGTCACATTGCGCATTTCTATGCACTGGCTGCTCCTGACTTTGTATGTGGCCCGACAGCTCCTGCTGCCGAACGCAACGTGCTGGGTGTGATTGCCAAAGTTGGTAAAGAAATCGGTACCGAAGTGATCAAACAACGCCGTATTGCACAGGAAATTCAGGCACTCATCGGTGGTCATCAGACCCACGTGATGATGAATGTTCCCGGCGGTGTTCGCAAAGGAATCAAAGAAGAAGAAAGAAAAGACATTGTTGAAAAAGCAAAAGGATTTGTAGAGTTTGCAAAATTCTCGCTCCAGTTGTTTGACGATGTTGTGCTAAAAAATCCGGCTTATGTTGACATCATCGTAAATGGTCCGTACTCACTGAAGATTCACTCCATGGGATTGGTTGATGAGAATAATAAAGTGAATTTTTACGACGGAAAAGTGCGTGTTGTAAATGTGGATGGCAAAGAGCTGTATAAATATTCAAACACCGAATACCGCGACTACGTGGAAGAACGCGTAGAACCCTGGACATACCTGAAGTTCCCCTATCTGAAAAAGATCGGCTGGAAAGGTTTTGTGGAAGGAAATGATTCGGGTGTTTATCAGGCTACACCGCTTGCAAGGCTCAATGCCGCTGACGGTATGGCAACACCGCTTGCACAGGAAGGTTATGAAAAGATGTTTGCAACCCTGGGTGGCAAGCCTGTTCACAACACACTGGCTATGCACTGGGCACGTCTGGTTGAATTAATGTATTCGGCAGAACGTTGCCTTGAACTGGCCAGCATTCCTGAAATCTGCAATACAGATTTACGCAACAAGATGTATCAGACACCGAAGGAAGGTATTGGTATTGTTGAAGCACAGCGCGGAACACTCACACATCATTACATGACTGACGAACGTGGTATCGTGGTGAAAGCAAACCTGATTGTTGGAACAACCAACAACAATGCGCCTATCACGATGTCGATCAAGAAGGCTGCACAGGGTGTGATTAAAAAAGGTGTTGAAGTGAACGACGGCATTCTGAACATGGTGGAAATGGCATTCCGTGCATATGACCCCTGCTTCAGCTGCGCAACACACAGCCTGCCCGGCAAAATGCCGATGACAGTAAATATCCGCAACAGCGAAGGTGAAATCAAGCAGACATTCTCTCGCGATTAATCACTAACTGATTTTTAATAAAAGAGGCTATTGAAAAGTGGCCTCTTTTTTTTTATGCAGACACAAGCGAAACTTTTTTACATTCGCAAATAATTTTGAATTATGTCACCTGAAAAAAATATACTGATACTGGGTCTGGGAAATGAAATCCTGACGGATGATTCCATTGGTCCGCGTTTGGGAAGAGAGATTTGCAAAGATCTGAATGATGAACGCATCACCTTTGAATCGGCTGGTATTGGCGGGTTGGAACTTCTGGAGCTTATCCGTGATTATAAAAAAGTAATCATCATTGATGCTATCAAAACTATGAATGGCAAGCCGGGAGATGTGTATTTCATGACTCCGGCAAGTTTTAAAGAAACTTCGAATATCTCGAATCTACACGACATTTCTTTTCTTACGGCATTGGAGCTGGCTAAAGAACTTGATATTTCTGTTCCTGCAGAAATTCTAATTATTGCTATTGAAATTGTGGAGGATCTTGTTTTCAGTACAGAACTGACGCCTGAAGTGAATGCACGTTATCCTGAGATTTTGAAAGAGGTGAAGGAGATGCTGTCGGAAATGATAGCCTGACAGGAATTCATATTTAGGAAACTATATCTTTATCAACAGCTTTTTTTCCTTGGTACACTCTTGTTGGATAAATTCGGTGTTTTGTCCTGTTTAAAACTTTTCTCGGAGTTGAAATTAAAAAGGGGTGCATTTCTTACATTTGCTATTCAACCAACTAATGAATGAAAAAAGTATTATTAATTCTAGGAATACTGTTCCTGTGCAATTTCGTTATGGCACAGAAAACGGTAACGGGTAAGGTGACAAGTAAGGATGACGGATCATCACTACCCGGAGTTACTGTCCTTGTGAAAGGAACCACCAAGGGTGCTTCCACAGATCTGGATGGTAAGTACTCTCTCAAGGTGCCCGCCAATGGCACCACACTCGTATTTTCTTTTGTGGGTATGAAAACCCAGGAAGTGGAAATAGGCAGCCAGACCACGATAAATGTGGTGATGGAAATGTCGGCTACTGAGATCGAAGGTGCTGTTGTAACAGCGCTGGGTATCACAAGGGAAAAGAAATCGCTGGGTTATGCCACGCAGGACATTAAAGGTGATCAGGTAAACACTGTCAAATCGGACAACTTCGTGAATGCGCTTTCGGGAAAAGTTTCCGGTGTGCAGGTGAAGAAAACCACCAACATGGGCGGCTCGACCAATGTGCTGCTTCGTGGTAGCAAGTCACTTACTGGTAACAATCAGGTTTTGTTTGTTATTGATGGCGTACCTGTAAACAATGATGTAACCAACTCTTCGTCTCAGAAAGAAGGCGGTTTGGGCTACGATTATGGAAATGCGGCTTCAGATATTAACCCTGACGACATCGAGTCGATCAATGTGCTGAAAGGTTCTGCTGCAACGGCTTTGTATGGCTCGCGCGCATCGGGTGGTGTGATTATGATTACTACCAAAAAAGGTGCAGGTGCAAAAAATCCTGCAAAGAAAAAAGGTGTTGGTGTTACGCTCAACTCTGGCGTGACAGTTGGCTTTATAGATAAAAGTACTTTTCCGAAATATCAGAACCAGTATGGAGCCGGATATGGAAAGTTTTATGAAGACATAACTATTCCATATGATCCTGATGACCCTTCTACCTGGGGTTATTGGAATATGCGTGACATGAACGGTATTGATGAAAACGGTGATGGTAATTTTGATGATGATATTTGTACCCTTACATCAGAGGATGCATCATTCGGCGCGGCTTATGATCCGAATTTATTAGTATATCAGTGGGATGCACTGGATCCGGAATCTCCTAATTATCGCAAAGCTACACCATGGGTAGTTGCTAAGAACGGTCCAATCACATTCTTTGAACATCCTGTTACATTTACTAACTCGGTTTCTCTGGATAATGCTTTTGATAAAGGAATGTACCGTTTCTCGTATACGAACTTTAACCAGAAAGGCTTAATGCCTAACAGCGAATTGAAAAAAGACAATGTTCTTTTAAACGGAAGTTGGAATGTGAACAGTAAACTGACAGCTACCGGAACAGCAAACTATACAAGAGTAAAAGGACTGGGTAGAAATTCAACCGGTTATAGCGATAATATCATGGGCTCTTTCCGTCAGTGGATGCAAACCAATGTGGATATTCAACAACAGCAGGATCTGTATGAATTAACGGATCGTAACATTACATGGAACTATGCTGATCCAACTGATCTGAATCCGATATACTGGGACAATTACTATTGGACCCGATATAAAAACTATCAGAATGACGGCAGAAACCGTTTCATCGGGAACATGGCGTTGAACTATAAAGTGAATGAATGGCTTGATGTTTTCGGACGTATCTCGGCTGATTCTTACAATGAAATTCAGGAAGAAAGAAGAGCTGTTGGAAGTATTGCAACTCCCTTTGGTGTTGGGAATGGTGCAGATGGTAGTTTGAATCAGAACGACCAGCAATCCGGTTATCTGCGAAGAGATATTTCTTTTAGTGAGTATAATTATGATTTGATGCTGAACTTTACTAAGCAACTTACAAAAGATATCAGCCTGAAAGGTATATTGGGGAATAATACACGGCGTTCTAATTACAACCGCATGATTTCATCTACCAGTGGTGGTTTGAACGTATCGGGTCTTTATTCATTACAGAACAGTGTTGGACCTCTTCCTTTTCCAAAAGAACTTGCTTCCAGAGTAGGGGTGAACGGAACATACCTGAGTGCATCCTTTGGATATAAAGATTTCTTGTATCTGGATGCAACAGCCCGCAGGGATCATTCATCCACACTTCCTGAAGGAAACAATATTTATTATTATCCTTCGGTTGCTACCAGTTTTATTTTTACGAATGTGATTCCTAAAAAAGACTGGCTATCATTTGGTAAGGCACGTGTGAACTTTGCAAAAGTAGGTAACAGTGCAGACTTTGATCAGCTTATAGATAATTATAATATCATTTCTCCTTTCAATGGAGCGGCTGTTACTTCTGTTGCTGGTACAAAAAAGAATCCTGATCTGAAGCCAGAAAAAACTTCCAGTATTGAAGCTGGCTTGGAAATGTATTTCTTCCAAAGACGCATCGGATTTGATTTTGCGTTCTATAAAACAAATACGACCGATCAGATTCTTCCTCTTGCTCTTTCTCCCAGTACTGGCTACACATATAAAATTATTAATGCTGGCGAGATTGAAAACAAAGGCGTTGAGCTCATGCTGAACTTTGTTCCAGTTAAGAAAAAAGATTTCAAATATGAATGCAGTATCAACTGGGCGAAAAATAAAAACACAGTTGTTTCTCTGATGGAAGGTCTTCAGAATTTACAGCTCGGTTCTTATCAGGGTGGCGTTACCATCAATGCTATGGTGGGTAAACCATATGGCGTTATTTATGGAACTGATTACATTTATTTAAATGGAGAAAAAGTAGTTGACCCTGAAACAGGAAATTATATGAAAACTGCAACTTCTGACAATGAAATCGGAAATGTAAATCCTGTCTGGAATGGTGGTTTTATGAATACATTTACATATAAAAGCTGGCAATTCAGCTTCCTGATTGATGTTCAAAAAGGTGGCGATATCTTCTCGCTGGATATGTATTATGGTTTATCAAGTGGATTGTATGAGGAAACTGCAGGTACCAATGATCTTGGAAACCCATTGAGAGATCCGATTGTGTACAATATTGCCGGAGATCCAACCAGTGGGTATGCTTCTACAAGTGGTGGGTATATTAATCCAGGCGTTAATCCAGATGGTTCAGTAAACGAGACACGCGCCAATGCAAATGATTATTCCGGATTCGGTTATGCCGCATTCCCTGATAAAGCATTTGTGTATGATGCAAGCTATATCAAACTTCGCGAAGTATCCATATCTTATGTGTTACCTTCAAAAATGTTCGAAAAGTGCTTCCTGACCGGAGCTACATTCTCACTCGTTGGGTCTAACGTTTGGATTATCTTCAAAAACCTACCCTATGCTGATCCTGAATCAGGACTGGGTGCTGGTAACCTGCAGGGATATTCTACCGGATCGCTCCCATCTACGCGCGACTTTGGATTCAATTTAAAACTCAATTTTTAATTCCTGAGCCATGAAAAAGATAATCATGATTTTTTCAGCTTTCATTTTGTTTTCTGCCTGTCAGAAATTGGAAGATCTGAATGAAAATACAAAAGATCCTTCTTCTGTTACCGGCGAGTCTCTTTTTACAGGAGCACAGAAGAACCTCTTCGACCAGATGGTAAATACAAATGTGAACAACAATATATTTCGTTTGTTTGCTCAGTACTGGACAGAAACAACCTATACGGACGAATCTAAATATGATTTGGTAACGCGTACAATTCCGGATAATCACTGGAGCATCTTATACAGAGATGTATTAAAAGATTTCAAGGAATCAGCCGCGGTCATTGAAAAAACGGAATACCCAACCGATCCTAGTCCTGCTGTTAAGAAAAATAAACTGGCAATTATTGAAGTGATGTCCGTTTATACCTGGTCAGTACTGGTAGAAACATTCGGGAATATTCCTTATTCGGAAGCATTGGATGTGAATAAACCTCTTCCCAAGTATGATGATGGATTGACGGTTTACAAGGATCTGATCACAAGATTGAATAAAGCCATCACTGACATGGATGCTGCATACGGAAGTTTCGATTATGCAGATAATATGTATGGCGGTGATGTTGCTGCATGGCTGATGTTTGCCAATTCACTCAAACTACGAATGGGAATGCTGCTTTCAGATGTTGATGTTGCCTATGCAAGAATTGTCGTTGAGCAGGCCGCGCCCAATGTGTTTACTTCAAATGCAGACAATGGAAGAATTCAATATGAGAGTGCACAGCCAAATTCAAACCCGATTTATGATGATATGGTAGCAAGCGGTCGTCACGATTTTGTTCCTGCAAATACCATTGTTGATACGATGAATTCTCTGGCTGATCCACGACGCCCCTTTTACTTCACTCTATATGGAGGCGTTTATGTGGGTGGTGCTTATGGTCAGTCAAATGCATATTCTCAATACTCACATGTGGCTGCAGCCATTCAGGATCCTACTTTTGAAGGAACTATACTTGATTATGCAGAAGTTGAATTTTTGCTGGCAGAAGCTGCTGAGCTTACTTTCAATGTTGGAGGAACAGCCGAATCTCATTACAATGCAGCCATCACAGCTTCGATTACATACTGGGGCGGAACAGCTGCCGAAATCACTACATACCTTGCTGACCCAAGAGTTGCTTATACAACTGCAGCAGGTACCTATCAGCAGAAAATTGGTATGCAAAAGTGGATTGCTTTGTATAACCGTGGCTTTGAAGCATGGTCATCATGGCGCAAACTGGATTATCCGCTGTTAGAAGCTCCACCTGAAGCAGTATCTGCAATACCGGTTCGTTACACCTATCCGATTTCAGAACAAACGCTGAATGGTGCAAGCTATGCTGCGGCTTCTTCTGCAATTGGTGGTGATGCAGTTGAAACCAAACTTTTCTGGGATAAATATTAATCTTAGTTGCCAATAATAAAAAAGGCTTTCCGTTTGGAAGGCCTTTTTTTATTTATGATTATTCACTCCATTATTTGCTTTCAACGGTGTTGATACTCACCAATTGATTATATTCTATCGTGTTCGTGAACTCGCCACGATGTGGCTCGGTTGAGCTCGGCTACGCCTCGGTTTATGAGTTTTGATTTCGAAATATGCTAAAATCAAAAAAAAATTATTCCTGCATCTTCTTCAATTTTTTATCTATGTCTCGGATAATCTTTCCGGCTCTGTTTCGCAAAGCTGCTCCATAGTGAGGAAGCTGCTCTTCGAGAATTAATTTAAGTTCTGTTCCAATTTCAGGATACAGCTGCGACTGGCTGTGGAGGATCATCATGCAGTAATATCGAATGCCGATTTCTTCTTTGGGTTTTTGAATTGTGTCAAAACAAAAACTCATCAGAAGGCCTGCCAGATCTTCGTTTCCGGGAAAGTATTCGCGGGTGAAAATTTTCAACAGGCAACGCTTTGCACCGGGATACGTGACGGAAGGGAGCGCTTCCAGAATGGTTTTATAATAAGGCCTCACAAAGCAGGCATCCATCTCATCGGCTTTTTCAATCACGTTGGCAGCACGTGTAGACATGATTCCTTTGTTGCTGAAGGCAAGCTGCATCATCTCATCCATGATCTCCGGGTGAAGCAGCATATGCTCTGCCACGCGCTCGGCTGTGTTGCGGCTGCTTTCGGGGAGAAGGGCTTTTAGATCCATTTTGCAAAAGTATTAAAATAGTTAGAAGTTGGAAGACAGAAGACAAATGCAAGTCGGAAGACCGAAGACGGAAGCTTGAAATGGAAATCCAACCCACATACCCTTGCCTTCTGGATATCAGATGCCCCTTGCCTGCAGCAAGCAGGGATGTCCGATTTGGCGTGAAGTTGGAAGCGCGAAGAATCCAAATCTATGTTTGCGCGCGTTTGCAACTCGTGCCCTTTACAAAAATGTTTTTTCGTAATAAAGAAGCATACAAAATATACATTTTTTTTGATTTAAGAAATGTTGAAAATAATGAAACAGAAAAGGACATCTATTTAACAATAAATTCTTTGCACGCGTTACAAACGCGCGCGAACGCTGGATTTCACGTCATCACTTCTGACTCTGTGCTTCTGACTTCTAACCTTTCCATTTCCGTCTCCGGTCTCCGGTCTTCCGTCTTTTTGCTACCTTCGCAAAAGATTTCAATACCGCATGAATTACCTGACCGTCGAAAATCTTTGCAAAACCTATGGCGAAAAATTGCTTTTCGAAAATATTACTTTCGGAATCGATAAGGGTCAGAAAGTGGCGCTGATTGCCAGAAACGGAACGGGTAAAACAACCCTGATCAACATCATTACCGGAAGTGAAATCCCCGACAGTGGCAATGTAATTATGCGGGGTGATATTCGTATTACCTATCTTCCGCAAAATCCTTTGTTCCCGGAAAACGCTGCCGTGATTGATGCCATTCTGAATTCCGACAATGAAATCATTCGTGCAGTAAAAAATTATGAAGCGATTCTGGATGAAATCAACATTGCAAATAAAAATAATTCAGCCGATCTGACTGCATTGAACAAAAAGCTGGAGCACGCCAGCCACAAGATGGACAGCCTGAATGCCTGGGATTTTGAAAGTCGAATTAAAGAAGTTTTATCGCGGTTAAAAATTTCAAACATTACTCAGCCTGTAAATGAACTGTCGGGCGGGCAGCGCAAAAGACTTGCCTTGGCGAAGGTGCTCATTCAGGATGCCGATCTGATGATATTGGATGAACCTACGAATCATCTGGACATTGAAATGATCGAGTGGCTGGAAGAATTTCTTGCAAAACAAAATCTGAGTATCATTCTGGTTTCGCATGACCGGTATTTTTTAGATACAGTGTGCAATGAAATCATGGAGCTGGAAACCGGCAATATGTTTCGTTACAAAGGAAATTACTCTTACTATTTAGAAAAAAAACAGGAGCGCCTTGAGAACGAAAAAGTGGAAATGGAACGTGCCCAGAATTTATATCGCAAAGAGCTGGAGTGGATGCGTCGTATGCCGCAGGCCCGCACTACCAAGTCGAAAGCACGCATTGAAGCATTTTATGAATTGCAGGAAAAAACCAGCAAGCGCAACGATGATTTAA
>JAZDMK010000249.1:0-42844 GCA_043800975.1 Bacteroidota bacterium | reverse complement strand
GCCCATATCTTTCTCCGAAGTGGCGCCACATTCAGTAATAATGTTTTTGATAATACCAATAAAATCATCATCTTTCATCTGGGCAGGAAGATAGGTCTCTATTATTTTTGCTTCAAACAATTCTTTATCGGCAAGGTCCTGCCTGCTTTGCGTAACATAGATATCAGCGCTTTCGCGGCGTTGCTTCACCAGCTTCTGCAGCATCTTCAGTTCGCTTTCATCTGTAATAACTTCGCCTGAAGTTTGTGCAAGCAATATTGCCGATTTAATTGCGCGTATCGCTTCCAGCTTTTCTTTTTCACGCGCAAGCATGGCGACTTTAATGTCGTCGTTTACTTTATCTATAAGTGCCATAAAATTTAGTCTACGTTGTCGTGGAGAAACGAATTTCTTGATTTCAGTTCGCCTTTGTTTTCATCGCCTTCCGAAAGGGTATACTTCGAAATATGCGATTCAGATGAAGGAATAACCTTGGTTACTTCAATTCCTTTGCGCAGGTATGCCGGTTCGCGTTCTTCCTCAACCACCGATTTGGGTTTTTCTTTCAGTTGTTTGCTGATACTTTTCAGTTCGGCAATGCGGTCGCGTGTATTTTTTATTTGTGTTTGCGCAAGTGAATTCTGTTCTTCAAAACTATTCGCATCACCTCTTACACTTACCTGAAAAGAATCTTCAATTTCCGACTGGGGTTGAAGCACCGCATTTTCTTTCTGCGTATTGACTGCGGGTTCCTGTTGCTGCATGTCATCATATAAATTATTGACGATCACTTCAGGATTGTTAACGGTAAAATCCACCTGCTGTTCCTGAACGGCTTCAACAGTAGGCTCAGGATACACCTTCAGCACGGGCTCCATGGGATTCACCACTTCGGCTATAGGTTCCTGCTTTATTTCTTCATTCAGTTTGAATTTCTTTTTTTCTTCCATTTCAGGTGCATCATCCATAACGTTCGATGGCTTGAAACCTGTGGCAATTACTATAGCGCTTAGCTTCGATCCCAGTGTTTCATCATAGCCTGCACCGAAAATAATGCTTGCATTGCTGCCGGCAGTTTGTTGAACGTATTCACTGATTTCACTGATCTCATCCATGGTCACTTCACTTTCAGTGCCTGAATTGATATACAGCAATACCTGACTGGCGCCGTTGATATCATTGTCATTCAGCAACGGGCAACTCAGTGCCTCTTCAACAACAGCCATCGCACGGTTATCGCCTTCGGCAAATGCGTAGCCCATGATTGCAGTGCCACCGTTGGTCATGACGGTTCTTACATCATTAAAGTCGAGGTTGATATATCCGTTTACAGTAATTACTTCAGCGATTCCTTTTGCAGCGGTAGTCAATACATCATCGGCATGTCCGAAAGCATTTTTCAGCCCGAGGTTGCCATGCATGTCGCGCAGTTTTTCGTTACAGATTAAAACAAGCGTATCAACATTCTGCTTCAGTTCTTCAATACCTCTTTGGGCGTGCGCCATTCTTTGTTTTCCTTCGAAGGAAAAAGGAGTAGTAACAATCCCTACAGTAAGGATTCCCATTTCTTTGGCAAGGGCAGCAATAACGGGGGCTGCACCTGTACCAGTACCACCGCCCATTCCGGCAGTGATGAATACCATCTTCGTGTTTTTTTCCAAAATCTCGCGCACACGGTCGAGGTTTTCAAGGGCAGCATTGCGGCCCATGTCGGGAACAGATCCTGCACCCAACCCTTCGGTTAGCGTTACCCCGATCTGAACCTTGGTAGGCACGGGGCTGTTTTCCAAATGTTGTGCATCGGTATTGCAAACCACAAAATCCACTCCGCGGATTCCCTGATTATACATGTGGTTCACGGCATTCGTGCCGCCACCACCAACACCAATCACCTTTATTATGGAAGATTGATCTTTTGGTAAGTCGAACATCATGTCTGGCATGGTTTTTAAAGTTTCAAAAATAAATTATATATGGGCTGTTTTTTGGGCACCCTTTGTTATCTTTTCAAATACTTATTAACAATTTTGGTGCTTTCGTCTAACTTTTATTTAACATCATCGTCATCAAAGAAACGCTTTCCTTTACTGAAAATCTTTTCAAAGAAGTTCCCTCTGGGTTCCTTAGAGTGGCCTGTGATTTTCTTTTTCGGTTGTTCCTGTTTTGAGTTTTGTTTTTCCAATGTTTCAAATCCTTTTACAACAAGTCCTATACCTGTTGAATACAGAGGGCTGGAAACATATTCAGGAACGCCGCCTGCCAGATGTTCATTCGGATAACCAATTCGTGCATCCAGTCCGGTAACATATTCTGCAAGCTGAACCAAGTGCTTCAACATGGCGCCGCCACCCGTTATAACGATTCCTGATATCAACTGATTTTCATATTTCGATGCGCGAATTTCATGATAAACATGTTCGATGATTTCTTCCATCCTTGCCTGTATAATGTTTGCGAGCATTTTCATGGAAACCTCTTTGGGTTCACGTCCGCGGATAGGCACAGATATCACTTCATTGTCGCGGTTTTCACTGGCTAACGCTGAACCGAATTTAAGTTTCATATCCTCAGCCTGACTTTTAATGATGGAGCATCCCATTTTGATATCTTCAGTTACAACATTGCCACCAAAGGGAATCACTGCTGTATGACGAATAATTCCATCCTGAAAAATGGCAATGTCGGTTGTGCCACCACCAATATCAACAAGTGCAACACCCGCTTCTTTTTCTTCTTCACTCAGCACAGCTTCTGCAGAAGCGATGGGTTCAAGAATAAGCTCCGACACTTCCAGCCCGGCTTTCTGAACACACTTATAAATATTTTGTGCGGCTGTTACCTGCCCAATGACAATGTGGAAGCTGCCTTCCAGACAAATTCCAGCCATACCGATCGGATCTTTTACGCCCGGTTCATTGTCGATCACATACTCCTGCGGGATCACGTGAATAATTTCTTCGCCCGGATTCATCACCAGTTTATACATATCTTCAATCAATGCATCAATATCATCCTGATGAATTTCTGTATCCAGACTGTTGCGCATGCGGTTGCCGCGTTGTTGAAGGCTGCGTATGTGCATACCCGCAATACCGACATTCACAACTTTAATATCAACGCCGGAATTGTTTTCGGCTTCTTCAATGGCTGCGCGGATCGACGCAACTGTTTTTTCAATATTGGTAACAACACCGCGTGTAACGCCGATAGATTCTGATTTCCCGATGCCCAGGATTTCAATTTTGTTGTATTCGTTTTTACGTCCGACGATAGCAGCAATTTTGGTTGTGCCAATGTCGAGACCTACGATAATGTCAGATGTACTCATAATGATATTGTTTTTTTTGTGCAGACAACTTGATTTTTAAATGTTAAATTCAGAATGGAATATTTTTCCCAGCCTACGTAATTGAGACCTTTCTTATAAAATGTATACAATCGTTGAAACTTATCTTCAAGATCAACGATACTTCCTAATATGATTGTGTGATTTCCAACGCGCGGAATTAGTTCAATTTCATCTTTTGTGTTAACAAAGATCTGAACAATCTGATCTTTCCAGAAGCGGCTGCTGTCAATGTATCGCGAAAGAATGAACAACTGTGTTATCATCGAACGTGTATTCATGGAGTCGGCTTCAAAAACAGGAACCTGATAGGAGGGAATGAAGTTGGTGAAAATATAACCTGATGCAACCGTTAATTTGGCCGTATAATTCTTAGATAAGGGCATCATGCTTCCCTTTGCATCCAAATAGTATCCTTGATTGTTAAGTGGAATAACCCGAACAATTGGTTTGCGTAAACCTACATTGACAAAGATTTCTCCCGACATATAAGAATATACTTCCGCTTTTGAAATCCATGGATTGCTGCGCAACTTTGTTTCCATATCTGCTGTACTTATAGCATTCATGGGCTTCCCAATCAATGTGCGTTCTCCAATCAATGTGGAAATGTCGGCTTTTGTCATTAGCGGATATTCTGCCGAGCTGCTGTCGATAGTAATACTGATACTTTTGCATTTTACACTTCCCTGCGAATGAAAGGTAAAATAAATCACCGCAACCATTAGTATGGCAACTCCCGTCCAGATCAGTATTTTGGCAGTGCGGCTCATTTGTTTTTATTTTCTATCCATTCTTTTATGGGTTCAACCAGCTGATCAATATCGCCAGCTCCCAGTGTAAGTAATACTTCAATTGAAGAACTTTTCAGCAGATTAATTAAATCTTCTTTTTTGCATGAACATTTATTCTTCACGTTCATTTTCTCAAGAATCATTTCCGGACTCACCCCGGGAATAGGCAATTCGCGAGCAGGGTAAATATCCAGTATGATAACTTCATCCAATTGTGAAAGGCTTTCTGCAAATTCATCTGCCAGGTCCCGTGTACGTGAATACAGATGGGGTTGGAAAACGCCTGTAATTTTTTTATCGGGAAAAAGTTTTCTCGCCGAAAGAATACATTGCTTTAACTCTTCGGGATGATGTGCATAATCATCTATATAGATCGTATCTGCGTTTTGTGCAATCAGTTCGAAACGTCTCTTTACACCGCGGAAAGAGGAAATTGCATTTCTAATTTTATCATTCGAAATATTAAAATGTTTTGCAACTACGGCAGCAGGAATTGAATTCTCAATATTAAAAAATGCGGAAGTGCCGGTATGAATATTTTCAATTGTTTCAGTTGAATTTTTTATACCATAAACAAAACCGCCATCTTCCTGCATAATATTGATCGCCGTATAATCGGCTTCGCTATTGACAGAATAAGTGAATTCGTTCTGACTGCTTAATTTTTCTTTTCCAATTTCTGCTTTACGAATCAACTTTCCACCCGCTTTAATTTTTGAAGCAAAGATTTTAAATGACTCCAGCAGGTTTTCATAATTTCCATAAATGTCGAGATGATCGGCATCAACAGAAGAGATAATTGCGATGTCCGGATTCAGTGTGTGGAACGAACGGTCGTATTCATCCGCTTCCACGATTAGTACATCAGGATTATCATCCATTAAAATATTGGAGCTGAAGTTTTGTGAAATGCCACCAATGAATGCAGTAATTTTCAATCCGGATTGTTTAAGCACGTGCGCTGTCATTGATGAAATACTAGTCTTTCCGTGTGTGCCCGCAATAGCTATGGTGAAATGATGCTTCGTAATTTCACCTAACACTTCAGAACGCTTAACAACTTCATATTTATTTTCTTTGAAGAAATTTAATTCTTTGTGATCCTGTGGAACTGCTGGTGTGTAAACAATCAACTCAGCATCTTTTGGAATCAGTGAAATATTTTCTTCATAATGAACAGGAATTCCTTCTGCTTCCAGCTCTTTTGTAAGAGATGTTGCCGTTTTATCATAACCACTTACACTAACTCCTTTGTTTTTGAAGTAGCGTGCAAGGGCACTCATTCCGATTCCGCCAATGCCGATAAAATATATTTTATGTGTGTTCTCCAGATTCATTTTTTAATCAATGCGATAACTTCGTTGGCAATGTTTTCGGCAGCCTTCGGGAAGGCAAGTGCTTTGATGTTTATACTCAGTTTGTTTTTTTCTTCAGAATTACCCAGCAATTCAATCGCTTTCTTTCCGAGAATTTCACGTGCTTCTATATCCTTCACCAGCCAGGCTGCATTTTTATCGGTGAGTGATAAGGCATTTTTTGTTTGATGATCTTCTGCTACGTTTGGTGATGGAACAAGAATACAGGGTTTCCCACATAAGCACAGTTCGGAAATTGCAATAGCACCTGCACGTGAAACAACAACATCTGCTGCTGCATATGCTAGATCCATTCGCTGAATAAAATCAAATGCTTTCATATATTTTGATTCTGTTTCCAGAATTTTTCCCAATGCTTTTTCAAAGAAACCTTTACCTGTTTGCCAGATCAGCTGCACATTATTTTCCTCAAAAAGTTTCAGGCTGCGTTCCATGCTTTCATTTACCGTAAGTGCACCCAGGCTTCCTCCCACAACCAGCAACACAGGTCTGTCCGGTTCAAGATTAAATAACTCGTGGGCTTCTGCTTTTTTATTTTCGATTCCTGAAATATCTTGCCGAACGGGATTTCCAAGCAGAATAATTTTTTCTTTCGGGAAAAACTTTTCCATGCCCGAATAGGCAACACAGATTTTATTTACGCGCCTTGAAAGAATTTTATTTGTAATTCCCGGATAAGAATTTTGTTCCTGAATAAGAGAAGGGATTCCTTTTTTAGTTGCTACACGAAGCACAGGTCCGCTTGCATAGCCGCCTGTTCCTACTACCACATCTGGCGAAAACTGTTTAATGATTTGTTTTGCTTTGCGCAAACTGCGAATTATTTTAATGGGAAGTGAAATATTTTTAAAAAGATTTTTTCTTTGAAATCCGCTGATATCGATTCCCTGAATTTCATAACCTGCCTGCGGAACCTTTTGCATTTCCATGCGCCCGTTAGCACCAGCAAATAGTATTTTACAACCCGGAAGTTTTTCCTTCAATGCATTGGCAATTGCCACAGCCGGAAAGATATGTCCTCCCGTACCACCACCGCTTATCAATATGCGAATTTCAGGCAATTCCATGTTCCGGTTCGTTTTTAATTTCTTGTGTTTTTTCTTCAGACTCTTCATCTTCTGTACTTCGACTAACACTCAGGATTATTCCAATCGAAATACTAGTAAACCATAAAGATGTTCCGCCCATACTAATCAGCGGTAAAGGCTGACCTGTAACGGGCATCAGATTTACAGCAACAGCCATATTAACGAGTGCCTGAAAGACGAGCATCAGCGCACAGCCCGTCACCAAAAGGGCGGGGAAGATACGATCGCATTTCGTCGCTATATGCGCGGCCCTATATAATAGAATAAGGTAGAGCATCAAAATTACGAATCCTCCAAGCAGTCCGTATTCTTCGAGGATGATGGCAAAAATAAAATCGGAGTAGGGGTGAGGTAAAAAGTTTCTTTGTGTGCTGTTGCCTGGTAGTTTTCCTATAATTCCTCCTGTTGCAATTGCAATTTTTGCCTGTTCAACCTGGTAATTATCTTTACTGTTTGGTTTAAAAAAGTTGTCAATACGATTCATCCAGGTGCCGGCACGTCCTTTATTCGGAGAGTTAAGCGCAATCATGATGAAAATAGTTACCATCGCCAAACCTGCGCCAACAAATCCGAGTAGATATTTCATATTCATCCTGCCGATAAACATTAATATCAGGGCAGTCGCCATAACCATCATGCATGTGGATAAATTACCCGGCAGAATCAGTGCACAAATAATCAGTACTGGCAACATGATAGGAAGAAAAGCAGATTTAAAATCTTTAATTTCGTCTTGTTTTTTTGCAAGCAATCGTGCGATATACATTATGAGTGCAAGCTTTGCCAAATCGGATGTTTGAAATGTCATCGATGTCCCGGGCAATGTCAGCCAGCGGCTGGCCTCATTCAGGTTGGTTCCCATGAATAAAGTCAAAATCAAAAGCGGATAAGTTATAAGCAATAAAATTTGTGCAATGCGCGAATAATACGTGTACTTAATCAAATGTGCCACATACATAAGAAATAATCCAAAAAGAAGAATGCCTCCATGTTTGATGAGAAAATATTCGGTGTTGCCATCTCTTTGTTTGTAAGCCAGTGTACCCGTTGAACTATATACAGCCAGAATGGACATGATCGACAAAAGTATGACCACTGCCCAGATGACTTTGTCACCTTTTATTCCCCGGAAAAAACTGGGTGCTTTATTTTCGATTGCTTCGCTCATTATTATTACAGTTCGTATACAGCGTTTTTAAAACGGATTCCACGATCTTCATAATTCTCAAACAAATCGAAACTGGCGCAAGCGGGTGAAAGCAAAACAACATCTCCGTTGCTTCCCATGTCATAGGCGCGCTTAACGGCTTCATCTGCATTAGATGCTTCTGTAATGTTCGGCACTATTCCGGAGAAAATTTTCATAATCTTCGAATTGCTTTTTCCAAGACACACAATCCCTTTTACTTTTTCTTTTACCATGTCAAAAAGAATAGAGTAATCGTTTCCTTTATCAATGCCGCCTACAATCCAAATCACCGGTTTTGACATGCTTTCAAGGGCATACCATGTTGAATTAACATTGGTGGCTTTTGAATCATTGATGAATTCGATTCCGTGAACATTCGTAACATATTCAAGCCTGTGCTCGATGTTTTGAAAATCAGACAGACTTTCCTTTATCACAGTGTTTCGTATGTCATAGGCTCGTGCTGCAATTCCGGCTGCCATCGAATTGTAAAGATTGTGTTTACCCTGCAGAGCCAGCGACTGTATGGTCATCAGCTTGGAGGATCCGCCAGACTTCAAGTCTAGCAGAATGTCGTTGCCGGATAGATGTGCACCACGTTCTACTTTTGTCATAATAGAAAATGGAAACTGTTTTGACGGAAGCGAATTTCTTTTCATTTGTTTCATAATTGTTGGGTCATCGTTGCAAAAAATAAATGTGTCTTTACTGCGCATATTCTGTGTAATCCTGAATTTCGATTTCACATAGTTGCGCATTTTGTTTTTGTACCTGTCAAGGTGATCGGGTGTAATGTTGAGGAGAATGGCTGTGTCAGCACGAAAGTCATACATGCCATCCAGTTGAAAACTGCTCAGCTCGATGATGTAGTAATCGTAATCCCGTTCAGCTACTGCTGCGGCAAAACTGTTTCCCACATTCCCAACCAACGCTGCATCTTTTCCAGCGCGGGTAAAAATGTGATGCGTTAGCCTTGTGGTTGTAGTTTTTCCGTTGCTTCCTGTGATACAGATTTTTTTTCCTTTTGCATATCTGCCTGCAAATTCAATTTCTGATATCACTGGAATTTTTTTTCTGCGTGCTTTTCTGACAATAACGGCATCATCCGGAATGCCCGGACTTTTGATAATTTCTGTTGCTTTCAGAATGATTTCTTCAGAATGATTTTTTTCTTCAAAAGAAATATTTTCTTCTAAAAGCTTTTCGCGAAAAGGATTTCGAATCAATCCCGAATCAGAGAGAAATACATCCAACCCTTTTTTCTTAGCCAGTAAAGCAGCGCCTGTGCCGCTTTCTCCTCCACCCAATATGACAATGAACGCTTTCAAAAAATGAACATTAACGCAGTTTCAGTGTAACGAACGTCATTACCGCCAGCACAATTCCAATAATGAAAAACCGCATCACAATCTTCGATTCGTGATAACCTTTTTTCTGATAATGGTGATGTAATGGCGACATAAGGAATATCCTTCGTCCTGTTCCAAACCTGCGTTTGGTATATTTGAACCAACTTACCTGCAGCATAACCGAAACATTTTCAACGAGGAAAATGCCGCATAAAATCGGGATCAGTAATTCTTTTCGAATGATAATGGCGAATACAGCAATGATTCCTCCCAGTGAAAGAGATCCGGTATCACCCATAAAAATTTGAGCAGGATAGGAGTTGTACCAAAGAAATCCAACACAGCCTCCCACAAAGGCGCTGATGAAAATTACAAGCTCTTCGGTACCCGGAATGTACATTATATTCAGATAATTGGCAAAGACAGTATTACCCGAAACATAAGCGAGGATACCTAGTGTACTTCCTATGATTGCTGATGTTCCGGTTGCAAGCCCATCGAGCCCATCGGTCATATTTGCACCGTTTGAAACGGCGGTTACTATGATTATGATAATTGGAATAAAGAGAAGAAAGAGCCATTTGGATGCATTTCCACCCATCCAATCAATAAGAACGGAGTAATCAAATTCGTTGTTTTTGAAAAACGGAATAGTTGTTTTTGTCGACTTTACATGCTCGCTTTTATAGTTCTGCTGTAAGTTTGCGGCGTTAATATTTTCAATTGGTTTAGCTGCATCTACTGTGATTGTTTGTGTAACTGGCATTTTTTCCCGTATCACAATATCCGGATGAAAATACATGAGCGCGCCTACAATAAGCCCCAATCCTACTTGTCCAAGAATTTTAAATTTTCCGTGAAGTCCTTTTTTGTCTTTTTTAAATACTTTAATATAGTCATCAATGAATCCGATAAAGCCCAACCAGATTGTTGCAACGAGCATCATAACTACATAAATATTATCAATTCGGGCAAATAGTAAAGTTGGAATTAATATAGAAGCAAGAATAATCAGACCACCCATAGTAGGTGTACCTTCTTTTTGCATTTGCCCATCCAAACCAAGATTTCGAACGCTTTCGCCAACCTGCTTCTCGCGAAGAAATTTGATAATTCGTTTTCCGATGATCAATGAAATAATCAGCGAAAAAATAATTGCCATCGAAGCCCGGAATGAGATGTAGTGAAATACTCCGGCTCCGGGGAAGTCTAATTCTTTATCTAGATATTGAAATAAGTAATACAACATATCACCTTATTTTATTGAATAGTTAGTGTTTCGGTTAATACAGACCAGTCATCAAATGGATATTTTACTCCTTTTATTTCCTGGTATTTTTCGTGTCCTTTTCCTGCAACAAGAATGATATCTCCAGGGATGGCCATGTTAACGGCTGCATGAATGGCTTCTTTCCGCGATGTGATTCTGAAAACTTTTCTTACTTCAGTTTTCGGAACGCCAGCCATCATTTGATCAAGAATATCTTCGGGGTCTTCGCTGCGTGGGTTATCAGAAGTAAGAACAACTTTGTCACTTTTACTTACGGCAATTCCGGCCATGACAGGTCGCTTGATCGGATCCCGATCTCCACCACAACCAACAACCGTTATCAGCGATGCATCGTCATGCAGTATTTCTCCGAGTGTTGTAAGAACATTGTCCAATGCATCCGGAGTGTGTGCGTAATCAACAATAGCTGTAATATTATCTACTGAAGTGAAATGTTGAAAACGTCCCTCCACTGCATCGAGTCGGCTAAGAACAAGTAGGGATTCTTCTTTTTCAAATCCAAGCAGTCGTGCGGTAGCATATATTGCAAGTAAGTTATATGCGTTAAAACTACCGATCAGTTTACACCATATTTCCTCACCATCTATATTAAGACACTGTCCGTTTAATAGAGTTTCAATTATACGTGCACGAAAATCAGCCATGCTTTTTAAACCGTATGTATGTTTGCTTGCTTTCGTGTTTTGAAGCATCACATCACCGTTTCGGTCATCTGCATTCGTTAATGCAAAAGCATCCTTCAGAAGTGAATCAAAAAATGATTTTTTTGCTCTCAGGTATTCATCAAATGTTTTATGAAAATCAAGATGGTCATGTGTCAGATTTGTAAAAACACCGCCCGCAAATTGAAGCCCGCTGATTCTTTCCTGTACAACGGCATGCGAGCTTACTTCCATAAAGCAATATTCACAGCCTTTTTCAACCATATCATGAAGCAGTTTGTTCAGATGAAGTGAGTCGGGAGTTGTATGGGTTGCTGGAAATATTTCATCATCGATGCAATTACAAACAGTAGAAATCAATCCGCATTTGTAACCCAGTTCGCGAACCATGTTATATAATAATGTAGCCGTAGTTGTTTTTCCATTGGTGCCTGTAATACCTACAAGTGTTATATCTTGTGAAGGATTTTCATAATATGAAGAGGCCGCAATTCCAAGTGCCTGGCTAGCATTTTCAACTTTAAAATAGGAGATTCCGTCTTGAATAGTTTCTGGAAAAATTTCACACACAACAGCGCAAGCGCCATTATAAATTGCCTGAGCAATGAAATTATGTCCGTCAGCCTGCGTGCCGCGTGTTGCAAAAAACATGGTTTTATCTGAAACTTTTCTGGAATCAAAAGCGAGATTTTCGACAAGAGTATCAGTTGAACCATGAGATTCAATAATCTTTACATTCTGCAATATGTCTTTCGCATTCTTCATCACGACAATTCAAGAATAACTTCAGTTCCTTTCACAATGCGTGATCCGGCAGGAACAGATTGTTTAGTTACACGTCCTTTTCCTTTTACTATTACTTTTAGTCCGATGCTTTCCATCAGATACAGCGCTTCCTGCATGCCCATTCCAATTACATTCGGAATTTGATTTCCACTTACACTTCTGTTCAGAAAATAGAGAGTGGAATCTTTATAAACGGGTGCTACATATCCCAGATTACTTCCCGGCAGTGAAGCTGAAAAGCCAAGAACAGAATAAATATTTTTCAGAGCGCTGCTGCTTCCTGCATTTGCAAACGGGAGTCTGGCAGGCTTTCCGGGTTTTAATTCATCGTGAAGTTCTAGTTGAGTGGAATAAACTTTTTCGGCAATTTCTTTAAAGATAGGACCCGCAACTAAGTTTCCGTAATACACTTCATTCGAAGGTGCATTTACAACAACAATGCAAGTGAACTGCGGATTTTCTGCCGGGAAATATCCAACGAATGAAGCACGGTATGTAATGTTTGTATTTCCTTCTTCGTTACCATAACCTTTATTTCCTTTTGCAATTTGTGCAGTTCCTGTTTTGCCGGCGATACGTATGTGCGGATCTTTCAGGTTTTTTGCTGTGCCGTCCTGAACAACGCCTTCCAGCATGATACGAGCCATGCGTAATGCATTTAAAGAACAGATGCGTTGAATCAAAACAACAGTCGGAAAAGTTTTTCTGACTTTTCCAGCGTATCGAATTTCTTTCACAAATTTGGGTTTAACCATTGTCCCGTTATTTGCAACGGCATTGTAAAACGTTAGAACTTGCATTGGAGTCAATCTTAATTCATAACCAATCGACATCCAGGGAAGAGAAACGGGAGACCAATATTTGTTAGAAACACTTTTTATATCGGGTTTGCCTTCACCCGGAATTTCAATTCCGAGTTTATTGTTCAACCCCATTTTGTAAAGCTTATTGATGAAACGTTGTGGATTACTGCCATAGCAGTTTACAATAGTTTTTGAAATCCCAACATTAGAAGAAACTTCAAAAGCTTTTAAAAGACTGATCGTGCCAAATCCGCCGGAATGCGAATCTTCCATCTTTTGTCCTTTGTATTCCCAAATTCCGTTTCCGGTATTCACAGGTGTGTTGAGGTTCACCAAGCCATCATCCATTGCTGCAAGTACAGATGCTAATTTAAATGTAGATCCGGGTTCAATGCTTTCGCCAATAGCATAGTTGTATTGCTCTGAATAAGTACCGTCTTTTGTGCGTGTAAGATTTGCAATGGCTTTGATATCACCGGTAGCAACTTCCATCAGAATAACGCAACCATGACTGGCATTGTGTTCCTTCAGCCTTTTCATCAGCGCATTTTCTGCAACATCCTGAATGTTGATGTCTATGGTTGTTACTACATCACAGCCATTTTGAGGTTCAACTACATTTTCATCATTCACCGGCATATATACATTGCCTGCAATTCTTCGCATCAGGCGCTTTCCGCCGATACCCTTCAGTATCGTGTCGTAAGCTCCTTCGATACCAACGAAGATTGTAGTGTCGATTGTTTTATTTCCTTTTTTAATCTGATAGGTTCTTTCAAAACCAATCGTGCGGCTTGCTAGAAAACTATAGGGACGAATTCTTTTTTTGGTATCAAGCTCTACAATTAATCCACCTCGGTTTCGACCCATTTTGAAAATCGGAAATCTCTGCAATGCCAGTAAATCTTTATAAGAAACATTTTTTCGAATGAGCAGGTATCTCTCTTCTTTTATTCTTCCTCTTTTCAGTAATTTCGAGTATTCAGAAGCCGATTTGTCTTTAAAATAATTGGCAAGTGATAAACCCAGTGAATCTACTTTCTTATCAAAAATTTCATCGGTTAGTGCATCCGCCATCATATCCATACGGATTTCATAATTAGGTACGGATGTAGCCAGCAGACTGCCATCCGAAGAAAGTATGTCGCCACGGATTGCTTCAATATTGATATAACTTAATGTAAGCGAATCGGCTCTTTTCTTCCAGTAATCACCTTCTACAAACTGAATGTGAATTGCTTTTCCAATGATTATCAATCCAAGCAGACATACGCTGAAGTAAACCAGATAAACTCTCCATAATATGTCTTTCCTTTGATCCACTATTTGTTTAGTTTTTTAAATTCGTTTTGAGTTTTTTGATCGAGAACAATTTTATCAGGAGGTGTTGTCGATTCTTTAATCATCAGATCGGCAACCCGACGTGCTATTTCCGATTGTTTGCTTTTTTCCATCAGCTCTGATTTCAAGGAAATATGTTCAGATCTAAGTTCTTTCAGGTTTCCTTTTGTCTCATCAATTTCACGAACCATTTTTTCTGCGTAGTATGTGCTGCCGATGTAGCAAAGTGCGATGAAAGCAATAAAAAAAATGAAAGGCAGCTGACGCAAAAAATTATCACGCGTCAGAAATGTTCCATCGATGATGCTGATTATATAGCGCATCACGCGGGAGTTTCCGGTGCGGACTTTCCGTTCTCTTTTAGGTTTTTGTTTTTTAACCTTAACTTCTTTTACTTCTCTTACTTCGTTTTTCACTTTTAAATTTTTTCAGCAATTCTCAATCTTGCACTGCGTGCACGCTTGTTGGCAGCAATTTCATCTTCTGAAGCTTCAACAGCTTTGCGTGTAATTTGTCGGAAGGGCGTTAATATATTTCCGTAAAAATCTTTCTCTATTTCACCTTCAAGATTTCCACTTCTCATAAAGTTCTTCACGGGTTTATCTTCGCTGGAATGATAGGCGATTACCACTAACCTTCCACCACTGCACAAGGCATCTTTGCTTTGTAAAAGCAACTCATTCAATACCGTTGTTTCTTCATTTACTTCGATTCGCAATGCCTGAAATACCTTAGCCATAAACTTGTTTTCACTTTCGCGTGGACACAGCGTTTTGATAATCTCCTTCAATTCAGTTGTTGTTTCAATAGGAGATGAAGCACGTTGGTTTGCGATACGCGATGCAATACGCGATGCCTCCAGTAAACCACCGTATTCGCGAAAAATTTGTTTCAGTTCACTTTCTGGATAATTATTGACAATGAACGATGCTGTTTTTTCGGATGCAGGATTCATGCGTAAATCCAGCGGTCCGTCGAAGCGTGTAGAAAAACCCCGTTCTGGCGTATCGATCTGATGTGATGAAACGCCAAGATCTGCAAGGATTCCGTTAACGGGGAAAGCATCATGGTACCTGAGAAAATTAAGCAGGTAGCGGAAATTCGCATTTACCATGGTAAGCCGACTATCACCCTGGGCATTTTTACATGCTTCAGGATCCTGGTCAAAAGCAATGAGCCGCCCGTTTCTTAGTCTTTTCAAAATTTCACTGCTGTGCCCGCCACCGCCAAAAGTGACATCAACATAAATGCCGTCGGGATCAGTAACCAGTCCGTCAACGGACTCTTTCAGCAAAACCGGCTGATGGTAGGTTTGATCATTCATGCGGCGGTCCGACCTGCTTGCCCATCACATCTTCGGCGAGGCTGCTGAAATCTACGGTCGGATCGTTTACGGTCTTTTCGTAAGCTATCTTATCCCAGATCTCAATCCGGTTTACTGCCGAAAAAATGACGATATCGTTCTTGATACCGGCAAAATTTGTCAGGTCTTTCGGAATAAGCAGCCGGCCTGCCCCGTCCAGATCGCATTGCCGCACACCCGCCATAAACATGCGGATGAAGTCATTGTTCTTTTTAACAAAGCGGTTTAGCGAACTGACCGAACGGACTTCATGTTTCCATTCGGGCATGGGGTAGAGCTCAAGGCATCTGTGAAATACGCTTCTTTTTATCACAAAACCTTCCTGAAGCGAACCGGATAGTTGCTTTTTCAACGCTACAGGAAACATGAGCCTTCCTTTAGCGTCTACTCTACATTCGTATGTTCCAATCAGGTTTACCAAGGGTTTGTGAAATTTGACCGTAAAATTAGATAAAAATCTCCACTAATTACCACCTTGTACCACTATGTTAATAAAAAAGTTTCGTTTAGAAAGTAAATAAATTCTATAAAGTTGAATATTAAAGATATATATGTAAAATGGTTGGTGGTAAAAAGTGGGTGTTTGTTAATAATTCTTCGTCTATTCAATTTTCCTTTATTTAATTTGAAAATGCAGTGGTTAAGAAAAATTAACAAAGGGAGTCCTTTGAACAGCAGGAAAAAATCATAACTTTGCGCTCTTCTGAAACGACAGATACAAAACAGATTGAATACATCGGCTGACAATAAAAAAAAGATTATTGATATCGAAGAGCTTATTCGCAGTAAGAATTCCAGGCTGGCGAAAGTTCTTCCCAGATTTATCATTCGTTATTTGAAAAGAGTCTTACATCAGGATGAACTCAATGCTGCTATTGAAAGAAATAAAGATTTATGGGGCATCGATTTTGTCAGAGAAGTTTTAAAGGAATTCAGCGTCAACATTGTTGTTAAAGACATAGAAAATTTACCAGTTGAAGATAGAATTTGTGTTATCTCGAATCATCCACTAGGTGGACTAGACGGGATGGTGCTTATTCAAGTTGTAGCAAATGTCAGAAAACCTATTCGCTTTCCTGTAAATGACCTGCTGATGTCTGTTCCCAATTTGCGCGAACTTTTTATTCCGATAAATAAACATGGCAGCAATACCGAAAATGCAGTTATCTTTGACAATGCGTTTGCTTCCGATGAAACAATACTCTATTTTCCCGCCGGGTTATGTTCCAGAAAAATCAAAGGAACAATTCAGGATCTCGAATGGAAAAAGACAGTTTTATCTAAAGCGAAAAAACATAAACGCGATATTGTTCCTGTACACATTGACGGTCAAAATTCTAATTTTTTCTACCATTTATCTAATCGCAGAAGATTTTTAGGAATCAAAAGCAATATTGAAATGCTTTATCTGGTAGATGAAATGTATAACCAACGTAATAAAAAAATTACCATTACTTTTGGAAAACCAATACCATACGGCGTTTTTGATAAAAGACATACAGACATGGAGTGGATTTCCCTGTTAAGAAAACATGTATACAACCTGAAAGAAAAAAATGTGACATTCGATCCAAATCAAACAATATGATTGAGATGCAAGAAATTATTGAAGAAGTTGACAGGGAACTGATTGAAAAAGAGCTAACCCCTGATAAATTTTTACGCGAGACAAATTTCGGAAAGAATGAAATCTATGTAATTACTGCTCGTAATTCCCCGAATATTATGCGGGAAATCGGAAGGCTGCGTGAAATTACTTTTCGTGAAGCTGGCGGTGGAACTGGGAAAGATGTGGATATTGATCATTTTGATACCAGTGAAACTCCTTTCCAGCAATTGGTTGTTTGGAATCCTGAAGATAAACAAATTACTGGCGGGTACCGATTCATATGTTGCGCTGATGCTGTATTGCCTGATGGAAGAATTGAACTTGCCACAACTGAGCTTTTTGAATTTAAAGAATTGTTTATTAAAGATTATCTACCGTACACAATTGAACTGGGAAGATCTTTTGTGCAACCCAATTATCAGCCAACACGCGATTTGAGAAAAGGAATGTATTCCCTCGATAATCTTTGGGATGGTCTGGGAGCAATTGTTATCGATAATCCCAATATCAAATATTTTTTTGGAAAAGTAACGATGTATCCGCACTTCAACCAACGCGCGAAAGACATCATTTTGTATTTTCTGAACAAATATTTTCCTGATAAAGATAATCTTGTAATCCCTCTGGAGCCATTGCGAATATTGACAGATGTTAATGAACTGGAACAAATTTTCAATGGTGGAAATTATGGAGCTGATTACAAATTGATGATACAAACATTACGTAGTATCAACGAAACCATTCCACCTCTTGTAAATGCATACATGAATCTGACGTCAACAATGCGAATTTTTGGAACTGCCATCAATCCTGGTTTCGGGGCAGTTGAAGAAACAGGTATACTTGTTACAATTGGCGATATATACGATATCAAAAAAGAGCGTCACTTCGATTCTTATAAGAAGGATTCTCAGGAATAAAATGAAAATAAAATCTGCAAAATTTATTGCCAGTTCTGATCATTATAAAAAATGTCCTGAGCAAAAATTTCCTGAATATGCTTTTATTGGTAGATCCAATGTTGGAAAATCTTCTCTTATCAACATGCTTGCGGGAGTATCAAACCTGGCACTTACTTCCTCAAAGCCGGGTAAAACAAAACTGATTAATCATTTTCTAATTAATGAACAATGGTGGCTGGCCGATTTGCCCGGCTATGGCTATGCACGTGTATCCAAAAACACGCGTGAAGCATTTACAAAAATGATCAGTTCCTACATTCTCAATCGCCCTAACCTGATGAAAGTATTTGTACTTGTGGATTCGCGAATCAAACCGGATAAAAAAGATTTGAGCTTTGTTGACTGGTTAGGCGTAAATAAAATTCCATTTACAATCCTTTTTACAAAAACAGATAAAGTATCTGACAAGATTTCTTCAATGAATACTTCCCTGTTTAAAAAGACGCTTATGGAAACGTGGGAGGAACTCCCCGAGAGTTTTCCTGTTTCTTCATTGACTGGAATCGGGAAAGAAAAAATTCTTTCAATCATAGAAGATACAAATACACTATTCAACCCTGATTTAATGGTATGATCATTTTGATTACTTTTGAAAAAAATATTTTATGAAAAAAATTACATTGCTGTTCCTTTCTATACTCTTATTTTCTTTTTCTTTAAATGCACAGAAAAATGAAGAGTCGAAATCATGGTTGCTTCAGTTCTCAAATCTCCTGACAGGAATACCTGAATCACGTTACGGTATTGAAACTGACGGAAATTTCTTTTACGCCTCTTGTTGGAATAATGATACTGTTTTTAAATACTCCCCGACGGGAACTTTTGTTGAAAAATTCAAAGTAGCTGGTCTTTCTCTTCCTGCCGGTCAGGGTTTTCGTGATCTTGCGTATCAGGGAAATTATTTCTATGGAAGTAATGCAAGCGGAAATATTTTCAAACTGGATCTTGCGAATAAAAATTTTATTGACACAATCATTTGTTCATCATCACTCGCTTTACGCCATTTGACAATCAATCCGGACAACGGTGATTTCTGGGGTGGCGACTGGAATTCGTTGTATCGCATTTCATCGATTGGTGTAATTCTGGATACGGTTGATGTTGCTTCACTTGGGTTTACTCATATTTCAGGATGTGCATTTGACACAGCCGGCGGGAATTTTTTGTGGATTACAGATCAGAGTGGAAACGGTGTAAACCTTTCCCGAATCGACCTTACAACAACTCAAATTAATGTTCCTGTTTTTGATGCATCTGCTGATTTAGGACTGTCGCTGGCTTCCGGAGGTTTGTTTCTTTTTCCTGGAATAGTTAGCGGCACAGTAACCATAGGTGGTTTATGCCAGAGAAACGGCGATGATATTCTTTTTGGATACCATGCTGGAACAATTGGAACAATGCATGATCTAAGCATATCTTCTGCTGTATCTCCTGAATCATCATGCTTTGTTGCACCCAATGAAAACCTGATCGTCCGCATTCAGAACAATGGTTTATCGGATGAATTTAATTTCAATGTTTACTATCAGGTCAATGGCGCAGCTCCAGTTTTCGTTTTATATACTGATACAATACATCCTGCAGAAGAAGTGGTTTTTCAGCTATCTAATTCAATAGATATGACAACTGCAGGTATGTACAATTTTACTGTTTATACTTCACTTCCTCTTGACGGAGATAAAACAGATGATACACTTCGTTTTTCTGCGGAGCATCAGGTGAACCTGATTCCCCCGATTTATCAGGGATTTAATGGCGCACTTGATTTTCAGGGATGGGAAGTTTTGGATGCAAATCTCGATGGATACACCTGGAATTACGTTCCTTTAGCTGGAGTTAATGGAACAGGTTCGTTTGAATATTCTTACAATGATGTGAATGATACAATCATTGCAGACGACTGGCTTTTCACCCGCTGCATTGGTTTAGCGCAAGGGTTTACCTATTTTGTTGGTATTTCATACAAGGCGTTTTCTTATAACCATCCTGAAAAATTTAAGCTTTGTTATGGACAAATGCCTGATTCAGCTTCGATGGATTCCTCAATTCTTAACATGCCGAATGTTGTAAACACGAATTTTAATGATACAATAATTACAATGATTTCACCTTCTACAGGAGCCTTTTTCTTTGGTGTAAAATGTTACAGCAATGCAAATCGCTGGAAGTTAAATATTGATGATTTTACAATTACTGCATTGCCCGGATTTGCTGATATCTCAACTTTTGACTTTAATGTTTACCCAAATCCTGCCAGTGATCAGATTTTTATTGCTGCGTCTGAAAAAATTGACAGAGTTTCAATTATTGACCTCATGGGAAGAATCATTTTTGAGATGAAGCCCGGTCAGAAATCATTTTCCCTTAAGATTCCTCAAATTGCTGATGGCCAGTATATACTGCAATGTGAGGGTGAAAAGGGATCAACTGTAAAAAGGATTAATATTCTAAAATAAATAAGGAAATGCGAATGTCTTTTTTTTATACATTTGCCGAAACATTTATAAACTAAAATCAAAAACCATGAAGAAAATTACTTTATTTGTTATGTTAACATTTGCAGTCTCATTTGCTGTTATTGCGCAGAGTGAAGTATGCCCTATGCAGAATCAACAAAATGCATATGTAAATGCTGAAAACAAACTGGCCATTTGGGATGAATTATTTGCCTTCAATACTAGTTTTGCAGGTCAGCAAGGAATCGCATTTGTAAATAACATGTTCTGGACAAGTAGCTGGAGCACGAGTGCTTATTTTAAAAGATATAATGCTACGACATATGCTTTTATTGACTCCGTTACAGTAACAGGTGTGCCAGCTGGTTTACGTGACTTTGCATTTGATGGCACATATCTTTATGGTGGCGCCAACTCAGCCACAATTTATAAAATTGATCCAACAGCTCTGACATCAACTACAATTACTGCTTCTGGTATTACCTCTATTCGCCATTGCAGCTATGATCCTTTGGCATACAGCGGAGCTGGTGGCTTCTGGGTAGGTACCTGGGCTGATCTGTTTTTAGTCCCTAAAACGGGTGGTGCAGCAACTGTTACCGGTCCTGTTCCTACTTCTGCTTATGGTTCATGCTATGATGGCGTATCTCAGGCAACACCTTGTGTTTGGTTATTCTGCCAGACCGTTGGTGGCGTTTCAGGTTACCCCGGTGTTGATTTGGTTCAGTATGACATTGCTACAAATACTTTTACAGGAACAATCCACGATAACAGTGGTCTTTCAAGTCTCGACTTAGCTGCTGGTATTGCCGGTGGTTGCGAAGCTACTTACAACACCATTGTTCCTGGTGGTTTGGTCATTTTGCTCAATGTACAGCAATCTCCAAACAGAGTGTATGGTCTTGATATGGGTACCGTTGCAATTGATGAAGCCACAAAAGGTGATAACCTTGCTGTCTGGCCTAATCCTGCTCAGGTGAATTCAACAATCAATATGATTACTACTTCAAACATCAGCAATGTTAAAATGTATAACGCTATTGGTGAAGTGGTTTACAATGAAAATTGCAACAAACATGAAGTAAATATCAGTACCGCTGGACTCACTCCCGGAACTTATTTTATCAATGTAATTAAAGAAGATGGTATGGTAACCCGCAAAGTGGTTCTCAACTAAAATCTTTATTTTGAACACTAAAAGGGCTGTATTTTTTACAGCCCTTTTTTTTTATCTTTGCACTCTTTTAAAATCAATGATTTCGGTTAGCGGCATATCACTTCAGTTCGGAGATTTTTATCTTCTGAAAGATATTTCTTTCAACATTAACCTGAAAGATCGCATCGGTCTTGTTGGTAAAAATGGTGCCGGGAAAACAACCATGCTTCGTATTCTTTCCGGTCAGTTAAAACCCGACAAAGGTGTGATAGCTATGCCTGATGGCTTTTCAGTAGGCTTTCTTCCGCAGGAAATGGTATTGAAAGGAGACAAAACCATCATCGAAGAAACACGCTCAGCCTTTAAAGATATTCTTGATATTATAAAGAAAATAGATTTACTAGCCGAGGAATTAACAGTACGTACTGATACGCATACGGATGATTACATGAAGCAGATTCAGCTTCTCAACGATTATACGCATTACATTAGTATGACTGATGGAACCCAGATGGAAGAAAACATTGAAAAGGTCTTGCTGGGATTGGGTTTTTTAAGAACAGATTTTACAAGAAATATTCGCGAGTTTAGCGGTGGCTGGCAGATGCGTGTAGAGCTTGCCAAATTACTTCTACGCAAACACAACCTGTTGCTTCTTGATGAACCGACCAACCATCTCGATATTGATTCAATTCAGTGGATTGAGGAATACCTTGATAAATATGATGGGGCTGTAGTTATTGTTTCTCACGACAGGGCGCTCTTAAATAATGTTACAAAACGCACCATCGAAATATCTCTTGCGAAAGCGTTCGATTATCAGGTTCCCTATTCTGAATATGTTCGTATGCGAGCTGAACGAAAAGAACAGCAGTTAGCAGCCTTTACAAATCAGCAAAAGCAAATTGGGGATACGGAAAAATTTATTGAGCGATTCAGATACAAGGCTACTAAGGCAGTTCAGGTTCAATCAAGAATCAAAATGCTCGATAAGCTGGATAGGGTTGAAGTGGATGAAGAAGATACAACAACGATTCACATTCAGTTTCCACCAGCTCCCCGTTCCGGAAAAGTTGTAGTTGAGTCAGAAGGCGCATCCAAAAAATATGGCGAAAAACTTATTTTAAAAGACCTCGATTTTCATATTGTTGCAGGGGAAAAGATTGCATTTGTTGGAAGAAATGGTGAAGGGAAAACCACACTCGTTAAAATGATTACCGGAAATACAGATTTCACAGGCAAACTGAGTTGTGGCTATAATGTAAGCCTTGGGTATTTTGCACAGGATGAAGCCGATAAGCTGAATCCAAAAAAAACAGTATACGATATAATTGATGATGCAGCAGTTGGTGATATTCGAACAAAGATTCGAGCGATACTCGGATCTTTTCTGTTTGGTGAAGATGATGTTGACAAAAAAGTAAGTGTGCTTTCGGGCGGTGAGAAAACACGACTGGCAATGGCCAGATTGCTTTTAAAGCCTGTTAATCTTTTAATTCTTGATGAGCCTACCAATCATCTTGATATGCGATCGAAGGAGGTTTTAAAGAATGCTTTGATGAAATATAATGGTACGTTAATCATTGTTTCACATGACAGAGATTTTTTAAACGGACTCACCAATAAAGTGTTTGAATTCCGTAATCAACAGATCAGGCAATACATCGGAAGTGTTTATGAATTTCTGAATTCAAGAAAAATGGAATCATTGCGTGAACTCGAAAAGAAAAAAGCGGAGCAAGGCAATAGTAAAAAAGACAATTCTGGAATTGATCAAAAGCAATTATATCAGGACAGAAAAAATTCAGAAAAAGAACTGCGAAAAATTAAAAATAGAATTTCCGAAGCAGAAATGAAAATTTCAGAAAATGAAATTAAAATGAAATCACTTCTTGAACAATTGAGTGAAGAGAAATGTCAGACCGATGCCCATGTATTGAAAGCTCTTTCATTAGAATATTCCGAAGCGGAAAAATATACAGAAAAACTTTATTTACAGTTGGATGAATTGCATCAGCAATTGGAAGATTTTGAAAAATTAAAAGGCGAGTAAAACAAGTTACTTCAAAATTGACTGAATGAATGTCTCATTTATTCTAATAGAACCCCAGGTTCCCGAAAATATCGGAGCTTCAGCACGTGCTTTAAAAACAATGGGGTTCTCAGATTTACGTATGGTAAATCCGAAAGGGTTTCCACATCCCAAAGCATTTATTGTTGCGCATGCTTCGAACGATATTCTTAATAATTCAAAAATATTTACTTCTTTGAATGAAGCTGTTTCTGATCTTGATTTTTTAGTCGCAACGACTGCAAAAAAGAGAAGTTCGTATGTTGATTTTATTCCGCTGCCTGATTTGACAGAATACATCGGACAAAGAAAAACAATGATAAAAAATATAGGAATTGTTTTTGGCCGGGAAGAAAGCGGTCTAACCAATGAGGAACTCCGACAATGTCATGTTGTTTCAAGGATTCCACTTGCAACAAAGTTCCCCTCGCTTAACCTTTCTCAGGCAGTGATGATGTATGCATATACTTTCTCAACTGCAGGATTTCATAAAAGGAAAAAAATAAAAACTGTTTCATCCGATGAAATGAGTGTTCTTCACGAAAAGGCAGAGCAAATCTTAAAAATCTGTGGATACAAACAAGGAAGCCCAATATACAATCGTATTATGGAACGCATGATGCTTGCGCAGGAAACAGATGTGCATCTGCTGCATTCTGTTTGTGGAAAACTGATAAAAAAATTGAATAATGAACCAATCTGAAGAATTTATTAAAAAATTGGAGCTGCAAAAACATCCTGAAGGTGGATGGTTTCGCGAATGTTTTCGGTCTGAAATAATTATACCTGCTTTCGCATTACCTGATCATAAAGCAGACCGTTGTTGCTATACATCAATTTTTTATTTGCTTGAAGAAAATGATTTCTCCTCTTTTCATCGTTTGAAATCTGATGAGCTTTGGTATTATCATCAGGGAGATTGTGTTGAAATATTTTCAATAGATCCAGACGGGAAGTTGCAAAGAAATTTATTGGGAAAGGATATTGATAATGGTCATCAAATGCAAATTGTAATTCCTGCGGGATGTTGGTTTGCTGCGCAGGCTGTGTCTTCCGGAAAATATGCGCTGATGGGTTGCATGGTATCGCCCGGTTTCGATTTTGATGATTTCGAAATGGGGAATGCAGAAAATTTAATACAAAAATTTCCACAACACGAAGAAGTAATAAAAAAATTCTGCAGGAATTAACTTCCCAAACCGTGACAGCTTTTATATTTCTTTCCACTACCGCAAGGACAAGGATCGTTTCGCCCTACTTTTTTCTCGACTTTAACCGGAGCTGATTTCTGTTGTTCACGTGTGTCTTGTTGCTGAACATTATCAGGCCGGCTGGTACGCATGCGGCTCATATCAACCCTTTGTGGTTGCTTGCCCTGTTGAACATTCCTGTCTTCTTCACTGGGAAGTCTGCCTTTAAATAAAAATGAAGTAACTTCTTTATTAGTACGACTAATCATACTCTGGAAAAGCCCGAAGGACTCAAATTTATAAATGAGCAGTGGATCTTTCTGTTCATAGGTTGCGTTTTGAACAGACTGTTTCAATTCATCCAACTCACGCAAATGTTCTTTCCATTCGTCATCAATTACAGAAAGAGCAATGCTTTTTTCAAATGTTTTAACAAGTTCACGACAGTTTGTTTCGTAACATTTTTTCAAGTTAGCTAAAATGTTAATCGTTTTTATCCCATCAGAAACCGGAACAAGAATATTTTCATAGTTTGATGTTTCATGAATATTTTTAATTACCGGGAACGAAAGTTCTGCCATGAAATCACATTTGCGCTTGTATTCTAATTGTGCTTTTTCAAATAATGAGTCAGAAATTTCAGATGGATTTAATTTTAAAAATTCTTGTTCGCCCCATGGACTGTCAATACCAAGAGTTTTTAGCAGTTCAAAGCGGAATGTCTCAAAGTCTCGTCTTTCATGATGTTCATTAGCAAAGCCTTCACAAACATCTCCAAGATTATTTATAATATCAATTTGTAAACGGTCACCATACAGTGCATTTCTACGACGTGTATAGATTACTTCGCGTTGTGAGTTCATCACATCATCGTATTCCAGCAAACGTTTACGAATACCAAAGTTGTTTTCCTCTACTTTTCGTTGTGCACGCTCAATCGACTTTGTGATCATGGAGTGCTGAATCACTTCTCCTTCTTTCAAACCGAGCGTATCCATCAATCGCGCAATTCGTTCACTTCCGAACAAACGCATCAGGTCATCTTCCAGCGAAACAAAAAATTGGGAAGATCCCGGATCACCCTGTCGTCCGGCACGTCCGCGTAACTGCCTGTCTACACGCCGCGATTCATGGCGCTCCGTACCAATAATGGCAAGCCCGCCCGCCTCTTTAACACCTTTTCCAAGTTTAATATCCGTGCCACGACCCGCCATATTTGTAGCAATAGTAACGGTTCCTGCCTGACCCGCTTCTGCAATAATATCCGCTTCCCTCTGATGCTGTTTTGCATTTAAAACGTTGTGTTTGATATTGCGAATTTTCAACATCCTGCTTAACAACTCAGAAGTTTCAACGGAGGTTGTACCTACAAGAACAGGCCTTCCTTCTTTAACAAGTTTTACAATCTCATCAATAACAGCATTGTATTTTTCGCGTTTTGTTTTATGAACCAGATCTTCGGCATCTTTACGTATAACGGGGCGATTCGTAGGAACTACTGTGCAGTCTAATTTGTAAATTGTCCAGAATTCACCAGCTTCTGTTTCAGCTGTTCCCGTCATACCCGCAAGTTTGTGAAACATACGGAAATAATTCTGCAGTGTAATGGTAGCAAATGTTTGTGTCGCACCTTCCACTTTTACATTTTCTTTTGCTTCAATAGCTTGATGCAAGCCGTCTGAATAGCGACGCCCTTCCATGATACGGCCCGTCTGCTCATCCACAATTTTAACCTGATTCTCGATAACCACATATTCAACATCTTTTTCAAAAAGTGCATAAGCTTTCAGAAGTTGATTGATGGTATGAATACGCTCCGACTTGACAGAAAAATTCTGAATGAGTTCCGCTTTTCGGTTCATTTTTTCTGCTTCGGAAATAGTTAATTTTTCAATTTCGGAAATTTCAACACCGACATCAGGCATGATGAAAAAGGAAGCGTCATCCGAATTGGTCGTGATTAGATCAATTCCTTTATCAGTCATTTCGATAGTGTTGTTTTTCTCATCGATCACAAAAAATAGTTCTTTATCAACCTCAGGCATTTTCTTTGAATTATCTGCCATGAATTGATTTTCTGTTTTTTGCATTAGTGCTTTTACGCCCTGCTCACTAAAATATTTTATTAGCGCTTTGTTTCTTGGAAGCCCACGAAACGAGCGAAGAAGTTGAAGGCCTGCATCTGCTTCTTTGCCCTCTGTATAATTTTTCTTTGCATCAGCCAGGTATTGATTGATCAGATTTTTTTGTGCATTAACAAGCTTTTCAATTTTAGGTTTTAATTGGCTGAATTCATGTTTATCTTCCTGATTCATCGGGCCGGAAATAATCAACGGTGTACGCGCATCATCAATCAGAACGGAGTCAACTTCATCGACGATGGCGTAATGATGACCGCGCTGAACTATTTCTTCAGGGCTGCGGGCCATATTGTCGCGCAAATAATCGAAACCAAATTCACTGTTTGTTCCAAAAGTAATGTCAGCAAGATATGCTTTGCGTCTTTCTTCCGAATTGGGTTCGTGTTTATCAATGCAATCTACACGCAATCCATGAAATTCATATAATGGACCCATCCATTCCGAGTCACGTTTTGCTAAATAATCATTGACAGTAACGATGTGAACGCCTTTGCCCGCAAGTGCATTCAGAAAAACCGGCAAAGTCGCAACCAGCGTCTTTCCTTCACCAGTGCCCATTTCAGCAATTTTTCCCTGATGCAAAACAACACCTCCAATGAGCTGTACATCGTAATGCACCATGTCCCATTTGACTGTGGTTCCACCGGCAACCCAACGGTTATGCCAGATCGCTTTGTTTCCGTTAATCTGAATGCTGTTTCTGTTAATGGATAGCTCGCGGTCGAGCTCAGTGGCAGTAACTTCAATAGTTTCATTTTCAGTAAAACGGCGCGCCGTTTCTTTAACAACCGCAAAAGCTTCAGGTAATATTTCGGAAAGAATTTCTTCCGTTTTTTGATTGGAGAGTTTTATCAGCTTGTCAACTTCAGTATAGATTCTTTCTTTTTCTGAAACTTCCATGTCGAAGTTTTCTTCGATTTGTAGTTTTAAAGATGCAATTTCATCTTCTTCATCACGTATATATTCAATTACTTGATTTTTCAGTTTGTAAGTAACTTCACGAAGTTCGTCGTTTGACAAGCTGATGAGTGAATCAAAATGCTTGTTGGCGGCAACAGCAATTGGATAAATATCTTTAATGTCTTTGTCTGATTTTTTTCCGAATAAACCACCGAGGACTTTAGTAAGAATGTGTGCCATGTAAGAATGATATTGATAATTTAACCAACAAAGGTAATCATTTCCTTTAATGTATAATTTGTTAAAAAAACGAAACAGCACCCGCGGGTGCTGTTGATCGTTCGTGTGTTCTGACTGTAATAGTCAAAGGCAAATGTGCCCTGTTCTCATTTTCTAGAAATCAGTACTCATCTTCATGGAAGAAAAAATCTTCCTTGGTCGGATAGTCAGGCCAGATGTCTTCAATACTTTCGTATACTTCGCCTTCATCTTCGAGTTCCTGGAGATTTTCAATCACCTCCATAGGAGAACCGGAGCGAATAGCAAAGTCGATAAGTTCGTCCTTTGTAGCCGGCCAGGGCGCATCTTCCAATTTGGAAGCAAGTTCAAGTGTCCAATACATGGGTCCTGGATTTTTTGCAAAAATATACTATTTAATATCAAAAAGTCAAGAAAAAGTTTCATTATTTAAACAAAACTTTAAAAATTATAGATAAGTGCTTAAAAATCTTAGATATTACGGCGGCCTGTTAAAAAATGTTAAACGAGGAAAAGCTTAATATCAGATCATTTCAAAACAATGATACGGTTATAAGTACGACCATCTTTAGAAATCAGGCTACAGACATATGTTCCACGGGGTAAATCGCCTACTGAAATTTGCTGAATTTGGTTATTAATGATTGAGAAATATCTTTTATTGCGAGACAGTACATCCTGAAGTATGATTTCTGTAAAATCATTGGGTTGTGTTATTTCGATAGTTATAAGGTCTGAAGCGGGATTTGGATAAATGCCCAATGAAATGGATTCTTCACCAGAAATTTCACTTCCTAAATTTGTATAGTCAAGCGAAATGTTATCGATGATCCATCCAGCTTTACCTGTAGAATTACCATCACTGATAAAATGAAAACGCAATAGAGTTGTATCCATTGGCCATAATTTTATAGGAAGATCATAAATCCATTGAAGACGGGAATATTTCCAATTGTTAATTGTTCCTGTAAATGCAGGAATACCACCAGAAATAGTATCTGTAGCGCTATACATATTTTCAGTATTAGGCGGGCAATTCCCAAAGCAAGAAATGTTTGTAATACATGAACTGTCAAAAACTACATTCTTCCAGGTTAATCCTTTATCATAGGAAATTTCAATATAACCACCTTCTGTAATTGTATCACACTGCAATTTATGTCGGAAATTAATTACAGGAGCAACCGATAAGAACTGATTGGTTGGGATAATCAAATCAAAATAACTATGGTTATTATCAGGATAAGGATTGATCGTATCCGTCATAATTGCATTGGGTGCAGAAAAACCAGTTCCGAAAAATATTTTATCAGAGGATCCGATTTGCCAGATGGAAGAAGCCTCTTTTTGAATAGACAAAAATTGAGGACTGTTCTCAAAAGTTAAACTGTCAACCGGATAAATTCCCATGTAGGGTTGAATTTGTCCAGACAAGGACTGAAAAGCAAATAATATGAAAAGCAAAGAGTATATTTTTTTCATGACGAAAAGATTTTCTTTTTATAAGACAACCATAAAATTGAAAAGTTGTTCTAAATATCAGGAATTATTTCGTTTTCCAGTGAATCTCTGAAATACCTAGGGATTGAGCAATGTAGCGTGCAAGTACAAAAAAATAATCAGAGAGGCGATTTACATATTTCAACAATGCTGAATCAACAGGTGTTTCAATAGCCAACTGTACCATAATTCTTTCAGCTCTCCGGCAAATAGTGCGACAAACGTGGCAGTAAGAAACAAGCACATCACCACCCGGAATAATAAAATGTTTTAACTCGGGTAATGAAGAATTCATTTTATCCATCTCATTTTCTAAAGAATGAATGTCATCTTCTGTGATTTCCGGTAAATTTTTACAATTGTAAGTGTGTTTTGTTTTATCAGGTTCGAGTGCAAGATAAGATTCTACGACAAAAAGTTTTTCCTGAATACTGAGTAAATCTTTCCGAATGGACTCATCTTTTATAGAATCACGAAGTAAGCCGGCAAAAGAATTCAATTCATCAATGGTGCCATAGGCTTCAATGCGCGGATGAAACTTGGGAACGCGGGTTCCACCGATTAATGAAGTTTCTCCTTTGTCGCCGGTTTTGGTATACACTTTCATTCGTGCTCTGATTTTAGTTCAAGTTGAGCTTTGGCAAACGTACGTATATTCGGGTTTTTTTCATCCGATTCAATGCGTCCGTCAAGTAATTTTACAATGCGGTGTGCATATTTCGCAATATCCTCTTCGTGTGTAACAATGATAATCGTATTTCCTTTTTTGTGAATTTCTTCAAACAAGCCCATAATTTCAACAGATGTTACTGAATCAAGATTTCCAGTGGGTTCATCTGCAAGAATGATGGAAGGCGTATTCACAAGTGCCCGTGCAATAGCCACGCGCTGGCGCTGCCCGCCGGAAAGCTCATTGGGGCGGTGTTTCATGCGATCTTCCAGCTGTACATTCGCCAAAACTTCAGTTGCTCTTTTTTCTCTTTTAGCTTTGTTGAATCCTGCATAAATCAATGGAAGCATTACATTATCCAAAGCAGTGGAACGAGGAAGAAGATTAAATGTTTGAAACACAAAACCAATTTCTTTATTGCGGATTTCAGCCAGTTTATTATCGCTGAGCTTGCTTACATCATTGTCATTTAAAATGTATTCACCGGAAGTAGGCGTATCAAGTGCGCCCAGAATATTCATCAGCGTGGATTTCCCGGAGCCGGATGGACCCATAAGGGCAACATATTCGTTTTTGTAAATGGAAAGTGAAACAGAACGAAGGGCCCGAACAATTTCAGTTCCCACCTTATAATTCTTCACAATGTTCTTCAGGCTTATAATTTCCTGTGCCATAATTATACTTCTAGTTCATGCAAAGATATTTTAAAAACGAATACGGAAGTGCTGTTTGGTTTGTCCATTTCGAATAAAAAGAATGCCCATAGTAAAAAGATCAACCGAAATATTAATTCTTGGATCGGCGCATAGAAGAGCCCATACTTCTTTCATCTGGCGTGACCATCGGATATCATCAAAAATGAAGATTGCATTGTCAGGAGCACATTCAATACATGCATTAAAATATTTTAAGGAAGGCTCTTTGTAGTGGTTTCCGTCAAAAAAAACAAGATCGGGCTGACCTGATTTTTCTAATACTTCAGGAAGTTTATCATCAAAGGTTCCTGTAAACTGAATAATATTTTTTATCCCTGCCCGCTCAAAATTTTCTTTTGCCTTTATGGATGTTTTTAAACACCCTTCAATTGTAAAAACTTTTGATTGAAGACTTCCTTTAGCAAGATACATTGTGCTTATACCAAGCGAAGTTCCCAACTCAAGAATAGTCAATGGTTTGTAATAACGTGCAATTCGAAATAACAATCGTCCGTATTTTTTGTTTTTGCATGAGTTCTTGGTGATGTAACTTATGCTTTTTTCTTTCAGAATCGGTACTTCACTTCCACCGTAATCTTCCTGGACAAGCGTTTCTTTGCAGTTGGTTAAACAACGGCGTACAGCTTCGATACGTTTGTATTCGGGATATAAGGTTTGATCACAAATGACTTTATCAAGAAACTCGTATACAAAGGGCGAATGAATACCATGCCTGTTTTTAGACGTGAGTTTGTATTGAAGATAGTCGAAAATGAGTTCCGGTTTTTTCATGGATTCATGATCGGTTTTTTACCTTTGCAGATCACTTCAAAGATAAGAAAGAAAAAAGAAAATGGATGATATTTCTCATATCCTCAATCAACTTGGTGAAGATCGTGAGCATTATTACAATGCCGTTTCACCACCCGTAATTCAGACAAGCAACTTTTGTTTTCCCACGGTTCAGGCCATGCGCGAAAATATTAACCGCGAATTTGACATTCCGTTTTATACACGCGGAAACAATCCTACGGTCGCCATACTGAGAAAAAAACTTGCTGCGTTAGAAGGTACCGAAGATGCGCTTGTAACATCAAGTGGATGTGCTGCAATTACTGCTGCTGTGATGTCAAATCTGAAAGCAGGTGACCACGCGATATGCATTAAGAATCCGTATAGCTGGACTGATACTTTGTTCAATACGATTCTGGCAAAATATGGTGTGCGTGTTTCCATGACTGATGGTGTGAATCCGATGGAGTTGGGTTCGCTTATTTGTGAGGAAACAAAACTTATTTATCTGGAAAGTCCCAATTCATTTACTTTTGAATTGCAGGACCTGACTTCTGTTGCTTCATTTGCTAAAGCGAAAAAAATTATTACAGTTATCGATAATAGTTATTCAACACCCTTGTATCAACAGCCACTTTCATACGGAATTGATATTGTAATTCATTCCGCTTCGAAGTATCTGGGTGGTCACAGCGATCTGGTGGCAGGTGTTATTTGTGGCAAGCAGGAAATGATAAAAAAGATTTTTGATGCCGAGTTTATGACTTTTGGCGGCATCATTTCTCCGCACGATGCCTGGCTCTTAATGCGAGGCTTGAGAACCCTTCCCGTCCGTATGCAAAAAATTTCAGAGAATGCAGCCAAAGTTACTTCATTTCTTGAGCAGCATCCTATGATCAAAAAAGTTTTATATCCTCATCTACCTTCTCATCCGCAATATGGGCTCGCCAAAAGACAAATGAAAGGTTCAGGAGGACTGTTTTCTTTCTTATTGCGGGAAGAATCTACTGAAAAGATTGATGTGTTTTGTGATAGTCTTCAACGTTTCCTGCTGGCATGTTCCTGGGGTGGATATGAATCGCTGGTATTTCCTGCTTCAGTGCTGTATTCATCAGGAAACAATAACAAAAAAAACATCCCGGTCAATCTGATCAGGATGTATATAGGTTTGGAAGATGCGGGTTTGCTGATTGCAGATATCAGTAAAGCACTGGAAAAAATGAAAAATACTTAGTTGACAATCAGTTTTCGACTAGAAAGAATTGCTCCTTCACCTTCAAGAGTGCAGTAATACATGCCTTTTGAAAATTCTGAGGTAGGAATAACCGCTTCTCCGTTTTGCTTCTGGAGAAATCTTTCATACACTAACTCGCCTGTGATACTATAAACTTTAAGTTTCAGATCCGACGTATAGCGATTAAGTGAGTATTGAAGACGAGATTCTGAAGATGCCGGGTTTGGAAATAAATTAGAAACCTTGCATGTTAATGCGTCGTGTTCATCAATCCCCGGACATATAACCACGAATTCAAAAACCACTCGAATAGAATCAGTTGGAGTGCCATTCAATGAAAATGTATAGGCAACATAAGAAGTTCCGCAATTAGAATATGGGTAATAATGCGCAGAAAAATCAGTCATGGTATCTTGAGCGTTTAATGTGCATGGTCCGGCAGACATTACAAAAGGAGGATAGCAATTAATGCAGAAACAAAAAGAATTTTCTGTGCCAGTCACTTCATAAAGGTTTTGTTTGACAAGATTAACAGCAACACCAGAGGAAGAAGTGTTAATTATTTTAACATCAAGAGCAGCAAGTTCGGCTATTGAAATCAGTGTAGTGTCATATCTGACAGTGTCCCCATTGTGAATTTGACCATCTGTATTAATTAACTTTAACGACTGAGCATTACAAAACGCTGTCATCATAAGAACTCCAAGAGTAAAAAGTACTTTTTTCATGTTCGTAGTCTTTAGTTATTTGACAACAAATATATAAATTTAGATATTTCAATAAGTTTTTTTTAAGAAAAAATGCAAAAAAAAAACCGGCAGAGCCGGTTTGAAGTTTTATTGATGTTTTATGACAAGTTTTCGGGAGATAACTTTTTTATCATTAATAACGAAAGCATAGAAATAAACACCATTGCTAATGTCCGAGGTTGAAAAGACCACCTTTCCTTCAGGTTCCGTTACGCTGGATTCGCGGATTTCAGTTCCAAGTAAATCGAGAAGTACAACTTTTGCAGAACTAACATCTTTTCCAAAGGAATAATTAAAGGAAACATAGCTGTTTGCAGGATTTGGAAATGCATTAGAAAGTTCTGTTTTTAATGATACATGACCATTAATTCCAGCCGTAGCATCATAATTAACAATTACCTGAGCGGAATCATTTGGGTTAGATTGGTTGTAAAAAGTATAAGCAACAGTAGAAATTCCGGGATTTCCGTTGGATGTATAATCCCCATAAAAAGACGTTGAATTGGTTGTCCCTGCAGTTAGTGAAAGTGCTGTTGGAGAAACATACACAAAAGGTGGATAGCAGCTGCCGTTAAAACAGAAAGAATTGTCAGATCCGGCAATCAGTGAAATTTCTGTTTTTTTCACCATTACATTTATCGTGGAGGCTGAATTGTTGGTAAAATAGATGTGTCCTTCAATTATGCTGACAAGTTCACCCCCAATGGTAACAGAGCCACCGTTGGCAATGTTTCCACCACTATAAGAAAGAGTTAAATTCTGGGCATTTATTGCAAATGCGGAGAATAGTAAAGCCGTAAAAATCAGTACCTTTTTCTTCATAACATCATTTTTTTTACAGTTCATAAAGATAATTAATTTAAATTGCAAAGTCAAGACATTTTTCCATTTATCTTTTATTACTTTTGTATCGATAAATTTAGATATAATAATATTTAAAGTTTTTACTATGAAAAAAATAACTTTTACAATTTTGCTGGCCGGTCTCTTTCTTCAGGTTCAGTCTCAATCTACACGTGTTGTTTTGCTGGAGCATTTTACGCAAGCTTCCTGCGGTCCATGTGCAACATACAATCCTGCAATTCAAACTTTGCTGAATAGTAACCCAACTAAGATGTGTGCAATCAAATACCAGACCAGTTGGCCGGGTGTAGATCCGATGAATGCACAAAACCCTTCTGAGGTTGCCTCTCGGGTTTCTTTGTATGGTGTTACAGGTGTCCCTAATTCAGTTGTTGACGGTAATTATTACAATGGACACCCAAGTAGTGTAAACCAGACAATGGTAAATACACGTTCTGCAGTTACGTCCCCTTTTGATATTCATCTTTCTTACAGAATTTCAGACAATCTGGACTCTGTGTATGTTCGAATGGGAGTTGTTTGCACACAGGCAGTTTCAGGAAATAAAGTTGCACATATTGCAGTTATCGAAAGGCACATTCATTTCACATCCCCTCCGGGATCAAACGGTGAAACTGATTTTTATAACGTGATGAAAAAAATGCTGCCCAATGCAAATGGAACAGCATTGCCTACTTCTTTTAATGTTGGGGATTCCATTGTTATCAATCAGGCATGGGCATTTGCAAATGTATATAAACTCACAGAAATTGCAGTTGTTGGCTTTGTTCAGAATACATCTTCCAAGGAAGTGGATCAGGCTGCTTATGTTGCACCAAA
This sequence comes from Bacteroidota bacterium, assembly GCA_043800975.1. GTDB lineage: Bacteria > Bacteroidota > Bacteroidia > Bacteroidales > JAHJDW01 > JAZDMK01. Next base: position 7,411 of record JAZDMK010000249.1, on the reverse strand, counting down.
TCTTCCATACAGTATTGCTATGAATATTGGGAAGAAAAAATGTAAGATTGGTGCAGCAGGAAGCTCTGCAAGCTATATGCTTACATTTAATACAACCAGCACGATTTCGGAGTCCTATCGATTTAAACTTAATAAATCACAACTTCCTGCAGGTTGGTCTTCAAATTTTGTAATCAGTGGAACAACATACACGGATAGTACAGACGTTACTGTTGCTGCTGGTGGTTCAACAGCTGTAACAGTGAATATTATTTCCGATGCGACACCAAACACAAAAGGTGTTGTATCGATCAATGTTTCAAAAACCGGAGTTACTGTCGGACAAGAACTGACACTGCTTTCTGATGTTACCACATTACTGATAGATCGCGATGGAAGTAATACGCCTCTGCTTAGAAATGCATTAACTTCTACTTCTAATTCCTACCTTGAAATTAATTCTTCTCAGTTTGGAAATTTGGATACAACCGGATTTAATAAAACCAATCTGAAACATTTAATAATTAATACAGGCGCAAAAAATTCCCCGACACTTTTTTCAGATCCTGAAATTGCAGCGCTAACTCATTATCTTATAACAAAAGGAAATTTGTTTGTATGTGGCCAGGATGTTGGTTATTCAGCCTACACTTTAGGTGGTAGCTTGAATTATAAAAATTTCTATAAAAATTATTTGGGCGCTGTATATAAAACCAATGGCGATTCTTCGGTATTGACAGTTTCCCCATTATGGTCTGATCCCGTATTTAGTGTCCTTACAGCAACGTCACTTTCACAAAGTTATTTTGTGCCAAGTACAGATCACATGATTGCTTTTGGAATGAATAGTCATGCTGGAATGTTTTATGGTGTGGATAACACCGATATTGCAGTAATGAGAAGCGAGTCGGCCGGATGGAAAACAGTTTATTGTTCATTTGCATTCGAGTTAATAGAAGATGTAACTTTTCAGTCAACACTTTTGGATCGCTCCATCGATTGGTTTGACGGACTTGTTGGAATTGAAGATCAGAATACTTCAAAAACCAGCAATGTATTCTGTGCACCCAACCCTGCTTCAGGAAGTACAGTATTGCATTATCCAATTTCAAATGAAAACAGAACCGTTGTGGTTTACGATCTTCTTGGAAATGTTGTGTTCAATTCACAGATACCTGAAAATTCAACCCAAACAGAAATACAATTGGTTGGCATGAATAATGGTATCTACTTGTGTTGCCTTGTGAATGCGGACGGTTCAAAAGGATTTTTTAAACTTTCTGTCAATTAATTCAAAAAAGGTTTGCAATAAAAAAACATATCTATATATTTGCATGCGTAAATTGAAAATGTTATTTATATGAAAAAGAAAATTGTTATTACGTTGCTGGCCATGATGCTGCCGGTATCGATGCTGTTGGCTCAGGACGGAGTTAGTAAGCTCCCTTCCGTGAATGTAAAAACGTTAGATGGAAAAACATTTAACACGAAAGACATTGCTAATGATGGGAAACCCATTATTGTTAGTTTCTGGGCAACCTGGTGCAAGCCCTGTATAAAAGAACTGACAAGCATTGCCGAAGTTTATGGTGACTGGCAAACGGAAACTGGTGTTAAACTGATTGCAGTTTCTATTGATGATTCTCGTACTTCAACCGGTGTAAAACCGCTTGTAAACAGTAAACAGTGGGAATACGAGGTGCTGCTGGATCTGAATTCGGATTTAAAGCGTGCACTGAATGTGAATCAGGTTCCGCATACTTTTGTTCTGAACGGGAATGGGGAGATCGTTTGGCAGCATACATCCTTTTCAGAAGGGGCTGAACTCCAATTGATCGAAATTGTCAGAAAAGTGGCCAAAGGTGAAAAAATTACAGAATAGTTTTTTAATACGATATGAGGATAGTAAAGAGTTTGGTAGCAGCGGGATTCCTGCTGCTGCCTTGGTTTGTTTCCGCACAGAAGAACCTGATACAGTCAGGGCAGGTGAGCGGAAGTTTTCAGCTGGATGCGCAGTATTATTACGAGGATTCGCTCATCGGGGCACCCAAGGTGCCGGAAGAATTCGGGAGCAATGCGTTTCTGAATATACTGTACACAAACAACAAGTTCACGGCGGGGTTACGCTATGAAAATTATTCAAATGCCTTACAGGGATTCAGTAAATCTAACAACGGAAGCGGTATTCCATACAGGTTTGCATCATACACTGCCGATGAGATGGAAATCACCGTGGGAAATTTCTATGAGCAATTCGGAAGCGGATTGATGCTCAGAACCTATGAAGACAGAAACATTGGGTACGACAATTCCATCGACGGCGTAAGGATAAAATACACAGTCTTTAAAGCTTTGACGATGAAAGGACTGATCGGAAGACAGCGCCTCTACTTCGAAAAAGGACCCGGTATTGTCCGCGGTTTCGACGGGGAGTTGTCCATGGCTGAGCTGTTTCCAAAAATGCTGGATAAGCAACTGAATGTTATTGCCGGGGGATCGTTTGTCAGTAAGTTCCAGGACGGTTCACTCGATCCGATTTACAAGCTGCCCGATAATGTGGGTTGTTACGGAGGTCGGCTGAATTTTATTTACAAGAATTTTAACCTATTCAGCGAATATGCCTACAAGATCAATGACCCTTCTGCAGTAAATAATATGATTTACAAACCGGGGGAAGCTCTTTTGGTTTCAGCGGCTTATTCCAAAAAAGGATTCGGTTTACTGCTGTCTGCCAAGCGAATTGACAATATGAACTACCGCTCCGACAGAGCTTCAACCGGAAATGTATTAATGATCAATTACCTGCCGGCTCTTACCAAGCAGCATGCATACACACTGATGGCCATTTATCCATATGCAACCCAGCCCAACGGAGAAATGGGTATAATGGGTCAGGTGAATTATAAACTCAAAAAAGGGACACTGCTCGGTGGCCATTATGGTACCGACCTTGTGCTGAATTATTCTACGGCATATCCAATTCAACGCAGTGCCGCCTCTGATACCACAGCGATTGGCGTTCCCGGTACCCTGGGGTATCAGTCTGACTTTTTTGGTGTTGATACAACCAGTCGTTATTTTGAAGATGTAAACATTGAGATCTCCCATAAATTCAGCAAGAAGTTCAAGGCGATTTTCATGTTTGCGAATATGGTTTATAACGTTGCTGTGGTGGAAGGCCGTCCCGGCGAACCCTTGGTGTATGCCAATGTGGGTGTAGCCGACATGACGTATAAATTCTCAGACAAACATTCTCTTAAACTCGAGTTGCAGCATCTTTATACAAAGCAGGACAAGGGCAGCTGGGCCATGGCTATGGCCGAACTCACCATTGCACCGAAATGGTTTGCTGCCGTTGGGGATATGTATAATTATGGTCATCCTGAAACTAACAAGCAGATTCATTACTACACGGTGTCCGCCGGATACATTAAAAGCGCAACACGGATAGCCCTTTCTTATGGCAAGCAGCGTGAAGGACTTTTGTGCGTGGGTGGTGTATGCAGGTACGTGCCGGCAGCCAATGGGTTTACCCTTTCAGTGACCAGCAGTTTCTAACTTTTTAAATACACAAAAATGAAAAAGTTCAAGATTTTCATACTGGCAGTTTCCGCGGGATTTCTGATTTTTCAGTCCTGTGATAAGGTGACACCTCCATACAAATCGGGAAGCAGCAGCAACGATACAAATACCAAAGTGCGTAAAGTTCTGCTGGAAGATTATACAGGGCACAAGTGCCCCAACTGTCCGGCTGGTGCAAAAACGGCACATGACCTGAAGACTGTTTACGGGGAGAAACTGATTATCCTTTCGGTTCATGCTGGTTTTTATTCAACACCGGACGCAACGGGTGATTTTACCTATGATTTCAGATCCGCAGAAGGAACCGCATGGGATAATTTCTTCGGAATCGGAACGTTGGGAAATCCCAATGGAATGGTGAACAGAAAGGGATATAATACCACCCATATTATTGGACCCACAGGCTGGGGAACTGCTGTTTCCGGCATCATCAACAATGAGCCGGATGCCTATATTGAACTCACGCCAACCTATAATTCAGGGACAAGACAACTGGATGTTGAATTGGATGCTGAATTTCTGAGTATACTCAATGGAACATATATGATTAGCGTTGTGGTGACGGAAGACAGTATTGTGAAACCGCAAAAAAATTCGGACCCTAACATAGGGACTACTCCCACAATCACTAACTATGTTCATAGGGATGTGTTGCGCGGTTCGTTCAATGGAACCTGGGGCGACACACTTGTTTCCGGAACTACGGCCAATGGTCAGCATGTAGTGAAAAACTTTTCTATGATCTTGAACAGTGGCTGGAATGAAAATCATATCAGCATCGTTGCGTTCATTTACCGTAAATCGGATTATGAAGTAATTCAGGCGGAGGAGCGCAAGGCAATTCCATAAAAATTTGAAAAAGAATAAATGAACCACCTTTGAGGTGGTTTTTTTTTTTTACTTTTGGTATAATGGAAAAGCAAAAAATTCTTTTTCTGGATACAACCCATGAAGCATTAGTGGAATCATTGAATGCAATGGGATTTGTATGTGAGCATCATGCGGAAATGCCGCTGGAAGAAGTAATGCAAATTATTGGGGATTATACAGGCGTTATTATCCGAAGCCGTTTAAAAATTGATGAGGAATTTATTAATGCAGGAAAAAACCTGCGTTTCATTGCCCGCGCCGGCTCGGGCATGGAAGGAATCGATGTTCAGTATGCAGAGAAAAAAGGAATCGCTTGTATAAATTCGCCGGAAGGAAATCGTGATGCGGTTGGTGAACAGGCAACAGGCTTGTTGCTTGCACTGATGAATAACCTGATGAAAGCGGATCGCGAAGTCAGACGAGGGATTTGGATTCGTGAAGGAAACCGAGGACATGAAATTAAAGGAAAGACAATTGGAATTATTGGTTATGGAAATATGGGAAGTGCTTTTGCAAAACGTATTTCAGGATTTGATGCAAGAGTGATTTCTTATGACAAATACAAAACAAATTATTCTGACGGAAATACAATAGAAGTAACGCTTGAAAAAATATTTGATGAAGCAGATATTCTTAGCCTGCATGTACCGTTAACTGAAGAAACACATTACATGGTGAATGATGATTTTCTGAAATTGTTTAGAAAAAACATTTATCTGCTTAACACATCACGAGGAAAGGTTGTAGATTCGCATGATCTGGTGAAGCATCTGAAGAGTGGACATGTTTTGGGTGCAGCGCTTGATGTGCTGGAATATGAAGCCGGCTCTTTTGAAAAACTGGATATGGACAACCTTCCTTCCGCATTTTCGTATATAATACAATCTGAGAGGGTAGTTCTTTCTCCACATATTGCCGGATGGACGCATGAATCGCATATACGGCATGCGCAAGTTCTTGCAGAAAAAATTATTTCATTATTTCAATCTGAGTTATGAGAAAATTAAATGTCTTTATCGTATTTCTGTTTTGTCCGATTATTTCTTTCGCTCAAACAGAAGTGAAAGGTGATTGTTCGGATAACATTCGTGTCAAAAACCTGATGAAAACAGTTACCACACTTGCTTCTGCTGAAATGCAGGGGCGGCTTTCCGGAGGTCCTGGCTATAAGAAAGCGGCAAAGATGATGGCAATCGAGTTTAGCGAACTGGGATTAAAATCTTATGGAAAAGATTTTTTTCAGGAATTTAAAACTGAATATAATGAAATAACAAATCCCGGCAAACTGGTTTTGAATAAAGCCGACGGTGTTGTTAAAGCCTACCAGCTGGGTGTTGATTATGTGTACCGTGTTTTCACAGGTTCGGGGAAAGTTTCTTCGAATGTGGTTTTTTGCGGATATGGAATTTCTGAACCAGATCAGGGTTATGATGATTATCAGGATATGGAAGTAAAAGGGAAAATAGTTATGGTTTATAAGCAGAACCCCTCTTGGAAGCTTGGTGAAAAATCATTTACTGATGCACCACGTGATAAAGCATATACTGCAAAAAAACATGGCGCAGCTGCATTAATACTTGTGTCAAAACCCGAAGATGAACATCCCCAGAAGCCCATTGGCAGTGCGATGGAAGGAAAAGCTTCGCATGTGGAAGATGTTCCTGTTTTACATGTAGAAATTCCGGTTGCTGAAGAATTATTAAATATGACACCCGGACAGCTTTTGCGTTTACAACAAAATATTGACAAACTGAAGAAACCACTTCATGCAGTGTCTGAAACTATTTGTGATATTGAAGTGCAGGCCAAATACATTCCGGATGCTTCCACGTATAATGTTGCTGCATTACTTGAAGGCAGCGATCCAATCTTAAAGAAAGAATATGTTATTGTCAGCGCACATCTTGATCATGTTGGAAAGCAGGGAACTTTTTTTTTCCCGGGAGCCAATGATAATGCATCGGGAAGTGCCGGTGTACTTGAAATAGCGCGGGCATTGTCTGCATGCAATTATCAACCGAAACGATCTATATTGTTTGTGTTATTTTCATCGGAAGAACATGGATTAGATGGCTCAAAATATTTTGCAGCCAATCTGCCAGATTCTGCACAAAAAATCGTAGCGATTTTAAACATGGACTGCATTGCTTTTGGCGATAGCATTCATATAGGTAACGGCGAATCATCACCATTGTTGTGGAAAGATGCCAAAACACTGGATGCTATTAATACAAATTATACTGTAAGCAGAACCTGGAAAGGTGGCGGTGCTGATCTTTCACCCTTTCATGAAAAAGGAATTCCGGGATTGTATTTTGCTTCCACGAATAGTTATGGAAACCTGCACCTGCCTTCAGATCTGCCGGAAACACTTAACAAACCGCTGTATGAAATGATTGTAAAGTTGGTGTGTAAGTTAACCGTAAATATTGCAGACGGGCAATATAAACGAGAAGTGATTATTAAATAGCAGGAAACACCGGATCGTTTCCATCCGCACATCCTCTGTATACATGCGCTGCTTCACGGCAGCCACCATCGCAATGAAATAAAACATCGCAGCTTTTACACATTTCCGGATGGTATTCTTTAAACACAAACTGCTTCCAGTAAGGATGATCTTTTAATTTTTCAATTTCAGAAAAATGCAGCATTTCAATCGGAGAGTGGTTGCATGTACGAATCCATCCGCCCGGACCTACAACAAAGAATTGTGTGGCCGCCGAACAGCCGGTTCCAACAACAAGATGTTCCGAACTTTTGTATTTGATGATACATGCGGGAAGCTCTGTGCCTACATGTCCGAATCGTTCTGATGCAGTTAATACTTCATCCGCAATCTGAATCATTTCGTTGATCTGTGCTTCCGTAAGCATGAGTTCCTGCGCATGATGCATGCCTCGCCCGCCGGGAAGGAAGCGGTTTAATAATAATGTGTCTGCCCCGGCGATCAACGCTTCAGCAATTGTGTTATACAATT
>JAZDMK010000214.1:0-22400 GCA_043800975.1 Bacteroidota bacterium | reverse complement strand
TTGAAATGAATCAGGGCAAAAGGTTGTGGAAAATTTTTATTTTGATAGCTCTGTTTTTTATCGCAGTTGAAATTGCGTTGATCCGTTTGTGGAAAATGCGTTAACGTCCAAGTTTAAAACGCGGGTTAAGATTTTATAAACGAAGTTTAACATTGGACGTTTTAACCGAAAGTATTTATGCGAAGCTTAACCTTGGAAGTTTCAACCGAAAGTATTTAAACGAGCTAACCATTCGGCGTTTCAGCATCATCAAAGGGTATATTAAGAATTGATGAATAAAATCCATCAATAGAAACTTTCAACTTCATTCAAAGTCGCATCTGGCAAAGGGTTAAGCTACATTTACACAAACTTTTCAACAGCCCCAAAAGGTAACCGTTTTTGTATTTATATTTGCACACCCTTTAGAATACCATGACAGAAAAGAATGATGATAACAGGGTTGAAGAGCCTGAAAGAGACGATCTGGTTGGTGAAGGTGAAGAACTAAAGAACGTTACTCACCTGACCGGCATGTTCGAGAACTGGTTTCTTGATTATGCATCCTACGTAATCCTTGAGCGTGCCGTTCCTCATCTTGACGACGGGCTGAAGCCTGTTCAACGCAGGCTGATGCATTCGATGGATGATCTGGAGGATGGGCGTTACAACAAAGTGGCCAACATCATCGGTCACACCATGAAATACCATCCGCACGGTGATGCATCTATTGGTGATGCGTTGGTGCAGCTGGGTCAGAAGAATCTTTTAATCGATACGCAGGGAAACTGGGGTAATATTCTTACCGGCGACAGCTCTGCAGCACCACGTTACATCGAGGCTAGGCTTTCCAAATTTGCACTGGATGTAGTTTATAATCCAAAAATTACGGAATGGAAACTTTCGTATGATGGAAGAAACCGCGAGCCTGTTACCTTGCCGGTTAAATTTCCATTGTTACTCGCTCAGGGTGTAGAAGGGATTGCCGTTGGTTTAGCTTCAAAAATTCTCCCGCACAATTTTGTTGAATTAATTGATGCCTCAGTTGAAATTCTCAAAGGTGGGGCACCGCAGATATTTCCTGATTTTCCTACCGGCGGAATGATGGATTGCAGCCGATACAATGACGGGCTGCGTGGTGGTAAAATCCGTATCCGTTCAAAAATTTCTCAGCTCGATAAGAAAACACTCGTCATTACTGAAATTCCTTTTGGGCAAACAACATCGTCCTTAATGGATTCGATTGTTCAGGCGAATGAAAAAGGTAAAATTAAAATCCGGAAAATTGAAGACAATACAGCTGAGAATGTAGAAATCCTGGTTCACCTTACGCCCGGTGTTTCTCCCGACCAGACTATCGATGCGCTGTATAAGTTTACGAAATGTGAAGATTCAGTATCACCGAATTCATGCGTTGTATCGGAAGATAAGCCACGTTTCATAGGTGTTTCCGAGATGTTGAAAATTTCAACCTGGCGTACTGTCGATCTGTTGAAGAAAGAACTTGAAATTACAAGAGATGAATTGTTAGAGCAGTTGTTCTTTTGTATGCTTGAGAAAATATTTATTGAAAAGAAAATTTATCAGACCATTGAAACCTGTACTACCTGGGAAAGTGTTGTTAGCACTATCGCTAAAGGTTTGGTGCCTTTCCGCAAACAGTTGATTCGTGATGTTACGGATAAGGATATTGAAAAGCTGACTGAAATAAAAATTAAAAGAATTTCCAAATTCGATGCGAAGAGAGCCAATGAACACATGGCAAAGCTCAAAGAGAATCTGGAAGAAGTAAAAAACCATCTCGCGCATTTGGTTGATTATGCAATTAATTTTTTCAGACAGATTAAAAAGAAATATGGAGCAGGGCAGGAGCGTAAAACAGAAATTCGGCTGTTCGAAAATATTGAAGCCATGAAAGTGGTTGTGGCTAATCAGAAGTTATACGTTGACCGTGAAGAAGGCTTTGCAGGATTCAGTCTTACAAAAAATGAATTTGTTTCTGATTGTTCCGATATCGACGACATCATTGTGTTCAGGGATGACGGTACTTTCATTGTTACCAAAGTTACGGATAAAGTATATGTCGGAAAAAAGGTAATGCACATTGCTGTTTTCTGGAAGAATGATACACGCACGATTTATCATTTTGTGTACCGTGATGGAATGACAGGGCACGTGATGGTAAAGCGCTTTAACGTTACTGGTATAACAAGAGATAAAGAGTACGATTTAACAAAAGGAACAAAAGGAAGTAAAGTTTTATATTTTTCTGTGAATCCTAACGGGGAATCTGAAACTATTGGTGTGTTTTTGAAACCCAGGCCCCGCCTGAAGCACCTGCGTTTCGATTTTGATTTTGCTTCGATGGCAATTAAAGGAAGAAACTCAATCGGAAATATTTTAACGCGATTTACAATACACAAAATTGAACAGAAAGCGAAGGGTGAATCAACACTCGGCGCATTGGATGTTTATTATGATGAAACAGTGATGCGCCTGAATACTGAAGGAAAAGGTGCGCTGTTGGGTGCATTTGCAGAAGAAGAAAAGATACTGACGATTATGCAAAACGGGCATTACCGTATTACCGGTTTTGATCCGACAACCCATTTCGATGATGACATGGTCATTATTGAAAAATTTAATCCCAAACGTTTGGTTACTGCTGTCTATTATGACCCCGAACAGGCGCAGTATTTTGTGAAAAGATTTGTTCCTGAACTGACAGATAAGAAAACATGCTTTATCAGTGAATCAGATGATTCCTTTTTATCGTATGTCACTATGGATGCAAATCCAAGGGTAGAGGTGGAGTATCAGAAAGTAAAAGGAAAACAGCCTAAGCCGGAAACATTTCTTCTGTCGGAGTATCCCGAAGTAAAAAGCATTAAAGCAAAAGGAAAAAAATTATGTTTGGGAGAGGTCAAAAAGATTTTTATTCTTGATTCTATTCCTGAAAAGGAGAAAAAAATTCCTATTCCTGAACCAGTTGTTAAAGTTAAAAAAGAGAATATAGTTGAGATTCCGAAGAAGAAAGAAAAATCTATTCCCGAGCCTGAAATTAAAAAATCGGTGAAACAAAAAAAATCGAAAGAGCCTGAACCTGATAAGAAAAAGAAGAAAGGCAGGCCGCCCCGCGATAGTCAAATGACATTGTTTGACTAAATAATCATTGTTTTAATAAATTTCTTTTCGATCTGGTAAAAATACGTATGTAGCTATACGCGATTTTTTATTATTTTTAGAAGTTGAAATCTTTTGATTATGAATAAATTATTTACTCTCATTTTTATTTCATTCTTCGCTGCGAATGTTTATTCACAGGGTGATGTAAGGCAATCGCAGCCAGGCAGTCTGGTTCGTTTGTCATCTACAGATTCGGTTTATTTCTGTGGCCTTCCTCAGTTAAGACTCCCGGCATATTACACACCGGAAATACTGGCTTTATTGCCAGCATCGGTAGATAATTCAACCCAACCCTGCTGGAGGCCTGTGTTTGCGCAAGTCTCTTCGGAATGTGGCCAGGCGTCGAGTGTTGGGCAGGTGTTTACGTATGAAGTAAATCGTGTCAGAAATTTGTTGTCGAATGTGCCGCAAAATCAGTATGTAACACATTTTGCGTGGAATTTTATTAATGGAGGAACAGGACTGGGCGCCAGTTTTATTCAAACTTTTGAATTACTGAGAATGGTGGGAACACCCAGTGTTGTTGATTATGGCGGATCCATGTCGTATGGCGGCACTTCCCGATGGATGAGTGGTTATGATAACTACTATGCAACAATGAAGAACAGAATTTCTTCTGTAAATAGCATTCAGGTTGGCACTCCGGATGGTCTTGTTATATTAAAACAATGGATCATGGATCATCTGGAAGGGTCTTCTGTGGGTGGCGTTGCTTGTTTTTACTCGCAGTTTTTTTCGCCTACAAATACATTGCCTGCTGGAACTCCTGAGGCAGGGAAGTATGTTCAGACAGCATGGGGTGGTTCACCGAATCATTCAATGACCATTGCCGGATATAATGATTCCATTCGTTTCGATTACAACAGCGATGGGCAATACACAAACAATATTGACATCAATTTAGATGGAACAGTAAATATGAAGGACTGGGAAATCGGGGGTTTGAAATTTTGTAATAATTATGCCGGAGGACCTTCCTGGGGCAACAGTGGCTTTTGTTATATGATGTATAAAACTCTTGCTGATAACATCGGTAGTGGCGGAATCTGGAATCATGCCGTTTTCGTTGAAAATGCTAAAGTTACACAAGACCCGCAACTAACTTTGAAAGTGAAACTGCGTCATACTTCGAGAGAGAAAATTAAAATTACTGCGGGCGTTGCAGAAAATCTTTCTGCTGCCCGACCTGAACACATTATGGAATTTCCAATGATGAATTATCAGGGGGGAGATTTTAATATGCAGGGAGATACGAATAAAACTATTGAATTTGGATTGGATATCACTCCTTTGCTTTCAAATTTCCCGACAGGAACACCCGCAAAATATTTTTTTCAGGTATATGAGATTGACCCTTCTGCAGCAGATAACGGACAGATTGTGTCGGTGTCGTTGATGGATTATACAAACGGTGTTTATGAAGTCCCCTTTATGGGAACTGCTGTGTCGATTAATAATAATGATACAACACGGGTTGCAATAACACGTACCGTAAATTTTAATGAAGTTGGAATTACAACAGCATCAATGCCGCCAGCCAGAGTCAATGATTTTTACACCTATCAGTTGCAAGCTGCCAATGGAACGCAGCCTTATCGTTGGGATATTGATTTTTCATTTCAGGAAAATGTCACTACAGGAGCCGTTCCTGTTGGCTTTCCAACTCAATTGGTAACGAACAACGATGATAATGGATATGCGACAGTCAATCTGGGATTTAATTTTCCTTTTTATGGCAAAACGTATAATAAACTTTACATTCATGCGGATGGTTACATCTCATTTGATGATCAGCCCTACACATGGCCATATTATTACAGTGAAAGTTTTTTAGCTTTTAAGAAAACCAAAAATATTTCTGTCTACAATGACGATTTGTATTTGTATTCATCCAACGGTGGAGGTATATGGTATGAAGGTGATGCAGGCTCAGCTGTTATTAAATGGAAAGCGTCTGTAAATGGAAGCATAACTTCAAATCTGAATTTTGCTGTAAAACTATATCCTAACGGAAAACTTGAATATTATTATGGAATAATTTCCGGACAAAACGGAGAATGGTTCAGTGGAATGAGCAGTGGAACTCCTTACAATTATCAGCTTACATCCGTTTCAAATAAAACGGGAGTTACAACGAATACAAAGCTTGAGTTTTTATGCCCGCTTTATCCGGTTGAAATGACCCTTTCTGAAGATGGCGTATTCAGTGGCACTCCGCTGCAGGCTTATCCGGGAAGTAATTTGAAATTCCGTGTGATGGATAATAATGACATCGCAAAAACAAGACAGATTAATTTTTATACCAACGGTACAAATCATGTTGTTATTGTGGACGACAGCATTCATGCAGGTTCCGACACGTTGATCGAATATGCTGAAAATGTGAATATGGGCGTTACTTTAAAAAACATAGGCACAACAACGCTTACAAGCGGTACGATGAAAATTCATACGAATGATCCTTACATCACAATTACTGATAGTACCGTCGCTGTTCCTTTAATGACAGCTGCTTCCACCATTCAGCTCAACAATGCATTTGCTTTTCAGGTTTCACCCAATGTGCCGGATGATTATTCATTCTCATTTGATACAAAAATTTATTCTACTCCTGCAGATACATCCTTTAGTTATATCTATCTGAAAGCATTTGCTCCGCATCCGATCACTAAAACCACGGTTGTAAAAGATGGTGCAAACAAAATTCTTGAATCCGGTGAAACATCCGATATTGCTGTTCCCGTTTTAAATTCCGGCCATGCTAAATCAACAAACTTAAAAGGTATTCTTGTTTCCATTGATACAGCATTAATATTAAATTCGGTTGCTGACAGTGTTGCGCTTCTATCATGGAATGCAACAGATACGATGACTTTTAATGTTACTGCCAAACCTAATATCCCGGATGGGTACATTGCAAAGATTCAAATCAACTTCACTGACAATAAAGGTCTTTCGCATATTGATACAGTAGAAATTTATATTGGTTATTTCAGCGAAGATTTTGAAACCAACGATTTTCTGAACTTTCCTTGGAGTTCAGGCGGTAATTTACCTTGGACGATTGATAACGTAAATCCTTATGAGGGAACCTATAGTGCACGTTCCGGAGCTATTGGAAACAATCAGACCTCATCTTTGTTGTTAGAGCAAAATGTTTTGTATGATGGAAACCTCAGTTTTTATTATAAAACATCTTGTGAACAGGAAACCATGTTTCATAATTATGATTTTCTGGTTTTCTATATGGATGGTGTTGAAAAGGGTCGCTGGGATGGCATTCAGGCATGGACAAAAGTCCAGTTTCCGGTTACTGCAGGTATGCATACGTATCAATGGGTGTACAAAAAAAATGCTTCCACATCTGCGGGAATGGATGCTGTATGGATTGATTACATTGCTTTTCCGCCATGCAGCAATTCGCCGAAAATTAAAGTCGATCCTTCTTCCGTTGAAATTTCATTGCTTACAAACAGCACTGCAACCCGGCAATTGATCGTCTCTAATATTGGTGATGGTGTTTTATCATACAATATTATTAAAAGTGGTTTGCCCGTTTTTAAAACAAATAACCTGAACCATGAAATTCGAAGTATTGACGGTGCTTATGTGCAAACAACGCTTCCCAGTTTTCACACAGGTGTTCCTTTTGCAATCGACCTGAATACATTCAACCCAAGCACGGATGCAGAATGGTTAAAAGATATTTATCTTACTTTACCTGCCGGTGTTCGTGTGGATTCAGCCAGCGATTTTGTAGGCGGATCAAACGGTACACTGATGTATGATACAACCATGGGTTATGGCGTTACTGTCAACTGGCATTTTTCGGATGGCAGCGGATGGGGCGGTATCAAAGGCGGAGAAAGTGCCAACGCCATTCTTTATGTATATGCCGACAGTAGTTTTGTTACAGACCTGACAATCGGTTATCAGATCGATGGTGATATATACGGAGCAACACCGCATACAGTCTATGGTTCATTTACAATTTCCAATCAGGGTTTACTCGTTCCCTGGCTGACACTGAGTGACACTGCCGGTTCCTGCACGCCTGTGCAATCGGATACCATTACACTTAATTTCAATTCCGCAGGATTAGCCATCGGAACGTATACTTGTCAGCTTCATTTTAATCCCGGAAAGAGCAACCATACGATGGTTCCGATTATCATGCATGTTACTTCGATGGAAGCACTGCCGGTAAGTCTTGAGTATTCACTCATGCCGGATTCATCGCTGACAGATACCGTGATGATCGTAAATCATTATACACAGCAACAATATTACCTGACGCACACAGGGCCTTATACGCCTGTATTTGACAGTTTATGGATGACTGCTTCTCCGTTAATTGATTTGGTTCTTCCTCAGGATACCAATTTAGTAATTCTACATGTGAATGCCAATGGCCTTGCTTATGGCGATTATCAAAGCTTTTTAACGGTAAGTGATATTATTTATGAAATCCCTGTTGCGCCGGGTGCAATTCCTGTTTTGTTGCATGTAGTTCCCTACATTCCGGTTGTCAACCCGGATAATCCTGGACTAGCTTTTGAGTGCTTCCCCAATCCGTTTAACAACCAGACGCAGGTCCGGTTTACGGTTAAGGAGCCTTCTGTTTCCTCTCTGTTTGTGTATGATTTGAACGGAAGAAAAATTGCTACTTTAATGGATAAAAAATTATGTGATGCGGGAATTCAGTCTGTCAACTGGAACGGTACTTCAGATTTGAATAGTTCTGTAAAGCCTGGTGTATACTACATTCAGCTGAAGCAGGGAAAACAAACTGCTGTAAAAAAAGTAGTTCTTATCCGTTAAAATGAAAAATAGAAAAAATTGTATAACTTTATAAATATTGTAATTTTAAAGAAAAATTTATGAATGATGTAGATCAGATTATCGAGATTCAGCCGGATGTAAAATGGATAGGTGCGTACGATCCGGACATTGTTACTTTTGATATTGTAATGGAAACGCAGAATGGTACCACGTACAATTCTTATTTTATCAATGCTGCGAAAAAAACAGTCGTTGAAACTGTCAAAGAAAAATTCGGAAAGATTTATATTGAAAAATTAAAAACACTTTGTAAGCTTGAAGAATTAGCCTACATTATTGTCAATCATACAGAGCCCGATCATGTTGGAACTGTGAAAATGTTGTTGGACGTGGCTCCCAATGCAGTTGTTGTTGGAAGCGGGAATGCACTTCGTTATTTGCGCGATATTGTGGGTCATGATTTTAAAAGTCAACAAGTGAAAGATGGAGATGAACTTGATTTGGGAGATCGTAAAATTCAGTTCATCGGAGCACCCAATCTTCACTGGCCCGATTCCATGTATTCGTATTTGCCCAACGAAAAAATTCTGTTTACCTGCGATTCATTCGGTGCGCATTATTGCGATGAACGTATGTTTGACGATCTGGTAGATTTCTATGATGAATCTTTCAAATATTATTTCGATGTAATTCTCAAGCCTTTTTCAAAATTCATGCTGAAGGCCATTGAGAAAATACGTCCGTTGGAAATTAAAGTCATTTGTCCGGGACATGGCCCAATACTGCGCTCTGACTGGAAGCGCTATGTTGATTTATCGGAACAATATTCAAAAGAATATCTGGCTGAAACGAACTGTGCGAAGCAAAAACTTTTGATCGCGTATGTTTCAGCCTATGGCTTTACCGGTGAGCTTGCGGCTGCTATTGCTGAAGGAGCAAAGGAAAGCGGCGATGTGGAAGTAATACTTCTGGATGTTGAAAAAATTCATCCGAACGATTTAAGCGAACAACTTACCAATGCAACTTCTTTATTGGTAGGTTCTCCAACAATCAATCAAAATACTTTGCTGCCTATTTATACTTTGTTTGCATTATGTAATCCTATCCGCGACCGTGGTAAAATGGCGGGTGCATTCGGCTCTTATGGATGGAGTGGCGAAGCATGCGACATTATTGTTGCTTCGTTAAAAGCACTGAAGTTTAATGTTGCGGAAGAATCCTTGAAAGTGAAATTCCGTCCGGCAGCGGAAGCATTAGCCCAGGCACGTGCATTCGGAAAATCATTTGCTGAAAAAGCAAAAGCATCTTTACAAACTGCAGAATAATATGGAATCAAATCCCTTCATGGAAGAAGCCATCCGGCTGTCGCTGGAGAACATGCGCAGCGGTAAAGGCGGGCCTTTCGGAGCCGTGATTGTAAAAGATAATAAAATCATTGCCCGCGGTTTCAATCAAGTGACTTCCGTGAATGACCCTACCGCACATGCCGAAGTGGTTGCTATTCGTGAAGCCTGTAAAGTATTAAACACTTTCAGTCTGGAAGGGTGTGAAATATACACCAGCTGCGAACCCTGCCCGATGTGCCTTTCCGCTATCTACTGGGCGCGTATCGATCGTGTGTTTTATGGAAATACAAAAGCCGATGCCGCAGCCATCGCCTTCGACGATGATTTCATTTACCGGGAACTCGATAAAAAAATTCCTGAACGTGCCTTGCCTATGACGCAGATCATGCATGAACAGGCGCTTGCCGCATTCCGGGAATGGGATGATAAAGATGACAAAATCAAATACTGATCCTTCATGAAAAACTCAATCCGAACGCTGACATGCACGCTTATAGGAGCGTGCGTGCTGCTTATTTCCTGCGGTAGCTCAAAGAAAAATACGACAGAAGAAAAAAAATATCCCCAGCTCGAAAAAGGAAAAGTTATTCGTTCGGTAAAACTTCTTTCCGATTCTACTCAGTCATTTGCCGTATATCTTCCAAAGAATTATGATACGACTAAGCTCTGGCCTGTCATCATTGCTTTTGATCCGCATGCTGATGGCGCCTTGCCGGTTGAGAAGTATGATTCGCTTGCTGAATTGTACGGATACATTTTTGTGGCTTCCAACAATTCCAAAAATGGAATGAAAAAAAATGAGACGCACACGATTGCAACCAATCTGATTGCAGATATTAAAACGCGATTCAAGGTTGATCAAAAAAGAGTTTATCTCATGGGCTTTTCCGGTGGTGGACGTGTGGCAGGAAGCACGGCTCTTTCCGATGGTGGTATTGCGGGTGTGATATCATGCTCTGCCGGATTAAATGCAATGGTGGGCGGACAACCGTTAAAAACATTTGCATTTTATGGCATTGCAGGCGATGGGGATTTTAATTACTTAGAAATGCTCACCGAAGAACCTTTCCTTAAAAAGCAGGGATTCGATTTGTTTCTTCAAAAATTTTCAGGCACGCACGAATGGCCGCCCGTGAATTGTGTTGCCGATGCATTTGTATGGATGCAGCTGAAAGCCATGCGCGACGGGGCCGTTCCCAAAGAGGATGCTTTTATTCAAAAAATAATTACAGCAAAAAAATCGGAAGCTGCAATGTTTGAAAAGCAGGGTAATGCCACCGAAGCATTTGCATCTCTTTATTTTTTGTTAACGGGATTGAATAAACTGACCGATGTAAAAGAATTCAATACCGAACTGATCCGCATCATGGAACTTCCGGCATATCAGAAAGCAAGTGATGAATTCCGTACGCTTATGAATTCGGAAATTGAAAAGCAGAAAGAATACCGCGATGCTTTTGATTCAAAAGATAAAAAATGGTGGGAAGCCGAACTGAATACACGAAAAGCAGGAGCGAAGTCAAAAGATCAAAAAGGCGCATCGAACAGGCGATTGCTGGGCATGATCGGGATACTATCTTATTCATATTGCAATTCGGCCATACAAAGTCACAGGGATGCAGAGCTTGAGAAATATCTGTTTATTTACCTGACGGCTGAACCCGATAACACCGAAGCACATTACATGAATGCCATTCTGATGGCAAGGCAGGATAAAAAGAAAGAAGCTTTTGTTGCTTTGAATACGGCAGTGGATAAAGGCTTTGCTGATAAACCCCGCCTGATGAATGATCAGGAATTTTCAAAAATTAATACAGACCAGGATTTCCAGAAAATTTTAAACAGAATAAAATAAACGGATACGAAAAACATAATACGATCGTTAATTATTTGCAGAAATTTGAAGTTAAATATTAAGTATGGAAAGTCTTGCCACTAAAGCACCAAAACACTAAAAAATCACTAAAATGCCTTTTAGTAAATACATTGATGACCATTGTAACTTGAATAGAAAAGGAAAGAATTCTTTTTTATTTTGTGGGATTTCGTGCTTTTGTGTTTTTGTGGCAAAGATTTAAAATATTAACCCTTTCAAAACAACAACCATGAAAACCAAAACCACCTTTTTTCTTTCATCAGCAATCATTGCCCTGATGATTTTATTTACAGCTTGCTCTCCCGAAGGACAGGTTTATAAAGACTTTCAGTCAACCGGACTGGATAGTGAATGGCCGAACACAAAAGTGCCCACCTTTAGTTTTGAGATCACCGAACCCGCACAATCGTACGACGTACTGCTGGGAGTGCGCTATGCCAAAGGCTTTCCATACACACAGCTGAAAGTAAATGTGAGAATGAAAATTCCTTCCGGCATGGTGAAAGACATTCCTGTGGAAGTTCAGATCCGCGATAAGGCGGGTGAATATCTTGGCGACGTTATGGGTGATGTGGGCGATATTGAAATGAATATTCAAACCGGAAAAGTATTTTTAGAAAAAGGAAAATACGAATACACCGTAACCTCGATGATGCCGGTGGAGCCTGTTCCCATGATTCTGGAGATAGGGCTGATTGTGAAGAAAGGGGAGTAGGGTTCGTTATTCGTTAAACGTTATTTGTTAAACGGGTATGATGAATTCGGATTTATGAAAGCTCACAAACGCGCGCGAATAAGGTGGTAAAAGTCTAAAGATGAGTAATTAACAAAACAAATGAAAAGGAATGTTTTTTTTATTTTTTTTATCAGTGCTTTGTACTCATGCAGTATGAATTGCGAAAATGGAGAAATAGAATATGACAAGAGTCTCTGTGCTTCATCGTATACCTATAGAGCTCCTGATAATAAAATTCTTATTCACATTTGTAGTGGTTTTGAAAATGACAAAATTAAGTTATATCTAAATGATTCATTAATGTTGTCTGAAGTTGTAACAAGTGACAAATCAAATGGAGTTACAGGAGAAGGTGTAACTATAGATAGAGTAAAGGGTCAAAAACTAAAAATTAAAATAAACGGATCATGTTTTGAAACTCTTGTTGATGAAAAATACCCAATGATAAGATTATCATACTCGCCAAATTCAGAAAAAAAAGTTTATATTCTTTATACAAAAAACACTGGCATGGATATGTAGACACTTTAAATTCTACGTTCGCGCGCTCCCGAGCAATGACGAGGGATGCAACGCGTGCAAAGGATAATCAAACCAAATCTCTATTTCAATTCAAACCTGCTAAATCTGTGCATGAATAGGTCGTGCCTGTCCTTCGGCCCCTTTCGGGCGGCACTACGTTCGCGCGCGTTTGCAACGCGTGCAAAGGATAATCAAACCAAACCTCCATTCCCTCAAACCTGCAAAATCTGTGCATGAATAGGTCGTGCCTATCCTTCGGCCCCTTTCGGGCGGCACTCAATTTTCTATATCTTTTCGTGGTTACCAATAGCCCGTCACTAAAGGGACTGCATTGTCCATTCGCCGCGGCGAACCGGCATCCGGCATTGGTTATCCTCCAGTGCTAAACACTGATTACTGATTACTGATCACCAGCCATTCCGTCTTCGGTCTCCGGTCTCCCGTCTTCCGACCCTCTTCCATTCCCGTCTTCGGTCTCCGGTCTCCCGTCTTCCGACCCTTTTCCATTTCCGTCTTCGGTCTTCGGTCTCTCGTCTTCCGACCCTCTTCCATTTCCGTCTTCGGTCTCCGGTCTTCCGACTTCCGACCCTCTTCATTAAATAACTCTCACCAATAAAATAATGCGAAGCTTATGCGCAGGCTTCCATTTCCAGCATCGGGCATCGGACATCCATCTTTTATTTCCATCAATAAGTGCACCCCCCGCTCTTGCATTCAAACTGAATACCTTTTCCTGTTTTTACTGTCTGCAGCGCTTTCTCAATATCATTTCGTTCCTCAGGGGTAAGTTTTATTGTCTTCAGTATTTTCGTTAATTCTTCTGTCACCTGAACTTTGCTGTACCCGTAATGTTTATCGTAATTATTGGGTCTAAAAAATCCGGAGTACATGATAATATCACTTTTAAATAAACTACCGGAAGCATTTGCTTTATCGCGAAACTGATACATCTTCAGAATGGCGCCCCCTCCCAGTTCGCTGTAACTGCAAAAATCGCAACCGTCCATCGTCATAAAATTACTGATGTTACCGCCCCTTTCATAAATTATGCTGTCACCAATAGATTCTTTGTAAAACATAAGTTTCAGCAAATCGAAATACGCATCATCGCTTTTACCTTTTGTTTTTTTAGCTAATTTTAAAAAGGGGGAAATGTTAACCATTGCTTCAACGCTGCATTCACCGCACAGCAGATCTACCGTAAGCAGTGGAAACCAAAGGGGCAATTCGCTCCAGGTTTGCATGGGCCGGTCATCGGCCGAATAAATAACCTCGGGGTGAGATACCCGGATACCCTCATTTACTGCAGGAATAAGGCTGTCGTGTACAAAATGGTAAAGAAAGGCAAGTGTATAATCGGTTGAGCAGGTATCCATCATGGATTTAGCCAGAAGAAAATTTTGCAGGCTGCCTTTTTTACAATAGGCAGCAATGCTGTCTTCAATTCCTTCGTGTGCATTGCCTTTTTTAACAACCCACTCGTTGATCGTTTTTTTTGTATCCAAATCTTCATTTGGTTTACCGTATGAGGAGAGGAAAAATAAAATCAGGCAAAGGAATAGGAGAGTAGTTTTCATGATTATTTTTTGTGTTGATATTGCTTTGAGGAATGTTTCTTTTTTCATAACGGTGCACCACTGAGGTCGCAATACAATTTACAAAATGTTAGCGACTGATTTTTTTTTCATCGTTTTAATGTTTAATATCTTTTATTGTCAATGTTTTTAAATTACTCCGTTTCAAGTTTTGGTAGCAGCAAAGAGGGTAATCGTTGTAATATTTCTTGTCTGAGCATTTCTAAATCCTTTTTCCTTATTTGTCCACATTTTTTCTTTGAACTAAAAATTTGTCCATTACCTAAATGAAGTTTTGTGTTTGTTTCAAAATTGTGAGCATGCGGATTTGAAGGAAAACTATCTTTATCGTTTTTATGGACTACCCATTTTTCTCCTTTAAACTTAATATGTGCCTTTATCAAGGAATCATCAATGCAATCAGGCAATATTGATTCTTCGATAGTAATTTCACAAATTGGTTGACCGTATTTTTCTTTCTGCTTTAAAACAGCGTCAACAATCTCTAATACTGATAAATCCTTAAAGAGTAACTCCGTTGGGATCTCAGCACAATTAAATTCTATTTGAAGAATTTGCCAAATAAATGAAGAGTCAGCATAAAGAACCCCCTTATTTTTTAGTATATCCTCCGCTTGTTTGGCTCTTGAGAGATAAGTATTAAGTCGTTTTTCTCTGTCAGTCATACAACCTGTTAAGTTTTTGCTATATTAATATCTTATTGTGACTGTGTTTAACTTGCCGCTAATAGATAAGGCTTCATGTTGGGCTGGCGTCACACGAAGCCTTATCTATTAGCAACAGTACCTACTTGACGGAATTCGCATATTCTACAAGTTTACTGTTTGATTTCTCAAAGATTTCGTTTGTACTATCAAGTTTGAATTTCTGGTTTAAAATATTAAGAAGTGCGTTCACAGATATATTAACTTGTTGTAGAATAAATGTTGCTAGCTTCTCTTGATGTTCTCCGAAATATTCTGCTGCTTCAGTAGAGTTTTTAAATGAACTCAAATCTTTCTGCTGCATTCCTAAATAAATTCTTGCTCCGTAATAACTATTATGGATTATCTCAGAAACGTCTCTGTAAATTGAGAAAAAAGCAAATGTTAAAAGACCATTGACGTAAGTTCCATAGGTTTTGCCAATAATTTCTAATTTGGTTTTGGTATTTTCTGGAGTCCACTCCATTACTTCTTTGCCTTTTTTAGTTGTGAATTCTGATAATGCATCTTTCATTTCTTTCGGGGCTGCCTTTTCAAATTCTGAAATGAATTCAGAAAATCCACTTTTGATTTTAAAATCGTTTATGTCAATTCCTCGGAATAAATCTCGATATCCTTTTTGATATGCATATTTTATTGATGAAATCACAGCCTTATCTCCTTCTGAACATATAAATCCTACATTAATAACAGATTCTAAGAAAGGTCTTGAAAGAATAATCAAATCTCTATGATGATTATTCTCAGCAAGTAATAGTATGCTCCTTAATGTCGTTTCATTTAAAACCAAAATGGGGCCGATTACTGAAGTAAGTTCAGAAAAGCCTATGGTAGATGCTGAAATTGCATGAATAGCTTCATTCAATAAATCAGCTTGTACTTTCAAATTTTCTATCTCTAATTCTTTCTTCACTTTGGTATTGTTGCTAACTCGTAGATTGCCACCAGTCCGTTTTTTCATTTATTAATAGTGGGCGGCTTTTTCTTACACAATACTACTACAAAATCGTTGTATATGCAAATGTTTTTTTAACATGTCAACCCTCCACATTTCCCACTTCACCGTTTTTACCCAACCCGTCACTTGTAACCTATAACCTGTCACAACCGAATCCGCTGAAAAGCGGATGAGTTCATGAGCACCTTAAAAATTATTTTATTACGCGAATAGTTTATTGAACAGACTTTTATCCGGATTTTCTCACCGGCCGTCTAATCGATTGGGCGTTTGTGCTACTTGATTATTCCCCATGTCACAAGTTCCATTCTACTGTTTAATAAATTTTAACGGATGCTGTTTGCTGTTTTTTAGCCGTATAATGTAAAGTCCATTTGGTAAATCTGCAATACGAAGGGTTGTTGTAGCTGATGCATCTATTACTTTTGTTAAACGTCCGATTGCACTATAAATTTGAATTTCTTCCTGAATAGGACCTTTCGCAAATTTAATGGTAATGGTTTCTGATGCCGGGTTTGGAAATATTGTCCAGGATAATTTCTGATCTCTTTCCTCAATGCCAGCTACACCACAATCAAATTCAAGAACGTAAGAGGTAGTATCTAAAGGACAATTGGAGTTTGGGTTGATGACTTTACATTCGTATTTTCCTGATGAAGTTATAAATAAAGTGTCTTCATGGGTCATTAATGGTAAAAGTGTATCATTTTTAAACCATAGTATATTCTCTAAACCGGATAGGAAGCCGTTTATATGTAATACAGCAAATGCTACTGTATCCCCTATGCAAGGGTCACCCAATGCATCAAAATAATAACCGGACCATTCAGGATTTTGTGTAAATAATTCTGATAATTCAGAACAACTATTCAACGTAGACATAACGGAAAATCCCGAAATACCATAGTGAGCATAATCCGGTAAGTATTGATTGGTTTCAGGTAAAGGAACTCCATAAACAAACCATTGATAGGAATCTGCTGTTTGTGTCCAAAGTGTATCATACTTGCAGAGCCATGGAAGAGATGTATAAATGGTTGGCGTATGATTACAAAATTGAATAACTGTATCTGTAAAGCTGGTGTGCAACCCTTGCAAATCACAATTTGTTGTGGTTAATGAAACCGTGTATGTTCCGTTAGATAAATAGGAATGTGTCGGATTTGGTGTGGTAGATGTATCGCCATCTCCAAAATCCCAAAAATAGGTTTGCCGAACACCTTGGTTTATTGGATTAAAAATAACTTCATTAATACCTGAACCTATTTGAAAGTTAAAATCAGATATGGGTAGTCTCTTAAAATCCCACAATATTAAACTGTCAAAGACTTGTGTCTTTGCTGCAGTTCTAATGATGGAAGCATCGGCAGCATTTAATCCAAAATCAAAAGTAATTAATGCAGGATCTTTTTTAAAAAGCATTGTATAAAAGCAACAGGCGGCAGCATATGAACCTGCGACGGAAGGATGACTTTCATCGGGCTGATACAATTCAATGTTTGGAAAATTTTGCCGAAGGTAGCTCCACACAACAGAAACAGGCGACACTTCTCCATTAATAAAGGCTGTAAGGTTTAGATAACGATCCCGTATGGTAGTATCCATTCCTTGATATGTACACATTATCGGGAAGGCAACACAATTTGATGCATCTCCGTTTTTTCTTCCCCAGGTCATATAGGGCATAGTTACTGCACATGGATTATATTGTTTTATCAGGTTATTTAAAGCTGAGCCCCCACTGTTGAATTCATTGTAAAACGTAATAGGTTCCTGACTTTGTCCTTGAATAACAACATAATCCCAACCACCCGTCATTATTTTAGTTTGACTGGTAACATCAAGGCTATGATCTATTAATTGGTATCCGCCGGGAGTATAGCTATCAAAAACCAAAGTATCTCCGGCTGACAAGGCAACGTCATGCACAATTTGTGGTAAATTATTAACGTAAGTGTAGCTGTTTCCAAGGAACAGAACTTTATAACTGAGCTGAGCTTTTAATTCATATCCGGAAATACAGAAGAATGATAAAAACAAAACGATAACAAAATGCTTTATCTTATTGATGGTTGAATGTTTTCGCATTAGAAAGTTTTTAAGAATTTATCACGTATTTATATTACCGCTAACTTATGTATTTGTTTTTTTTTGTTTCAGAAATTATTTTTCAATCATAAATCTATCTACTGTGAAATTTTTGCCACTGGACGCTAACGTTATGGCGCTTGGCGCAGTGGCGGATTTCGGAGCACAAAACTGTCAAGCCGATACATAGTTAAAAATATTTATTTCATTATCAAGCTACACAAAAACCCGCATTGCTGCAAACCGCTGTTAGCGGCTGGCTTTTCTGTCCCACGAAGCAAATTTGTCTGTGATAGAAAATAATTTTTAGTTGTCGTGTTCCTTTTGTCCATTATGGTTTTATTACTAACCCAACTATTTTATCATATAGTAGCTTTTCGTCTATAGGCTTAGCAAGGTGGTCATTCATTCCTATAGCTTTACATCTTTTTAAATCTTCCACTGTAACATCCGCAGTTAAAGCTATAATCGGGATTTTAGAATTCATTGTGTTACGGATGTATTCGGTAGCTTCAAGCCCATCCATTTCGGGCATTTTAAGGTCCATTAAAATTATATCATAAGAGTTGGTTTGCAATTTTTCTATAGCCACTTTCCCATTCTCAGCAAAATCTCTTTGAAATCCAAAGTCATCCAAAATAATTTGTAATAGCATTCGATTTAAAGCAAGGTCTTCAACCGCCAATATTCTTATCTTTTTGATTTCCGGGTTTATTTCAGGCAATGATGATACGCTTTCAATTTCACTGTCCGTTTTTTGAAAACTTAAAACAAAACTAAAAACTGAGCCTTTGTTTATTTTACTTTTTACTGTAATCGTTCCGCCCTGCCGTTCCACTAATTGTTTAACAATCGCAAGGCCTAGTCCCGTTCCACCATATTGCCTTGCTGTGCTGCTGGTTGCTTGTTGAAAGCTTTCAAAAATGGTTGGAATCATATTTTCAGCCAATCCAATTCCTGTGTCGGCAACTACAAATTCAATGGTTGCTTTTTCTTCCGTTGTTTCTAATAACCTAACACTTAAAGTAATTTTGCCTTTTGCAGTGAACTTAACAGCATTACTAATTAAATTCAAAATAATTTGATTTAAACGCACCGAATCACCAAATAAAATTTTTGGAATTCTTGCATCATATTCTTTAATCAACTCTAAATTCTTTTCTTGTACTTTTAAGTCAAATAAGTGAAGCATTGCCGAAATGTCGGTTTCCATTTCGAATGCAGTTTGTTCAAAAATAATTTTGCCTGCATCAACTTTGGCCAAATCGAGAATATCATTAATGAGCACCAACAATGCATCGCTACTTGTTTTTATAGCTGTAATGTATTGCCTTTGGTTTTCTGCCAAATCTGTTTTCAGAAGTACTTTCGAAAATCCAATAATTGCAGTCATTGGTGTTCGGATTTCATGACTCATATTTGACAAAAACTGCTGTTTTGAGGCAATTAGATTTAGATCGTGTTGATGATTTTTTTCGTTAGCAATGATTAATTCTGCTGCCAGTTTTACTTTTTCCTCATTTTGAAAGAAAAGTTCTTTGTTAGCAATGATTAATTCTGCAGCCCGTTTTTCTTTCTCCTCATTTTGAAAAGCAAGTTCTTTGTTAGCAATAACTAATTCTGCTGCCCGTTTTCCTTTCTCCTCATTTTGAAAAGCAAGTTCTATGTTAGCAATAAGTAATTCTGCTGCCCGTCTGCCTTTCTCCTCATTTAGAAAGAAAACTTCTTTGTTAACAAAGATAAATTCTGCCGCTTGTTTTCTTATTTCCACATTTTGAAGGGCAAGTTCTTTGTTAGCTTTAACTAATTCTGCCGCCCGTTTTTCTTTTTCTTTATTTTGAAAGGCAAGTTCTTTCTTAGCTATGACTAATTCTGCCGCCCGTTTTTCTTTTTCCGCATTTAGAAAAATAATTTCTTTCTCAAGAATACGTAATTGTGATGCTATCATGATTGTTTATTTTTTGTTAAACAAATGTAATTACATAATTTCTTCGAGTGCCAACGATGTTTACCAGAGTTCAATAATATTGTTGAATGTATTAAAAATATTTGAGACAAGAGTATTAAAGTATTTTTTTTTTAGTTTTATTAATTTCATTGTTACAGTGTTAAGCTAGTTTTTTTAATAGTTTGAGGTAGTCCGCCACGCTTGCCGCTAACGAACCGGTGCTGCTGACGGCGGGGTTTTAATTGGTTCATCAGTATCACCCGTTATTAATTTTATTTATTGTTCTTCACTTTCAATCTTCCGCTTTCCCCCCGCTGGGAGCAGCACAAAGTTATGCACTGGGCGTTCTATTCTTTAATAAATTTCTTTACTGCAACTCCTCTTTCAGTCTTTGCCTTAACTATATAAACACCGCTTGATAAATTTGAAACATCAATTGTCGTCTGTTTGTCAGTGGTATTTATTGTTTTTATTATTTGCCCTTCGATGTTTAAAATATCTATGATAACTTTTTCAGTGGTTTCAATTGACAAATTATCTGTTGTGGGATTTGGAAAAATGTTTATTGATGGTTGCACATTATTTTCTCCAATACCTGTTGTCTGAGAATATTTAGCATAGTATAAATTTACAGAAGTAGATGAAAGGTTTGCTGTTCCTGGTCCCGGGTCGAAGTCAACAGTATCAATAAACTGACCGGTTAGATAGCAATTCCCGCTGTTATCTATGGCAATTCTGTTACTAATATCATTCCCGGTGCTACCCAAATTGTGTGCCCAGACATAATTCCCATTACCATCGTATTTCGCAAAGTAAATATCCCATAAACCAGCTGATGAAAGGTTAACTATTCCTATACCAGGATCAAAGTCAACAGTACCTTCGAAATGTCCAGTAATGTATGAATTTCCGCTACCGTCAATTACTATGTTACTCACACCTTCAGGATGGGAATTTCCAATTCCCTTTGCCAAGAGATAATTTCCATTAGCATCGTATTTTGCAAAGAAAACATCTTCACTACCGGATGCCTGAAGGTGTGCTGTTCCGGAGCCCGGGTCAAAATCGGGATAGCCGTCAAAAATACCTGCGATATAACAATTCCCTGTTCCGTCAACAGCTATACTATGGCCTTCATCAACAGAATAATAACCGATACTTTTAGCCCAAAGATAATTTCCATTGGCGTCATACTTAGCAAAAAATATGTCATCATTTCCAACAGCGATAAGATTTGCTGTTCCCGAACCAGGATCAAAATCAACTGTATTTTTGAAAGTCCCTGTAATAAATGAATTGCCCGAACCATCGACAGCAATATCATAGCTATAATCATTTGTAGCACTACAAATTTGCTTAACCCAGAGATAGTTTCCGTTTGAATCGTATTTCGCAAAATACATATTTATATTACCCACGGCAGTTGTCAAGTAAACTGTTCCGGGACCAGGATCAAAGTCAGTAGAGTCCTGAAAGATACCTGTTATGTAACAATTCCCTGTGTTCCCAAGGGCAATGCTGAAGCAATTCTCACCTCCAGTGTAGCTTCCAATATTTCTCGCCCAGATATAATTACCATTAACATCGTATTTAGCAAAATAAATATCCTGAGTACCAATAGATGTTAAGTTTGCAATACCAGTACCTGGGTCAAAATCAACGGTTCCCCAAAAAAGACCCGTTATGTATAAATTTCCACTCGCATCAACAGTAATACAATTGCTACCATCCGTACCAGTCCCACCAATTCCTTTTGCCCAGAGGTAATTTCCATTTGCATCGTATTCTGCAATAAAAATATCATAATCATAAGCGCCTCCACCCATTGATGTTAGGTTTGCAATGCCCGGTCCCGGATCAAAATCTACAGTACTGCTAAACATTCCACTGATATAACAATTTCCTGATGCATCAATAGCCAGGCAATTACTGTTACCACCACTGTTAATGCTTTTGGCCCACTCATAGTTTTGGGCATTTGCTATTGTGCCAATAAAGGCAATTAGAATTAGAATGTAAATTTTTTTCATAGTTCAAATTTTAATTAGCCTTGTTCATAACGGGTCCGGGCTAAATTTAGTGCGGGTTTAAGTACCAATTCTTTATCTGCCGATGTAAATTTATTAAACATATTTGAACTTTCCAAATTCGCTGTAACCCGCATTAAATTTGAGCCCGTGTTATGCCCAGTACATTGTTCATCTTATTTCTAGTATCAAAGAAGGAACCTTACGAAATGTTTTGTCTGGAATTTCTATTGTTATATCCTCAATATATAAACGATCTCCAGTTATCATGTCACGAATAGAATCCTTTATTTCTTTAGTGAAAATATTATTTATGGCAAATGTTTTATTGGCAATTGTCAGATTAAACGAGTTTACCCTAAACCCCTCCAATGAACATGTCAAACTATCAACTAATAGTATGTCATCTTTTGAAATCATACCGTGATATTCTCCCGGAATATTAATACGAATGTTTTTTCGCAAACCATTTTGAAGGTTTTCAAGACGAGATTCAAAGTCACTTGCTGCGTTGGGTATTTTTTTGTCAGCTTTCCATTTCAATACTGTTTGCATAAACTCTCTCACGGTCCATGTAATAACTACGTCGGTTGGACTATCGATGTATTCAGCTGTATCATTTTTGTGCCTGTTCAGAATTTCTTCGAGAAAAC
>JAZDMK010000200.1:0-3452 GCA_043800975.1 Bacteroidota bacterium | reverse complement strand
TGCCGGGCTGTTGATATGATAGAAGTCAGAAGCGTGTCTTCGGTAACATCAGAACTATATTTCGCAATTTGGACTCCAAATTCACATGCTGCTAACAATACTTTTCCAACTACACGTATATATTGTTTCGAGCCGGTATATGCCTTTTCATATATGGCATTATCATTCGCTGTTGTAATTTGTGTGAATGCTCCGCCCGTCCAGTCAATCCATGTTATATGATCATCGGATTCCTGTATCTTTATATCTACCGTCCCGGTCAACAAAGGAGGCCCGGTAATAGTCCCATTTGTACCTGAATCCAATATGACTACAGCAGAATATCCAAGCACATCGGCATATGCTCCTTCAAGGGTATAGCCAACCGTTACAGCATGACTTCCAGGAGCAATAGACTGTACCGCTATGAAGTTATCAGCAAAACTCCCGGAATTAAGCCTCAGCCATTCTTTCAATTCCTGCAAACTAATCGGTTCAGCCATTCATTATCCTATTCGTAACTACAATTTACCAATGTCGTTACTGCATTGATACGTATAAATTTAACGCCAAGCTCCTTCGATGTGAACCGTATTAGAGAGCCAGCTATTGCCCTATGTCCTCCACCATTTAAGGCTGTTGGTGCAGCATCAAATCGGAAATTTACATCTGCTGTTGCTGTACAAAAAGCGGTTGTATAGCTTGTTATTTTATCCGAATCAAATCCAACCGCTGTATCGGCAACGGTTATGGATTCATAGGTAATCGCCGATGCCATAAGCGGCAAAAGCAAGAAAGCTATTAATAAAATCAAAGAGATTATTTTTTTCATATTCCCTCCTAAGAAGCCGCCAATATGCCAACGCCTTCCAAGGCTGTGAGAATCGAATTTATTTTTGTATTGGCTGCATTAATTGCCGTAATAAGTTCGGCTTCGCTATCGAGATCGCCTGTTGTGTAATTTACAACTGCATTGGCAATGTGGGAAGCCTGTGTGCCATCATCTGTTATTGTGCCGCCTGATTCGACATCAATCTTTCCGCCTGATGCGACTGTTAAGGTTGTCGCTCCCATTTTCCTATAGATTTTTGCCTGATATGCCATTTTAATCTCCTTATCCTGTGGTTGCCCCCGACCGGAGCAGGATAACTCCGGCCAGAGTATTCATTTAAGAACAGGGTTAATAAATACTATGCAATGGCAGGTACGTCTGAGCCATGCCCCTTAATAACTGTGATAGACATCATTGTGCCGGTTGCATTACTGCCGGTCTCAGTAACAGCCGCTTTGATGAATCTCTTGCCGCCGACATATCCGATTCTATAAACTGCCGCTGCTACTGCACCTGCTGCAAGATTAAGAATAACTCCTGCAGTCGGAGTAACTCCCAATACATCGGCTGCCGCAGCAGCTGCATATGCACCAGCTGCGCCTGTACCGTCATCATCCGCATGAGTCAATGTGACATCAATCGTTCCTGTGTCTCCGGCGGCCTTTGCTCCGCAGCTGATAACAATTAATGCAGCGTTGAATTTCGCAAGGTCAATTTCCACGGTAGTGGGAACTGTTGCATCAAGAACTTTCACAGGTACAACGGCCTGAACCGGTACCAAGTGGTTATATAAATCTTTCATACCCATTTTTTATTACCTCCTTTTTATATTTTTAATTTACGATGCTGCTATTTTTAAGGCTTTAATTGCCTCATACATCACTATTCCGCCACCAACACGCTTGGTTGTGTAGAACAGTACATAAGGTTTGCTGGTATAAGGATCGCGTAAAACCCTTGTTCCCTGCCTATCTAAAATCAGATACGCCCGCTTGAAGTTGGCAAAGAAAACCGAATACGTGTTCGCACCGATGTTAGCGACGTTATCGTCGATCTCCACTGGCTTCCCAAGGAGAGTGTCCGGTGCCCCCGCCTCAAGTCCTGCTCTCCAGATGTAGTTACCATCGCCATCTTTGAGTTTTCTGATCACTGACATAGTTAGATCGTTCATCAGAAACGATGCGCCATTACGATATATGGCTTTGAGAGCATGTGTGAGGTCAATGAGTTTATCGGCATCATTGAGTAGTGTTGCATGTCCACCCGAAATATAACCGACCTTACCCCATGCATATGATGCATTTGCCACCATGGTATAGGCTGCAATCCCTTTTGGTTTCTCCACGCCGTTGCCTGATATAAAGGCTGCGTTTTCTTCTTCGGAGAAATCGATTGAAACTTCATCTGCAAGCCACCCTGCAATATCAATTCTTGAATCGTCAAGTAAGGACTGCGTTGCTGCGGGCATAGAGTAGAGCTCTTTTGCATTGATAGCAATCTCAGTAAGTGTTGGGGTTGTAGCCTCTGAACGGGTTGCTTTTTCCGCAGTCCATCCAGATGTGGCACCACCCTGACTAACAAGTTTCTTATACGTATCAGTTGATATTGTTCTTACCGTTGCAAGTCTCCGCATTGCTGATGTTTTCAATGCTACTCGATCAATCGCCGTATCAACCTCTTCGGGAACTGTAAAGCCGCCATCTGGATCGCTGAGGGTGGAAGCTGCTGCTTTAACCTCCAAATCTTTTAATCCGGCATCTATGCCTTTTCTGAACCATGTATAAAAAGCATTTGCATGCGCTTTCTTTTCTTCATTGATATTACTTCCGCCGCCGGGGAACTGTGTCCTTGCAATTGCTGTTTCCAAAATATCCAACTGCCGTTTCATTGCGGTCAGTTCAGATAATTCTTTATTGATTGCCTCAACCTTGGAAGTCAAGAGTGGATCAGCATGTCCTTTTGTTTCGATTTCCTTAAGCCGTGCATCGTTTTCGTTTTTGAACTTTTCAAAAGCTATTCCGATAGCATCAATCGTTTCTTTTAAATCTGCCATATTAATTACCTCCATTTAAAATATTTAACGTTCTTTGCGCTGCTGCAAAGATTTCCTCATCTGCGTTTCCAGCCTTCCAGCCTCTCGCCAGAATTGCTTTTGCGCTATTTTTTGATAACCCTGCATCACGCAAGGCTTTCTCTAAATCTCTTATTGTCGGTTCCTGATTACCTTCTAACATAAGATCATCGGGAACATGGGCAAAAATGGAAAGATCAAACTGTGCTTTTGCCGCCTTGCCGGATGGGATGATAGTATCAATAAATCCCTTATCCTTTGCTTCCGTTGCTGTCATCCATGTTTCATCCGCCATCATTTGTTTCATTTCTTTTTTCCCTGATTTGGTTTTACCCGTATAAATATCAAGTAGATTCCCATCTATTTTTTCGAGCAAATCAATTATTTCCCTGAATGTATTTTGATCACCCATAGCTAATACCCAGGCATTATGAATCATAATCATGCTATTCTGATAAGATTCTACTTTTTTGCCTCCCATAGCGATAACAGATGCTATCGATGCTGCAAGACTTTCAATGCGAACAGTCACGCCTGCAGGATGATTTACAAATGCATTAAATAAACTTA
>JAZDMK010000166.1:0-3898 GCA_043800975.1 Bacteroidota bacterium | reverse complement strand
GTAAATCTCCATTTTGCTTAATTTTAAAGGTTGAACAATTATGGACAAAACTAGTCTCAAAACTATTTAAAGTAAAGATATTTAAGTATTTAATTAAAACATTTAGCTTAATTCAGTTTATAGGGTTGCTTAATTAAATTTTAAGTTTAAGTAAAATTTATGCTTAAATATTTGCTTAATGACTTTTTTTGTTTTAATTTTGACGCAAATTATCAACCAGTTGCCATGGCTGAAATTTTTTCATTCATAGAAAATACACAGGTCACCGTCCTCTCGAAAATCCCGTCCATTGTGCCGGGTATTGAAAAGTCGGTGGCCATTTTCTATGATGAACAATCGGACTCACTTAATGCCCTTTCCCTTTCCAAACACAATACAGATCAGATTCCCGAAGCAATTGACCTTGCCGGAAGTATTGCATCCCTGCAGGAATTACGCTCCATGTCCAATTCGTTTCACTGGTATGGCAAATCGGAAATTCCTTTTGAAATTCATGAGCCTTCCCGAAAGGAAATAACCTTGTTTACTGAACTGGAGCATCTGGTTTTGCTGGTGAGAGTTAGAAATATTCACGACAATCAGTTCGACCTTTATTTCATTTACTTTACAGATAACATGTCTGCATTGGGAATTGGCTCATCGTACCGAGGGCTTTCTACTGAAATCAAAAATATGGCGGGCAATCTGCTTTGCAACACCATTCGTACCTTATCCGATACATTTCAGGGCGACAGACGTGCATTATCATCCCTTACAGAAAATACTCGATCCGTTATTTCACAATACGAACAAGCCCGCGAGCGACTAACGAAAACATCTGCCAGTTTTTCTCAAAGCATGGTAAACCTTGCCCGGCATGTAATCCGCAGGATTTCAGATGAAGAAAAAACAGAATATCGCTTCTCGGATTCAGCATTGGATAAAATTAAAACTTATACCGGAGACATTAATCTATTAGAAATCATTGTTTCTAAAGCAGCCCTTTTTGCCAGAACCCTTGCTTTTGGTCATGATCTGCATGAAATTGTAGTGAACGACTGGCATCTTAATTTTGAAGTTACGGTAATGAATATCCGTCAGCCTGACAGCAAGCCCGTTCAGTTAGATCGTTATACAAAAACTATTATGTTGCTGGATAAAATGGAAAAGGCAGCCCAACTGGTGTTATCCAGGCAAATGGAACTTACCAGCGCCAACGTTGCGAATGCTTTCCCTTCACCCATTTCAGCACCTGCTATTACAGACTCCTTGAAAAAGCATAGAAATAAAATACTCGCATTGTTTACTCGTTATCCTGACAAATGGAGGATTATCCGCGAGAATTTCCGTCCTGTCCGAAATATTTTAGAGCCCAAAAAATCTTCATTGGAAAAATCAGCCTGATTACTTTCCATAGTGGCATACTGCATTCACCGCTTTTCTCCAGCCTTTGTATTTATTTTCTTTTTCTTCGGAAGACATTTTTGGAGTAAAAATTCTTTCCGGAGGATTGATGTTTTCAATTTCAAAGCGGTTATGAATCCCGTATCCGGCGCCAGCCATCAGTGCAACTCCCAATGCAGTGCTTTCCATAACGGAAGAACGACTTACTTCAATTCCAAGAATATCGGCCTGAAACTGCATGAGAAAATTATTGGTCGCTGCACCTCCATCCGCTTTTATGCTGCAAAGAGAAACGGCGGAATCTCGCTCCATGGCATCAAGCACATCTTTCGATTGATAGGCAATTGATTCAAGTGCTGCCCGCGCAATTTCTTTTTCAGTAGTGCTGCGTGTAATTCCGAAAATGGCACCGCGCGCATCCATCTCCCAGAAAGGTGCACCCATTCCGGCAAATGCAGGAACAAAATATACACCGCCAGTATCCTGAACTGCAGAAGCCAGAAATTCCGAATCTCCTGCATTTTTAATTATTTTTAAACCATCGCGTAACCATTGAATCGCAGCACCACTGATAAAAACACTTCCTTCCAATGCGTATTCTATGATTCCTCTTTCCGACCATGCAATTGTTGTGAGTAAGCGGCTTTCCGACTTTACGGGAATACTTCCTGTATGCATCAGCATGAAACAACCTGTGCCGTATGTGTTCTTCGCAGTTCCAGCCTGAAAACACTGCTGACCAAAGAGCGCTGCCTGCTGATCACCGGCAACTGCCGTGATAGGCGCTTCAATGCCCAACACACGAATATCGGAAGTGCCAAAATGAGAAATTGTATCTTTTACATTGGGTAAAATTGTTTCTGGTATTGCAAAATATTCAAGTAAATGTTGATCCCATTTGGCTTTGCGAATATCAAACAACAAAGTTCTTGATGCATTGGTTGTATCAGTCAGGTGTGGTTTTTCGGAACAAAAATTCCAAAGCAGCCATGAATCCATCGTTCCGGCCATCAGCAGTCCCTGGCTGGCAAGTTCTGAAACACCTTTCACATTTTCAAAAATCCATTTTATTTTGGTTGCCGAGAAATAGGAATCTGCCAAAAGGCCTGTTGAAAGCGATATTGCATCCTCCATCCCATCGGATTTTATTTTCTGACACGCTTCCGTGGTGCGTGTATCTTGCCAAACAATTGCGTTGTATACAGGAATACCCGTTTTTTTATTCCAAAGAACTACTGTTTCACGTTGATTTGTAATTCCAATGCAGCTTACATCACGCGGACCAATTTTGTTACGTTGTACCAGGCTTCGCACCATTTCGGACTGTATCTTCAGAATTTCCATTGGATCGTGCTCCACCCAACCGGGCTTTGGATAAATCTGACGAATCTCCTGCTGACAAATATCGCGGATTGAAAATGCAGCATCAAACAACAAAGCCCTGCAACTCGTGGTTCCTTGATCGATTGCAATGATTAACGATGACATAGGAATAATTTGCCCAAAGCTATTAAATTTGTAGAAATTTACAAACTAAGCATCTGATGAAAGAAAGCACACGCTCTTTTACCACTCCTTGTGGCAGAGAAATGAAATATTTCGAATGGTTGCCGGACGATCAGCAAACAGCCTGTGTGCAAATTGTTCATGGTATGGCAGAGCATGCCGCCCGTTACCGGCACTTCGCAGAATATCTTACCCAAAAAGGATTTGCAGTGTATGCCAGTGACCATTTCGGACATGGAATGACTGCGGGAGTTATTCAAAACGCGGGGCATTTTGATGATGAACAAGGTTGGAATAAAAATACAGACGCGTTGATTTCTTTCAGTAAAATAATTATAAAAGATAAACCAACGATACCCTTATTTCTTCTCGGACACAGTATGGGTTCCTTGTTTGCCCGCGATATGATCAGTACTGAAGGAGCTTTATATAAAGCCGTTGTCATATCAGGCACATTATTCACACCCGCGATGCTGCTGCAGGCAGGCCATTTCATTTCATCGGTTCAAAAAATATTTATGGGCAAAAGGCATCTTTCACACCTTCTTCACAAAATGACTTTTGGTCCGAATAATAAGAATATTAGAAACCCGCTCACCCCTTTTGACTGGCTCAGCCACGCCCCTGCCATTTGTGATGCGTATCAAAAGGATTCATTCTGTGGCTTCGTTTGCACAACTCAATTTTACAAAGACCTTTTTCATGGAATATCAAATGTGCAGAGGAAAAATAACATGAAGGCTATTCCAGACGCACTGCCAATTCTTATTATTTCGGGGAAAGAAGATCCAGTAGGACAATTTGGCAAGGGAGTGAAAATGGTACATCAATTGCTAATGGGTGCCGGAAAAAATATATCAGAGCTGCAGCTTCTGGATGGAATGCGACACGAGATTTTAAATGAAGTGGAACGGGAGAAAGTATATTCGCTTGTTTATTCGTTTTTTATGTCGAAATCAAATTGAGAAACATCCTTTCAGGCAACTGATTTATTGGTAAATTTGTCTTT
>JAZDMK010000139.1:0-3048 GCA_043800975.1 Bacteroidota bacterium | reverse complement strand
GTTTAATAAATTATGTTTTTCCTACATTGAAACACAATGAACGGCAAATTTAAAATATTTGTAACTTGTTAGCGTTAATTAAATAATTATTTTTGGAATAATAATTGCAGTGTTTGTGGAATATTTTCCGGAAAATCATCATTAAGTAAAATTTTAAAAATGTCTGAATTTAATTTTTCTCAGAAAAAGTACATTATAAATATGTGCTTTATTCCTTTTCTTATTTTTTCAATCATTCTGTTTTCTTCACCAAAAGTTTTTTCCCAGCTAAAATTGTGGGAAGATTCATTCTTTGGCGGAGTTACTACAGGGGGTTATTCGCCCGATTATCAAAGCGGGGGCACTGGTAAATTTGAAGTGAAAATAGAAAAGGGAAGCACTATAAAAAAAGCTTTTTTGCTTGTTGGACGCTTTGGATTAGCCCAGCCTGTGACAATAACCATGAACAACAAGCAGTATAAGCTTGATAAAAATAATATGGGAACCCCGCAGTTTCAGTCGCGTTCATACGGGGGTGCATCTGCAGTGCATGTAATTGACGTCACCAAAGACATCACCGCTGAAACTACCCAATATAGCATTGTCGTCCCTCAGCAAACAGGGCCTTCCAACAGGTTCAACGATTTTTATCTTTTTATAGCTTATGAAAACAAAGACCTGAAAAAAGTGAATGCCGCCATTTATCTCAGGAATACAGATATTGTAACGAAAGATAAATTCAAAATTGATCTGACCAATGCCACCCGCAAGACTTCCGACATAGGAATTTCGCTTTTCTGCGGGTATGTCTGCCATCTGAACGGCGATGGGGAAAATATTACTTTAAACGGTGAGGACCTTGGCCAGATTGGCGGACATGATAATAACGGCGGATATTGCGGCGGCCCGATCGGAAGCTTCTGCTATAAGGATAATAAACTCGTGGCTTTACAGGATGACAACATTGACAAGGATGTGAAAGGATCGGATGCATTGATCAATGCAAAAACATTATTGAAGGATAAATGCAAATCATTCGAACTGGGATTAGAAGCCGACAGTAAAGTATACGGAAACCATGAGACCAATGCCATCTGGGGTGTTATTATTGCTTATGGCAGCGATGAATGTTCGCTGGAGAATGTTACAATTACTGATGATCAGGAAACGTGCAAAGGCTCATCAGTGAAGCTTACTGCAGGCGGCGGCATAAAATACAAATGGAGCACAGGAGAAGAAACAGCCAGCATTGATGTAAAACCTGAAACGACAACAATGTATTATGTTACTATTACCGGTGAGGGATGTTCTGAAAAAGATTCTGTTTCTGTGAAAATTTTTGATGCCTCATTTGCTAATGCCGGAAATGACACTACTGTGTGTTCAGGCGGATCGCTTACCCTGAAAGCAAAAGGAGGCACCTCCTATATATGGTCGACCGGCGAAAAAACACAAAACATTGAAGTGAAACCGAAAGCAACAACTACTTATACTGTTACAATTTCATCAGGTTCGTGCAGTGCAACTGATAATGTCACCGTAAGTGTCTTTAATGCGACTTTTGCGAATGCCGGAACCGACACCATCGTATGCTCAGGTTCATCGGTTACCCTTATGGCAAAAGGAGGCAGTACCTATGCATGGTCGAATGGTGAAAAAACTCAATCTGTTAAAGTGAGGCCGAAGTCAACAACGACATATATTGTGACTGTTTCATCGGGTTCGTGCAGCGCTACAGATAATGTAACCGTGACCGTCAAACCCATTCCCGGCATTGATGCGGCTTCCGATGTATGGATAATGCCCGATTCCTCTGCTGTTATCAATCTGAAGGGGCCCGACGGCAAATATAAATGGTGGCCGGAGGGCGGGCTCAGCTGCACTGACTGTAAAAGCCCCACGGTATCTCCCGATTCCACAACCAAATATTTTGTTTCCTATATAACCGAGAATGGA
This sequence comes from Bacteroidota bacterium, assembly GCA_043800975.1. Lineage (GTDB taxonomy): Bacteria > Bacteroidota > Bacteroidia > Bacteroidales > JAHJDW01 > JAZDMK01. The sequence goes on along the minus strand of JAZDMK010000139.1, from coordinate 1,113 downwards.
TGTTCCGCATTGGATTCGGTGGTTGTGCACGCAAAGGAGGTGCTGGCCTATTACGTAACAAATCCCTTCACCCCCAATGGTGACGGCAAGAACGACGTTTTCATGATCAGCCTGAGACGGGGCAAACTTCTTGATTTTACAATATCTGACAAGGAAAGTAAGATTGTATTCAAGTCAACAGGTGAAACATATGAATGGAACGGTAAATACAGCGACGGAACTCTTGCGCCTACTGGTATTTATATTTACACCCTTGATTACACCGATGAAGAAGGAAAGCCAGTTCAGAAATCGGGTGCCTTCAATCTTATCAGGTAAAGCCTTCGTACAAATATCAGTAGTCGTATTTTTCCCCCCAAAGTGATTTTAAACGCTGCCGGATTTCTTCCTCACGCTTATTATTCCCGGGTTCATAAAATTTCTTTCCTTTGATTTTTTCAGGAAGGAATTCCATATCGGCAAAATTATTTTCAAAACTATGCGCATATTTATAGCCTTTCGAATAGCCAATATCTTTCATAAGTTTTGTTGGAGCATTACGTATATGCAGAGGTACGGACTGATCGCCCGAACGTTCAACTTCAGCTAAAGCATTTTCGATAGCCATATAAGAAGCATTGCTTTTTACGGATGTTGCAAGATATACTGCGGTCTGGCTTAGAATAATTCTGCATTCAGGATAACCGATAACGTCGATGGCCTGGAAGCATGAATTGGCAAGAAGAAGCGCATTGGGATTTGCATTGCCGATATCTTCCGATGCGAGTATTAACATTCGTCTTGCAATGAATTTCGGGTCTTCCCCAGCTGCTATCATTCTTGCAAGATAATATACGGCGGCATTCGGATCACTTCCACGCAGCGATTTTATGAATGCAGAAATAATATCATAATGCTGCTCGCCCTTTTTGTCGTATAATGCAATATTTTGCTGGATTATTTTTAATACCAAATCATTGGTGACATTGATATTTTTTTCCTTGCTGTTTTGCACAACAAGTTCCATGGCATTGAATAATTTCCGGGCATCACCGCCTGAAATCCGCAACAGCGCTTCGTTTTCAGTGATGCTTATTTTTTTGCCAGTTTCATTTTCTAAAAAATTTCCTGCTT
>JAZDMK010000135.1:0-2232 GCA_043800975.1 Bacteroidota bacterium | reverse complement strand
ATTTACACCCAATGGTGATGCATCCAACCAAACCTTTTTTATCAAGGGCCTTGACCAGTATCCGAATACGCAGGTAATCATTTTCAACCGCTGGGGTCGTAAGGTGTATGAAAGTTCAAACTACCAGAATGATTGGAATGGTGAAGATTGTGCCGATGGTGTTTACTATTACATCATCAACTTCGTCGATTATCTCGCACCTGCTCATGGAACAGTAACGATAATGCGATAAAGTCATAATTATTCGTAAAAAAAGCTGCAATTTATTGCAGCTTTTTTTTTGCTATCTTATTATGAAACTACTTTTTCAAAAAAGCTCTGATAAATTCTGCGCCCTGAATCATGCCATAGAAGCCGCTTTTCACACTTTCTTCATTGTAAACTTTTACTTCATCCGGAGTTTCATCAGGATGATAAATGATAAAAGGCACAGCCTCGCGCGTGTGTGTGCGAATAGAGCAGGGTGTTGGATGATCCGGTAATAAAGCAATGGCGACAGGCTCGTTCATTTTTTTTGTTTCTTCAACAATATATTTTACAACACGGCTGTCAAGATATTCTATTGTTTTTATTTTTAGTTCAACGTTTCCTTCATGACCGGCTTCATCGCTGGCTTCAATGTGGAGATAAACAAAATCTACTTCATTCAGGGCTTCAACTGCAGCCTTGGCTTTTCCTTCATAATTTGTATCATATAATCCGGTAGAGCCATCTACGTGAATCGCTTTAAAACCGGCATATACGCCTATCCCATATAAAAGATCAACAGCACTAATCACTGCACCTTTCAATCCATACAATTCCTGAAAAGTTTTCATTTGCGGGCGATGACCCGGCGACCAGGGCCAGATCGAGTTTGCCATATCATGACCTTCTGCTTTTCGCTTTAGGTTTATCGGATGTGTTGCAAGCAAAGATTGAGAATCTAAAATTAATTTATTCAGAAGATCGCAAGTTGCATTTGCTTCATCGGAAAGAGATTTGATCAACACATCTTTAAAAGGAGTGCCAGGCACATCATGAGGAGGCGTGCAGTTCAAAGAACTGTTGCCGTTTTTAATAACTAGTAAATGCCGATAGCTAACTCCCGGATAAAACTTTACAATATCATTGCCTAGTTTTTCATTCAGAAAGTTAATCAACTCGTGCGCTTCGTCAGTATGTATATGCCCTGAAGAATGATTTTTAATTTTTTCATTTTCAATGCAAATTAAATTACAGCGTAAAGCAAGATCGGAATCATTCAATTCAACGCCAAGGCTTGCTGCCTCCAGCACTCCTCTGCCCTGAAAAACTTTTTTAACATCATAGCCCAAAACGGAAAGATTTGCAATCTCGCTTCCCGGTGGCATATCCGAAGGAACTGTCACCAGACTTCCGGTTCTACCCATTGCGCACAATGCATTAATATTCGGGGTGTTAGCAAACATTAATGGTGTTTTATTTCCTAGCTTCTCAATCGGCTCATCAGCCATTCCGTCTCCTAATATTATAATGTATTTCATAAAATGATTTTTTTCTTGACAACCCAAAAGTACTATTTTGACAAGAAATAACAAGAGCAATTCTCTTACACAAATATATTTGATAACTTTACATTTGTAAAATTCATTGATAAATGACACAAAGCTCACAATACAATTCGCCGGATTATTTTCTTGTTGATGATTTATTAACTGCAGAACACAAGATTATTCGCGGTACCATTCGCGACTGGGTTAACCGCTCGTTAAAACCAGTCATTGAAGAACATTATGAAAAGGCTACATTCCCCTTACATTTAGTAAAAGAACTGGGTGAGTTGGGGGCTTTCGGACCTTTTATTCCACAGGAGTATGGTGGCGCCGGCATGGATTATATTTCATACGGCATTATAATGCAGGAGCTGGAACGTGGCGATTCAGGAATCCGTTCTATGGTTTCCGTTCAGTCTTCACTTGTTATGTATCCGATCTATGCATTTGGTACTGAAGAACAGAAAAGAAAATATTTGCCAAAGCTTGCAAGTGGTGAGATGATAGGCTGCTTTGGATTAACAGAGCCCAATCACGGATCAGATCCCGGAAGCATGATAACGAACGTAAAAGATAAGGGCGATCATTTTTTATTAAATGGCTCGAAGACATGGATCACAAATTCAACTATTTCAGATATAGCTATTGTGTGGGCAAAAGATGAAGAAAAAATTGTCCGTGGCTTTATCGTTGAAAAAGGAATGGTTGGCTTCACTGC
>JAZDMK010000130.1:0-2347 GCA_043800975.1 Bacteroidota bacterium | reverse complement strand
AACCCCGTTAGCTCCTTTTACACCATAAACTGCTGTAGCAGAAGCATCTTTGAGGATTGAAATTGAAGCAATTTCATTCGGGTCCATGTTGGAAAAAGAACGCTCAACCCCGTCAACCAAAATAAGAGGAGTGTTGTTTCCCATTGATGCTCCTCCCCTGATCTGCATTGTAATTGATCCTGCTTCTTCACCAGGTGTTGCATCCTGCATCAACACAACCATTCCGGGCAGGTTGCCCTGCAGTGCGTTTTCAATACTGCCTCCCATTTTTAAATTACGCAGTTTTTCTCCACTGACTTGCGTCACGGCACCTACAACAGTTTCTTTCTTCTGTGTACCATATCCTATTACAACGACTTCAGAAATTTCAGAAATGTCTGTTTTTAATACAATTCGCAGATCTTTCATTTGATCCCCGACAGTTAAACTCTGTGTTACCATTCCAACGAAAGAGATTTGAATAACTTCTCCCGGATTGGCACTGATAGTGAATTTACCATTGATGTCAGTAGTAATACCCCTTGTTGTCCCAACTATTGCAATTGTGACTCCCGGCAGGGTTCCGCCGGATTCATCATAAATAGTTCCTGTAACAGTCTTGACCTGGCCGCTTACACTTACTGGAATAAGCAACATAGTCGCGAAAGCTGTAAACAGTAATAATTTTTTAAAAAACTCAGGTTTCATTTCTCGAGATTTTTAGTTAGTCTTGGTTATCATTTCTTAAATTGTCAATTACTGACCTTTTACAATTAAACCCATTCATTTTTTTCATTTTAACTTAGGTTTTGGTTAGGTGAATATTTAGGTCTTGCTTTTCAAATTATAATAATTATTCCAGATGTTTTATACAATTAATAAGCGTTGTTTTTACACTTATTAATTCTAGTGCAAGATAATATTTTTTTTGTACAATCAAATTATTATGCAGGAAAAACTCTTTTTTTAGAACTGCCCTAAAAACAGGAGGACCTCACTGGAACTAACTGCATATTTTCCGATGGCAATTTTTGTAATTGGCAGTTTACAGCTTTTGCATATTAAAATTTCCTACAGGCCATTGCCAGGATTCTTTAATGACTGCCGTTTGCTTATATTCCTTTCCATTTGATTTCAGAACAATTGAATATTTGCCTGTTTGCAGACCTCTGAACGGAAATATCGCTTTACCGAATCCCGATTCTTTTACCTGGAAAGATTTCAAGAGCTTGTCAGTTTCGTTCCTGATTTCGAGGATTGGCAGTAACAATTGCTGTTTCTTTGGCGCAATAAATTGATCAGGGTTTACATAAAAGTAAATTTCGAAAGCGTTAGGTTCATTAGGTGTAAAAGGATTAGTATCGCCCATCAAACGACGGTTTCCAAGCCTGGCAGCTTCTGAATAATTTTTTAATGGTTTACTCTTTACAGGAAACAATACAGCATGGCTTGCGAAGATAGTATCGCTAATCTGTTTGAGCGGCAAAATATTGGCGATATAAACCCCACGACCGTAAGTTGCTACTATCAGATCATTTTCGCGGGGATGTATGGCGATGTCCTTCACCGGAACGGCTGGAATCTGATCAAATTTAACCCATTCTTTTCCACTGTTAACAGTAACATACAGACCACCGTCGGTTCCGACGAAAAGAAGGTTTTTGTTTTCAGTATCTTCAGTTATTACGTTAATAGACTGCTCTGGAAGGTTACCGGTAATTTTTCCCCATGTTTTCCCGTTGTCGGTTGTTTTAAAAAGCAAACTTCTGAAATCATCTTTAGAGTAACCCGACAGGCAAACAAATGCAACAGCCTTATCATGCGCCGAAGCTACAATCCGTGTGGTCCAGAAACCGTCAGGGCAATCAGCGGCTAAAAGAGCCGGTGTACAATCGGTCCATGATGCACCATTATCAAGCGTTACATGCACTTTCCCGTCATCAGTACCGGCCCACAGAATTCCTGGTTTTATAGGCGATTCATCGAAAGTAGTGATAGTACAGTATTTAATATGCCCTCGTCCGTTCTGCTTTACAGGATCGTCGGTTGTAAGGTCGGGACTGATCTCTTCCCATGTTTTGCCCTGGTTTACCGAGCGAAGCATCATTTGCGCAGCGGTATAGATAATTGAAGAATTGTGTGGTGATAGCAAAAGCGGGGTAGTCCAGGTATAGCGATATGTTGGTTTATCTTTAGCTGCCTGAGGCATGATACGGGTTGCTTTACCTGTCCATGCATCCAGTACCAGCTGTTGTCCGAACTGTCCTGTTGAATAAATCCAACGACCCGTTTCCTTATCAACTTTGCAGTACATTCCATCGCCGGAGCCTACTACGGTCCATTCTTCAGGACCAATTTCGCCGGCCCA
>JAZDMK010000087.1:0-12135 GCA_043800975.1 Bacteroidota bacterium | reverse complement strand
GCCACCGCCAATTTCAACAGTTACTAATCCGTTTGCGTTGGTTGATGGGGTTAATGTTTCCTGATAAACTAAAGTTCCGGTAGGTGATCCCTGCAGAATGCTAATCTGCATCCCGACCGGAGAATTGGTCACAAGCTGGTTTGAGGCGTCTCTTACCACAGCCTGGTATGTCATCTTTTGCGGAGTCTGTGCAGACAGACTTCCGGCTACAATGATTCCGACGAGAAACAGTAATAATTTTTTCATACTATTTGTTTTTAATAATCTTGAATGATTTTATTTCTTTTTCGCTGCGCATGATTTTCAAAAAGTATGCGCCGGCTGTGAGTTGATGTGTTGGAATTGTAGTTTCAGTTTCAGTAATTTCCTTCATCAGGATAAGTTTGCCGTTAGCATCAAGCAGTTGATAAATCAGCCCTGAGAAAGAATTATCTTTCATGTTTAAAACCAGTTTGTCAATTACCGGATTGGGATAAACGAAAGCAGATAGATGAATATTAGTTTGTTCAATACCAGTGATAACAGATATTTCATAGGGTTGTTGAACACCTTCGGCAACAGATCCGTTTACTCCCGTATTGGTAATGTATGCTGCCTGCCCGATGGAATAGCTGACAGTGCCACCCGTTCCTGTAGCTTCACCACCGGATGGAAGAGTAGATTGTTGTGCATGTAACTGTGTGTTTGCAACTATTAATGTTAGAAAGATGAAAATAGTTTTAATTTTTGGGTTCATACATTTCCTCCTCATTATTAGCTCATAAAGATAGTTAAATTATTATCCCAATTAATTTTTGAATAATTTGGGCTTTTTCGAAGAGGAGGATGCGGGTCGGCTGATTAAAGAGATGGGTTATCTTCAGCTTTCGAACTCTGAAGTTCACAGATTTTTTCTTTAATGATGTTATCCGTGCTCCATTCGATTTCTATAGAAAAATCTTTTTTCCTTTCAACACAATTCTTCTTTCTGCAGTATTCACAGAAATAGGGATAGCAAGGATCTGTGTGAATACCAAAAACAATTTCTCCTGAAAAATGATTGGTCAAGACATTCTTTAATTTATCCCCTTCATCATGCGACTGTGCAATGTTCCAGTACCATGGCAATACAAGGCAACAAGTGATATGGTAAGAGCTTCCGTATTTAACTAACTTTAAATTATGAACATCAATCCAGTCATCTGTTCTATTCTTTTTCAGTAAATCAGAAATTTCACCGATTATTTTAAAATCGGCTTCATCCGTTAAATTAGATGTCGTTACTTTTAAAATTTTATAACCGGTAATAATAATGATAGCGCCAAACAACAAAGCAATAGCACTGTCGAGCCAGGCAATTTCAGTATAGTAAAGTAAAATTAAACCGACGACAAGTCCAATTGAAGAGTAAGTATCCGATTGCAAATGCTTGCCTCCGGAAACCAAAGCGATTGAATTGTTTTTCCTTCCAACGAAAATACTGTACCATCCAACAGCATAATTTAATGCGCCAGCTCCTGCCACGATTAGGATACCAATGTCCAACTGTCCAATTACGGAAGGTTCGAACAATCGTTTGATCGCTTCAAAAATTATTATTAAGCCTGCGATGATTATTAATATTCCTTCCAGTGATGCGGATAAAAATTCTGCTTTGCCATGTCCGAAAGGATGGTTTCTGTCTTTGGGTTTAATTGAAATAAAAATACTGTATAGACTGATAAAACCAGTAATAACATTGACCGTGCTTTCTAATGCATCGGTGAGAATTCCAACCGAATTTGTTAAAAAATAGGCAATCAGTTTTCCTGCAAAAATTAATACAGAAAAAAGGACAATGATTCTTTGTACTTTTAATTTAATACGACCATCCGGTTTCGCTTTCCCGCTAAGGGTTTTCATGCAATGAGTGATTGTCAGTGTTTATTCAAACAACGTTGCAAATTACTGCTATTTTTCTTTAGCACCGCAATTGTCGTAATAAAAGTACATATTACTAAAAATCAAAAATCGAATCAGGATATTATTACTGGATCACAATTTTCTTCGAATGAATTTTATCTCCGCTGTGTATTTTTAGATAATAAATTCCTGTTTTAAATTCATTCGTGGCAATATTCGTCTCAAGAAGTTTGTTTACATTATCTTCTTTTATTTTCTGACCCAGTGCATCAAAAATTTCAATGACATCTATAGGATCGGATGATTTTACTGTGAAGAAATTTTCAATGGAAGGGTTGGGGAATATTTCAACGTTGTTATCTTCTCCGAGCATTTCTTCAATGCCAATAGGAAGCGTCACGCTGGCATCATCAATCCACATTACACTACCCGCTTTGGGTTTGCTGTCGAGCGAGGATGAACTGAATAATATCCAAAGCGTATCCGGTGTTGCAGCACTGACATACGTAAAATCAATCGTAGCCTGCTGCCAGCCGGAACCGCCGGTTGCAACATTTGATTTAAACCAACCACCTGCAACCGGAGTTTTTAACTTTACGAGTTCTACACGGCATTCTGCTGTATCACCACCAACAGGTTTGTATTGATACCAAAATTTGAACTGCGTTAATTTTTCTGTACAGGGTATGCCAGGCCTGAATACAACACTTGTTGCATTTACATTTCCGTCAAATAAAATTCCGAGTGTGTCATTGTATTCATGACCAATAAACGGGATACCCCAGCTTTTATAGATGTTCCATGAAGTTGGCGTGTACACTTTTGTTTCGAGACGAACAGAATAGCTTCCTGAATGCACAGTGTCGGAACAGCGCGTAACTGAAACCGGGCTGCTTCCCAACATGGAATTATTAAAAAAATTATAATCCCACCAGCCAGTAATGCCATTGCCACTATTGGGATTCATGGCTGTTGGAACAAGCAAGTCATTGGTCCAGGTTTCGAATCCCGGATTGATAAGCTGTGCATTTGAAACGCTAGTTGTTAATACGAGTGCTAATGCAGTGAAAAGGAGTAAGTTTTTTTTCATGTGATTTGGTTTATTGAGGACTTAATAAAACCAAATTTACAAATCTTTTTTAATAATTACAGAAACAAAAATGATAAAAAATTATTCGTATTATTTTTTTCTGAAAGACAGAAAAGCCAGCATTATCAAACCGCCCAACGGAACACCTGCTGCAATGGTACTATATTCATAACCGGCCATGTTCAATCCGAAACCCATCAGAAACTCATCACGCAACACAATTTGATATTGTCCCAAAGCAGTGAATTGTAAAGCTGGAAAATTAAATAATACAACAACTAGCATCGCAATCCATTTTAGTTTGATTTTACTTTTGTACAATAAAAACAATACGTACAAATTAAATATAACAATCAGAATGGGTGCAGCCAGGTGATACCAGAAGCGGCTCATATCAGGCTTTGTGCTTATGGTGTCGTGAATGTTTATGTTAACAATTTTGTCAGTCTTCTTCAGAAAAACAACACGTACATATCCAAAATATTTTGCGTTTTCAAATTGCACAAAACTAGTTGCAAAATCTTTCGATTTTACGTTGTTCATGACACCTTCAGGAACTGTCTGAACGTAAGTGAAAATTAATCCTGTACCAAAGCTGGAAAGAAGGTTGTTCCTAAAAAAGCGTAAACCAAGTTTAAATGAATCAGAATTAACTTTGGGATCATATTTCATATCGAAATATTGAACTGTCTCATCAATACGATTTTCCTGAATGGCTTCCATCGCAGTGATGGCAATCTTTCCACGCTTTCCTGTAAATAAATTACAGGATGAAAAAACGGTCAGGATTAATATGGAAATAAAAAATATTTTTTTCATGTAAATCTTTTTTTACAAATCAGGAGAAATTCTTTTGATTCTTTATTAAGAGGTGTTTCATCAAATGTACCATAAAATTTTTCAAGCACAAGATCGCTTCTTTCGATTAGATGTTCCAGTTCGGTACGGAAATAAAAATACAAATCAGTCTTCCAGGTATCAGTATGCCACTGATTGTTCTCTTCCCAGTCGAATTGCATTTTAATATGTGTTAATTGATCAACAAGGTCAGCTTGAGCAGAGGAGGTTCTGCGAAGTTTGCATCCGGGTGCATATTCACCTTCAAAATCAACAGTTGGTGGTAAACCATTGAGCATAATTGAGAGAGAAGGAACAAATGTGTCAAATATAAAAATGCCGTCTTCATCCAGATGTTTTGCAACATTATTCAAAGCTTGTAACTGCTGATAAGGTTTTGTAACATGCATCATCACACGAAAAGGAGCAATGATAAGTTTAAATTTATTTTGAAATGAAAACGTGCAAATGTCCTGACAGGAAATTCGAAAATGTTCTTCGGGAGCAAGATTTTGTTTTAATACTTCCAGCATATTTTCGCTGACATCGATCCCATAAATATCGGCTCCGGTTTTTAATGCATTGCGAAAGAACCGACCCGTGCCACTTCCCGTTTCCAGAACAGGGCCTCCTGCTTCTTTAATTTTCTTTAAATAAAAATTGGAATCCGTTTCATGACGGATCGATTCATAAATAACATCGTAGAAACGTGCAAGCACAGGAGGAATCAAATCGTTCTGTTGCATAATTTCAGAATTGGAAATAAATGAAAGGTTGAACATCAGCACTCATCAGCTGAACGGTGAACTGAATAGCGAGCAGTAAAATCAATGCTTTCACAGGCCATGGAAGGCGGATGAAAAATGCATTTATTTTTATATTCCATTTATCCGGTGTAAAGTGCGTGAGGAAGCCGAGCAGGAACAATGTTATCCAAAGGCTGCGCACTTCAACAAAGGGTGTAAAATAAGCCCAGTCCATATCGGTGAATACCGAAGTGATCATTCCCCAGGCTGCATGAAATCCGGATGCGCGGAAGAAAACCCAAAGGAATACAACAAAGTGAAAAGTAAGCAACCAACTGAGAACTTTACCAAACGGAAAATGAATTTTTCTTTTTCTCGAAACGCGGGTGTATAACTTATGCAAGGCTAAACCTACACCATGCATGCCGCCCCAGAAAACAAATTTCCAGGCAGGACCATGCCACAAACCTGATACTAGAAATACAAAAATGAGACAGGCATGCATATACAATTGCGACGGATTTTTCCTGCGTAATGCGAGTGGGAAAAATAAATAATCGCGAAACCACGAAGTAAGAGAAATATGCCACCTTCGCCAGAATTCAGTGATGTTTCCTGCTTTGTAGGGTGAATTAAAATTATCACCCAGCTGATAACCCATCAGTTTTGCAATACCGATTGCCATGTCGGAATATCCTGAAAAATCACAGAAAATCTGAAGTGTGTATCCATAGATTGCCATCATTACTTCAAATCCTGAATAACTAGATGGTGATGCAAATACTAAGTCATTATACTGCGCAAGATAATCTGCAATGATTGCTTTTTTTACAAGTCCGCGAATGATAAGCCACAATCCTGCAGCCATATCATCCTGATTCAGCTGTAAAGGTTTCTGAAGTTGAGGAAGGAAAAAGCGTGCTCTTACAATGGGGCCTGCAACAAGATGCGGAAAGAAAGACATGTAAAAACCGTAGTCCAGAAAATTTTTCGATGCTTTGATTTCTCCGCGATGTACATCGATCAGATAACTTAACGTTTGAAAAGTGAAAAAGGAAATTCCAATCGGTAAAAACAAATCCAGCTTATCAAAGGTGGTTCCGGTAATTATTCCAATATTCTGTAAAAAGAAATCGGTGTATTTGAAAAATACAAGAAGTGCAATACTGAAAACAATTGCCAAAATAAGATACAAACGTTTTCGTTTTTTCGATTCGGTACGTTCAATAAGCAAGGCCAGCCACCAAGCAACAACAATGGAAAGCCAAAGGATTAATAAATACCAGCCACTGGCTTTGTAATAAAAATAAAGACTAAAAGCAATAATGTAAGCTGTTCGAACGGTCCTGTTTTTGGAAAGGAAAGAATAGATAAGTAAAAAAACAGTGAACAGAATAAAAAAGGCACCACTGTTAAACAACATCGGATACTTAGGGTCATACGAAAGAAGCTCAAGTAAGTTATGCCAGAAATTGCTCATTAAAATTAATTTTTAGGTGGCTGAAGCAATATCGCATTGGTCGATTTTTTTGCTTTCACTTTTCCCGGGAAAGTAAGACGGATAGGATCCATGCTTTTCTTTTCGATCCATACAGCAACACTATCCATCCATTTAATGGCAGAAGCGCGGGTAGGGTGGGCGCCGTCTTTACCGCGATCGTATGTCAGATTTTTGGAAGGATAATATCGTTTTCGTCCCACATTCGATTCAATTAATTCATTGATGCCGGTGTCGTCTTTCCAGTTAGGCGGTCCAATCCATACATAGGGAATCGTATCAATTTCCTTTAATAAATGTTTTACAAAAGGATCCCGCTCCTCAATAATATCTTTAATAAAAAGTTCATTGGAACCAAGGCAAATAAAAATATAGGTGGGTTTGTATTGTTTGATGAAATGGGTTAACGTATCGCATTCGCCCCATACTTTTGTTGATGAACTATACCAGATTATTGGTTTCATATCATGATTATTTTTTGCACAATAATCATTCAGCCGGACCATCAGTCCTTCAAGCATCGAATCGCCGAAAAACAAAATGCGTTGGCTGCTGGTATCTATGGCTTTCGTTGTATCTTTAATTTCAGGTGCAAGTGCAAAAATGGCTGAATGTACAATGCGCGGTGCTTTGGCATAAACCATGAAGTCTTTAATTGGAGTTTGTTTAACAGGCACGCCAAAGATGTTAAATGGATTGGCAACAAAAGAATAAATGCCCAAAACAACAAGAGGTAAAAAGATAATCAGTACATATTTTAAAACGGGATTCTTCATTTCTTCTTTTTGTTTTGCAAAAACAGCCATTCAATCATTTCTGAAGTACTATATGCCTGATCCCAGCAATTATGGCCAACACCCGGATATTCAGTGTACTTTGGATTTCCGCCTGCATTGCGAATGGCCTCAATCATATTGCGCGAACGCTGCACCATGACTGCTTTGTCTTTGTCACCGTGAAAAGCCCATACTGGATGATCTTTGATAAGGATTGCTTTGGTTTCATCGCCACCGCCGCATACGGGAACAGCAGCTGCAAAGAGCGATGGGTAACGTGTGATCGCATCCCAGGTTCCGAATCCTCCCATCGAAAGACCGGTAATGTAAAGACGGTTCGTATCAATATTGAATTCTTTACAGATACTCCTTAGAGCAGTAAGGGTAAGAGAAAGCGGCGTAGATAAAAGGGGCGGCTGACTGTTTTTTGGTAAAGACCAGTCAATTTCTGCCCAACGTTTTTTAACTGGGCATTGCGGGGCCATAACAAAGCAAGGATGTTTTGCCTGAAATTCAGCAGAGCCGAAAAACTTTTTCGCATGAAATGCTTGGGCTTCGTTGTCGTTCCCACGCTCTCCTGCTCCATGCAGGAAAAGGATCAGGGGAAGTTTTGCCATGCTGTCGGTTGCTTTAGGAACAAAAAACTGATATCGCAAAGTGTCGTTTCCCTGAATAAATATTTTTTTCTGAAACCCTTTCTTTTCAATAGCGACAGAAGATTTGTCAGCTGATTTGGTTGCATACAGAATAACAAAGACAGGAAGCAGTGCTGAAAGAAAAATAAGAAGTCTTATCCGCTTTCTGGAATTGTTTTGTTGTTGTTTACATTCATTCATAAGAGGTGCAAAGATAAAAATGATTTCGAAAAATACTGAGGTTGTTTTTATTGCTTACTTAAATTTTAATGAAAAACCTGAAAACCATTCCGCTTAATTTTATTTGTGTTTATCTTTGTGATATGAAAATTAATAAACAGATTTTAATAGTGATAGGTATTGTAATGATTGCTTTACCTGCAACTGCCCAAAACAAAGCTTCCTTTCAGTTCGAGCAGATGTCAAAAGACATAGGTGAGGTCCGTGAAGAAAAGGGAGTTGTCAATGTGAGTTTCCCTTTTAAAAATATTGGTAAAGATACTTTAAAGATCACGTATATCAAACCCTCCAGCATGGCGCTTAATTTTGCTTATAGTAAAACCGTCCCGCCCGGAAGCAATGGATCGCTTGCCGTTACTTTCAATCCTAAAGGAATGACCGGAAAATTCAGTTTGTCAATGGTAGTGTATGCTAATACAATTCCGTTCGAAACCGTAATGGTCATAACAGGTATTGTTAATTCAAAAAATGCAGGGCCCTATCAGAAATTCCCTTCAGCAAGTGGTAATTTAAGATCTACTGGCAATTTGATAAATTTCAGCGAAATTTATAACACAGCTGTGGTTACGGATACAATCTTTCTATACAATAACTGGAAAAAAACGATGCATCTCTCTGCTGGTTATATTCCGGAAACAGTAACAAAAATTGCTTTTCCCAAAAAAATGAAAACACACAAAAGCGGTTTGATAATTATTACTTATTCAGCTGCGAAGAAGAATGACTGGGGATTGGTTCAGGATAAAATTGAAATTAAAACAGATGATACGTTAAGCCCAATTAAGTATTTTTCTTTAGTTGCCAATATCACTGAGGATTTTACTTTATTAACACCTGAACAGCGTGCTAATGCTGCTCAGTGTAAAGTAGATTCCGCTACTTTTAATTTTGGTTCTGTAACGGTTGGGGATGTTGTAAAGCATGATTTTATTATTTCAAATACAGGTAAATCTGTTTTGATTTTACGTAAGGTAAAAGCATCTTGTGGTTGCACTGTCCCTTTTGTTGAGAAAAATGAAATTCTTCCGGGCGAAAGTGGAAAAATTTCTGCAGAATTCAGTACACGAGGTAGAAGCGGCTGGCAAAGCAAAGTGATTCATGTAATTTGTAATGATCCTTATCAGCAGTCATTCACATTAACTCTGGAAGGAAATATCAAATAGTTCTTTTTGATAAGTGAACTTAGAACAAAGCAAAAAAAAACAGCAATCATTGATTGCTGTTTTTTTTATGAAAATAAATTATTCTTATTTGTTAAGAACAACTTTTTTGGAAACAGATTTTTCGCTGGTAGTAACGGTAATCTGATATAATCCGGAAGCCCAGTCCTGAGCATTGATAGGCATTACGTGACTGCCTGCAGGAAGAGTTTGTGCCTGATTGAAAACAAGCTGCCCCTGTTCATTATATACAGAAACTCTGATTTCATCTTGTTTTGCAAGTGTGAAATTCAATGTGGTTGCGTTGCTGAATGGGTTAGGGTAAACAGTGTAATTTGAGATCAATGATGTGTTTTCATCAATGCTTGTAGTAACTGTGAGGTTGATATCATCAACAAAACAGTTGTTACCATATGCACTGGTTGCCCGGAAACGTGCAAGAACACCGCTCTGGCCAACTACAGATGCAAAATCTACAGTTTCCTGTCTCCATTCTGCTGCAGTTGGTGCAGTCCAGTTTGAAGTTACAGCTGCACCCGTTTTCAGAGTTGCACCTGATTTTTGCCATTTGTTAGTCCATGAAGAACCACAGTTGTTCGAGACATCAACTTGAAGTTTGTCATTTTCAGAACTGTACTGGCGATAAGCAACCCAGAAAGTTAATGTAGCCGTTGTTGCTGTGCTCAGATCAATCGGGTTAGTCATCATATCATCAATCTGACCACTCGAAATGTTATACCAGTTGATATATGCAGAACCAGCAGCAGTATGACCAGCTGTCAGACGTGCCCAGTTTTTGGCATCACCACCTACATCAATCTTAACCCAGTTGGTTGGAGGGAATGTAGTTGAAGTAAAATCCTGAGTAACTGGAGGAGTCATAACTGCACCAAGAGCAGTGTAAGCTGCAGTTGCCTGGTCATTCATTGCATTACCATCGGTTGATCCGTTAGGCAGTGTTGTGTAAACGGCAAGTGTATGTCCGCCTGTTGTTGGAGTTATAGAAGGTAATGTAACAGTTGTAGTAGCATTTTGAGCCAAAGAACCTGTCCAAGCCTGAGTTTGAGCAGCTCCACCATCAATTTTATAATTAATAGTACAGGATGTTAAAGTAGTAGTCCCGAAATTTTTAAGAGTAGCTGTAGTTGTGAATGGGTTCAGATTGCATTGCATGGTAGGTACTCCAGTTACACCTGTGATACCGGCATCAAGAGGTTGTGGCAGGGCAGCACTATAGCCCGCCTGAATAATATATTTATTACTGTTATCCTGAATAAATCCAACTACACCAACCTGTGAAATGCTATAAACATTTGTTGGTACTGGTCTGTTTAAAGTGATTGTCTGTGTTTGTCCCGTAGTCCATGATGTGGCCATTGCTGTGCCGTTGTAGTCTGGAAGCATTTTGCGCAAAACATCAAAAAAATCAGTTTCACCGTTTGATCCTGGGGCAGTAGCAAAATGAATCCATTCTTCGTTTATTACAACATGCGCTTTTACAGGACCAGTAAGAGTAACTGGCTCAGTAGCTGTAATTGTCATCGAAATAAAAATGGAGTCAAGATCAAGTGAAAAAGAATGTGATATTGCAATCGTAAAAGGGGAGCTAATTGCATAACGGGTATCGATAATTCCTTGTGTTAAACTAGCTGGGTGATCATTCCAGTATAAACCATCCAGGTATACGTGAGGGTAACCGGTACAGTTGTAAAAAGAGGAACCCATACGATATACGCCATCTGGAGTTGACATTGGATCGGGAGTGTACTCCTGATACTTGATAGCAATTACTTTTGTAGGGTTGGCATCGATCAATGCGTTTAATGCAGGATTATACTGCGCGCAGTAAGGACAGGATGCACCCGTGCCTTCTTCGAGCAGCACCATGCGTTGAGATTTGGGAATCTGTGCAAAGGAAATCGAAAAGATTCCTAGCATAAATAATGTAAATACTGTTCTTTTCATAGTAACATTGTTTTAAATTATGAGACAAAAATAATAAATTAAAATATCGAAATACATAGATGTGTTAATTTAGAAACAATTTAAATAGGTAAATCGTTTTAATAATCTAAATATCTTAGACTAGCCAAAGATAAATGCTTTTTCTTACTTTTGCAAAAAAAAAATATGTATCCTACAATCAGCGATCTTCTTTATGATTGGTTTGGCGTAATGATTCCATTGCCCATTCAAAGTTTTGGTTTTATGATGGCCGTTGCCTTTATTTTTGCTGCTATCATTTTATACCTCGAATTAAAAAGAAAACATCAGGAAGGCCTTATTCCTGCTACTACACGCAAAGTATTGGTGGGAACGCCTGCCAAGCCTACAGAAATGATTTTATCAGGCCTTTTTTGGTTTGTTGTCGGCTTTAAATTAGTGGGTGGAATTGTTGATTATGATTTGTTTTCAGATAACCCCCAGGATTATGTTCTTTCAATGCAAGGGCACCTTTTTGGTGGACTTATAGTTGGTGGCGTGGCAGCATACATGCGCTACCGTGAAAAAGAAAAAGCCAGATTAAAAGTGCCGGAATGGAAAGAAGAAACGGTCCTACCACAAGACATAACGGGTAACATTGTATTGATTGCTGCCGGTTTTGGAATTTTAGGTGCTAAACTTTTTCATAATTTGGAAAATCTGGATGAATTGATGAGAGATCCTGTTGATGCTCTGCTTTCATTTAGTGGTTTAACTTTTTATGGAGGGCTAATTTTTGCTGCAATTGCGGTCTTGTATTATGGAAAAAAGAAAAATGTTGACTGGCGTCATATGATTGATGCGGCTGCTCCTGCACTTATCCTCGCATACGGAATTGGACGTATCGGCTGTCAGCTTGCTGGTGATGGCGACTGGGGAATTGTGAATGTCGCTGCAAAGCCTGACTGGCTTGCGTTCCTGCCTGACTGGATGTGGTCGTTCAATTATCCGCATAATGTATTGAATGAAGGAATTCCCATTCCCGGATGTGAAGGTAAACATTGTATGATGCTTGCCCAGCCTGTGTATCCTACGCCTGTTTATGAAACATTCATGTGCCTTTTAATTTTCGCTGGCCTTTGGTTTTCAAGAAAAAGAATTAAAACCCCCGGATTGATGTTTTCAATCTACCTTGTTTTTAATGGGATTGAACGCTTCTTCATCGAACAGATTCGTGTGAATACAACCTATAATATTTCAGGGCGTCTGATAACACAAGCCGAAATAATTTCAGTTGCACTCTTCCTTTTAGGCTGCATTGGAATATGGTATTTTACAAAAAAGAAAAA
>JAZDMK010000038.1:0-2219 GCA_043800975.1 Bacteroidota bacterium | reverse complement strand
CCTTTACGTAGCCATAGCCACCGTGAATTTGAACTGCTTCTGTTGTAACGTACATGGCTGTTTCAGCGCAATAATATTTTGCCATCGCACTCATTGTTCCATAAGGAAGATGTTGGTCTTTCAGCCATGCTGATTTCAGGCAGAAGAAGCGGGCAGCTTCAATGCGTGTTGCCATATCTGCCAGTTTGAATGCAATCGCCTGGTGGTTGCAGATTTCTGTACCAAATGCTTTTCTTTCTTTTGAATATTGAATAGCTCTTTCCAAAGCACCAGCTGCAATACCTAACGCCTGTGAAGCGATACCAATGCGTCCGCCATCCAGTGTTTTCATAGCAAATGAAAAGCCGAATCCGTCTTCACCAATTCGATTTGCTTTTGGGACTTTCACATCAGAGAACATCACGGAATGCGTATCCGAACTGCGCATACCCATTTTATTTTCATGCGGTCCCAAAGTTATTCCCGGTGAATTTTTTTCAACAATTAATGCATTAATGCCTTTGTGTTTTTTTTCAGGGTAGGTTTGGGCAATTACAAGATATGTAGTTGCACTATTTGCGCTTGTGATCCAGTTTTTGGTTCCGTTCACCAGATAATAATCGCCCATATCAACAGCTGTTGTACGCTGTGAAGTAGCATCTGATCCGGCTTCCGGCTCACTCAGTAAAAAGGCACCAATGTGTTCACCGCGTGCCAGTGGTTTTAAATATTTTTCTTTTTGTTCTTCAGTACCGTAAGTTTCAATTCCCCAACAAACCAGAGAATTTTGCACCGACATAACAACCGCAACAGAAGAATCAATTTTTGAGATTTCTTCCATAGCCAGAACATAAGAAATAGTATCCATGCCCCCACCGTCATACTTTGTATCGACAAGCATACCCATAAAACCCAGTTCGGCTAAATTTTTAATGTGCTTTGTGGGAAAGATACTTTTTTCGTCCCTTTCAAGGACATCCTGCAAAAGTTCACGCTGTGCATAATCTTTGGCAGCTTTCTGGATCATCAGTTGTTCTTCGGAAAATTCAAAGTTCATGGCTATTTGTTTTTTAGTTAACAGACGAATTTTATAAGGGTTAAAAATAGAACTTTTCATTTAAAAAAAAAATAAAAAAAAGATATCAGGGTAAAAACAATTTTGAGTGTATTACCATCGAAAACCATTTAAAAACAAAAAAAATGAAAAGCTCAGTTATTCTCAGAAAAGTCGTTATCATGATCGCAGTATCCAGCCTTAGTATTACAGGATGTAAAAAAGACGAAAGCAAGAACAATAACGATCATCGTTCGGGTCAGGATCAGTCGTCTGCTCAGGTTCTTTTTAATGATGTGCTTCATCAGATGGATAAAGTGTATAATGAATCATCTCAGTCTGGTTTTAAAGTCGGGAATACAAAGTCATTAAGTGAATGTGTATCGGTTTCAATTACACCTGAAGGAACCGATATATGGCCCAAAACTGTAGTTCTGGATTATGGTTCATCCAATTGCCTCTGCACAGATGGAAAAAACCGCCGTGGTAAAATCACGGGTTTTTTTTCAGGTCCATACCGTGAAGAAGGCGCTGTCATAACAATTACACTGCAAGACTATTTTGAAAATGATGTTTTTGTGGAAGGAACTGAAAGAATAACAAATCAGGGACGTAATAATGCGCAATACGGAAGGAATCTTGTTTATAAAGTGGAAGTCGTTGCAGCGCGCTTCACAAATGATGAAGGAAGTGCCACCTGGAATTCCACAAGCACACATGAATGGATCGAAGGTGAAAGCACCGAAGGACTGGAATGGCAGGATGATGTTTACATGGTAGACGGGATCGCTTATGGAACTGATATCAAAGGGAAATCTTATTCAGGGAAAACTACAAAAGCCATGCGCTGTGCACTCGACTGTCAGTGGATTCAGAGCGGCAGTGTTGAAATCACCTCCGATGAAAATATTACATTCAGTGTTGATTATGGAAGCGGAAACTGTGATAACAAAGCAACTATAAATTACAAAGGATTAATCATTCCTTTCAGCATGCGCTGAAATTTTTCCAGCAGGCCCGGCAGGAATTCGAAAGGATTCCTGCTTTTTTATTGAATACAATTTTTTAAAAAATCGATCGTTTTTTTTCTGACAATATCACCTGCCTGCAAATGCGGAACATGTCCACAGTCAGGAATAAAAAGAAGTTCACACGAACCACAGCTATATTTTTTAATTAATTCTAA
>JAZDMK010000034.1:0-17615 GCA_043800975.1 Bacteroidota bacterium | reverse complement strand
AAGCAGGTTGTCTTTGAATGTAACTTTAACACCGTCGCCTTCTTCTTTTACAGTAATATCATTGTTTTTAATATCACTGAAATCCTTAATGATATTGTTTACTGCTTTTTCAGTTTTAACAATTGTTTCCTGCATCAGGGGTTTGAACTTAACCGAAAATTTCAGGTTGTTTACTTTTTTTCCAAAGTAGGTAACTACATTCTGACGCTTTACCCATTCGCCGGGTTGCGTGCATTTGTATTCTACGTAATCATAATTATTTGGAAGAATAAATACAAAAACGATGTTGTCGTAAAATGGACGACTTGGATTATCCCAGAAATATTCATCGGTATAGGTATAGATTCTCTGATCATCCATTTTAATTTTATCAGCCGGAATCTTTTGCAGGATTGCATAGCCGGGCACATCTGAAAATTCAAATGCATCACTGTAGTTATTACAATTCTCAATGTATTTGTATTCGTTCGGATTTACATAGTAAATATTTTCTTTGTTGAAAATATACTGCTGCTTGCGAAGCACGTTGTTCCGAACCGTATTGTAATATAAAACGGATGATAAATCAGGCTGAAGGATCAGAATGATTTCGCGATTGCTGACCTGATTCTGTGCCTGAAGGCCGGAAAAGGAAAGCAAAAAACAAACGGAGAAAAATATCAGTTTCTTCATAGATTGTTTTAAAAACTGTTTAACGCAAAAACAAAAGAACAGTTACGATTTAGTGACTGCTAAAAAATTGTTCTTCAATTATTTTTCTTTCGCAATGTAAACGTAAACCGGGAAGTGGTCGCTGTAGCCACCCAGAAATGAGCCACCCACATAGGTACGAAATGGATATCCGGCAAAAGAGCCTTCTTTCTGAACCAAAAAATTCTTGTTGAAAACATACGCTTTGAGGTATGTAAAGCTGGTTTTATCTGTGCCGAGAAGTCCCGGAGAAAGAATAATCTGATCAAACAGGTTCCACGCATCTCTGTATGCAAGGCTACCAAGCCCAAGCTTTTTATGCATGTCGTACATGGGGTTGAAAAGCAGTGATTCTTTAGCCTCTGTCTGTGTTCCCGTAGTTTTTAAAAAAGTAGCAACACTTTTATTGACCGGGTCATCATTTAAATCACCCATTACCATAATTTTTGCATTCGGATCCAACTTCAGAAGTGAATCAACAATAGAGCGTGTAAGTTTAGCAGCCGCTTCACGCAGGGGTGAACTTTTCTTTTCTCCGCCCCGGCGAGATGGCCAGTGATTTACAATAAAATGCATTTTTTCACCTTCCAGAACACCTGAAACAACAAGCTGATCGCGGGATGCAAAATCAGGTTTTCCTGCAATGTAAAGCCTGACAGATTTACTGCTTGTAACCTGAAACGCATTTTTTCTGTATAGTAAAGCTACGTCCACACCGCGCGCATCAGGACTGTCGTAATGTACAATGCCGTAATTATTATTCTTCAGTTTGGGTGTATTGATCAGATCCTGAAGTACACTTTCATTTTCAACTTCTGAAAGCCCCAGTATTGTAGGTCCTCCTAATGAGTACTCTTCCCCGATTCCGGAAATTGCTTCGGATAAATGTGTCAGTTTTGTACCGTATCTTTCTTTTCCCCATTTGGTTTTTGCTTTGGGTAAAAACTCATCATCATTCTTCTGCGGATCGTTTAAAGTGTCATATAAATTTTCGACATTATAAAAAGCAATACATGCCAGTTTGTATTTTTTTTCCTGTGGAAATGCAGCAGCAGTAATCAGTAAAAGGAAAAATAAAAGTGTGAGATTTTTTTTTCATAGTCTGTTGTTCGGATTACAAAGGTACATGTCTTTTCCTTACAAGATATATCTGCCTAAAAGCTTCAAGATTAAATTTTGACAATGTTAAATTTTCAACTCTCTTTAATGATTACTTTTGTCATCTCTTTTGAAAAAACGTTCAATACATGAAAAGAACAATAACAATAATTTTTTTCCTGCTGTGGTGCGGTTTGGCATTTTCGCAGACAGGAAAAGTGAGTGGCACCTTTACGGATCCGCTTAGCGGAAATGGAATTGCAGGCGCAACTGTAAAGATTTCAGAAACCTCTGGAGTAACCGATGCAAATGGAAATTTCAATCTTACCGTTCCTTTGGGAACACACAAACTGCAGGTAGTTGCTGAAGGTTACCAAACCTACACTTCGGATGTTGAAGTGAAAGGCGACCTGAAAATCGAAGCTGTAAAACTGAACCGCGAACAAACTGATGGTGGTTTAACAGAAGTTGTTTTAACGGATACAGATTTTGGAAGCAGCAAAGACGAACAGAATGTGTCCGGTCTTTTGCATTCATCATCCGATGTGTTTACAACTTCTGCAGGCTACAACTTTGGTGCCGGCGGATTCAGAAACCGTGGCTACGACAATGAGAACAACACAGTTCTGATGAACGGCGTTATTCTGAATGATGCTGAAAGCGGACGGCCTGTCTATTCCGACTGGGGTGGATTAAACGACGCAACACGTTTTAAAGAATACAGTCTGGGCACACAGCCTGCCGCTTATTCTTTCGGAAACGTGGGCGGTGTTACCAATTTCACTTCGCGTCCATCGCAGCAAAGAAAAATGAATAAGCTTTCTTATTCACTTTCCAACCGTTCGTATGACAACCGTCTCACCTATACTTTGAATACGGGAACAATGCCAAACGGCTGGTCATTCAGCTTCAACGGGTCACACCGCTGGGCAATGGAAGGTTTCACGGCAGGCACCTGGTACGATGCATGGGCATGGTTTGCCGGTGCAGAAAAACAAATCAATGATAAACATTCAGTCAGTCTGGTAACTTTCGGATCGCCTTTCAAACGCGCCATGTCATCTGCTGCTACGCAGGAAGCATATGACCTTTACGGCTCTCATTATTACAACCCTAACTGGGGACTGCAAAATGGTGAAATGCGCAATGCTAAAGTACGACGCACGTTTGAACCCATGGCTATCTTATCACACCACTGGAAAGTGAGTGAAAAATTAAAAGTAAATACGGGCTTTGGTGTTTCAATGGGACAGAGCAAAACCAGCGCTCTCAATTGGTACAATGCGGCTGATCCACGCCCTGATTATTACAGATATTTGCCCAGCTATCAGCTCGACCCCCTGGTTGCAACCATGGTAACGAACGAATGGCAGAGCAATGTAAGTGTCAGTCAGATTAACTGGGACAAGTTGTATCAGGCCAATTACCTTTCCAATGCAGCCGGACAACAGGCACGTTATATTGTGGAAGACCAAAACAACAATCACTTCCAGTTGATTCTTCATCCGAATGTGAACTACTTCATGAACGAAAACATCACCATCAACGGTGGTTTGCAGCTCAGGAAATACACAGGCATGCATTATAAAACTGTGAACGATCTTCTGGGTGCAGAATACTGGATGGATATCGATCAGTTTGCAGAGCAGGACTATGTAGGTAATACTTCTGTATTGCAAAACGACTTGAATAATCCCAATTACAAAGCTGTTGTTGGAGATCGCATCGGATATGATTATAACCTGAATGTAAATGAAGAGCAACTCTGGGGCGTAAGCAGCTTCTCCTATAAAAAGATTGATGCTTATTTCGGAGCCAATGTTTCTGCAACACAAATGTCGCGCGAAGGAAACATGAAGAACGGCCGCTTCCCGGATAATTCTTTTGGAAAAAGTGAAACAAAGAGTTTTATTAATTATGGTGTAAAAGGCGGAATCACATACAAAATCAGCGGTCGTCATTTTGTTATGGGCAACATCGCCTACCTGACACGCGCACCTTTTGCGCAGAATGCTTTTGAATCAATCCGTATCCATAACGCATTCCTGAGCGACTTAACCAGCGAGAATGTTGCTTCCGGTGATATCAGTTATATCTACCGCGGAACACGCGTCAACGCCCGCGTTACTGCTTATGAAACATTCTTTAAAAACCAGACCGACCTTCGCTCCTTCTATCATGACGATTACCTGACCTTTGTCAATATGGCTTTACAGGGAATCGACAAAGTGCATCAGGGATTTGAAGCAGGCGCCGAAGTAAAGATTACAAAGACGCTCAGCCTTATGCTTGCCGGCAATCTTGGTAATTATGTATACACTTCACGTCCTACTGCAACCATTTCTTTTGACAACGGACTTCACAATGATACAACGGAATTAATTTATGCGAAGAATTTTTTCGTCAGTGGCTCACCTCAGAATGCTGCCACTGCCGGACTGAAATATTTCCATCCCAAGTTCTGGTTTGCCAATGTGAACTTTAATTATTTTGATAAAATTTATCTGGATTTCAATCCTGAACGTCGCACTGAGCTTGCAATCACAAACCTAGGATACGGCGACCCCTTAATTCCGATTATCACACAACAGCAGGAACTTGAAGGCGGATATACCATTGATGTATCTGTTGGAAAATCGTGGAAGATTAAAAAATATACGATTGCTGTGAATGCAAGTGTGAATAACATTCTGGATAACCAGGATCTGATCACAGGCGGCTACGAGCAATCCCGCTTTGACTTTACTACAAAGAATGTCGATAAGTTTCCGCCCAAATACTATTATGGATTTGGAAGGACATATTTCCTAATGTTATCAGTAAAAATATAATTGTTCAAACAAATAAAAAACAAGCATATGAAAAGCACAATCAAGCAAATGGCAGGAGCAGCAATTGTTGCAGCGCTTCTTTTATTCAGCAGTTGCTACAAAGAAGATTTTGATGTTCCACCTGTTGTTGTTCCCGAAGTTGATTTTCCTTCCAACACTACCATTGCCGATCTGAAGGCATCGTATTCAGGAAACCTGGATTCTATCGGAACCGACAAGATCATTGAAGGTATTGTAGTAGCTAATGATGAATCTGGCAATCTTTACAAAACACTGGTTATTCAGGATGCCACTGCAGGTATAGAATTAAAAATTGACCAAACTGATTTGTATACAGAATTTCGCGTTGGACAAAGAGTATTTGTTAAATGCGCCGGCCTGTATCTTGGTAATTATGGCGGTCTTGTTCAGATTGGTTATATTTATAACGGAGCTATCGGACGTATACCCAGTGTAATGATTGCCACACACATTTTTAAAGACAGCCTTCCCGGAAATCCTCCTGTTCCTACAACACTTACCATTCCTGGTTTTTCAACAGCAAGTCTGAGTAAATTAGTTCGCATCGACAGTGTTTATTTTCCAGAAGCAGGACAGCCTTTTGTAAACCCTCTTGAAACTGCTACCAGCCGCACCATCACAGATGTGCATGGAAACACACTTATTCTGCGTACAAGTTCCTATTCCAATTTCTCAACTACATTACTACCTCAGGGAATCGGCAGCTTAGTTGGTGAACTTACCGTTTATAATGGAGACTACCAGTTGGTGATTCGCGACATGAACGATGTCGTCGGATTTTCCGGCTCTGCCCCCAGCCTCATTATTGATGAAACATTCAGTACTGCAGGTTCATTAGGAACTTTCAATCAATTTAGTATTACCGGAGCAGAAATTTGGACTCAGGGAACATTTGGCTCAGACAACTATGCAAAGATGAGCGGTTATGCTGGCGGAAGCTATTATGCTAATGAAGACTGGCTCATCTCTCCTTCAGTTGACCTTGATTCATACAACAGTGAAACACTCAGTTTCTTTACAATGATGAACTATGGCGTAGCGGGAGACGGATCGTTTAAAGTGTATTACTCACAGAATTATGTTTCAGGCGATCCTACTACAGCGGGTGTTGTGTGGACAGAAATGACAGGCCTTACTCTTTCGACTGGAGCATGGGCACTGGTGAATTCAGGTGACATTGATATTACTGCAATTACCGGAAACAATGTTCATTTTGCATTTAAATATACTTGCGGCACAACAAATGTTTCTACTTGGGAACTTGGCGGTATTCAACTAAAAGCAACGCACAACTAATATTCAAAAAATAGTAAACTTTTTAAAAACCGGATCTTCGCAGGTCCGGTTTTTTAATTTATGCATTGGGCAAAAAACTTTTTCGGAATATCTGCGTATAAATATCTTTGTAAATATTTTATCTGACAGATAAACATGAACGAGATCTGGGAAAAGCTACAAGTTCAATTCACTCCGCCATTCGGAAATTCAGTTCTGATTTTCTCGGTTGTGTTGCTGATCATTTTGCTTTCTCCTTTGCTTCTTCGTCCCTTAAAAATTCCCGGCATTATCGGACTTATTATTTCAGGGATGGTCGTGGGCCCTTATGGTTTTAATCTGATCGAAAAAAATGCAGGCGTAGATTTGTTCAGTACAATTGGTTTGCTTTACATCATGTTTCTTGCCGGGCTGGATCTGAATATGCGCGTGTTTGCCAAGAACCGTTTTAAGAGTTTTGTATTTGGCTTTTTAACATTTTCTATTCCTCTTACGATCGGTTTTCCCGTTTGCGTTTATTTGCTGGGGTATGGTTTTGAAGCAAGTCTTCTCACAGCAAGTATGTTTGCAACACACACCCTGGTTGCATACCCAATCGTTAGTAAATTAGGCATTTCAAAAAATGAAGCTGTAGCTGTTACTGTTGGGGGTACCATTTTTACTGACACGACAGTACTTATTATGTTTGCCGTGATTGTCGGTTCTGCCTCAGGAAATCTGGATCAGGAATTTCTTATAAGGCTAGGCATATCGGTTGCCATTTTTCTTTCGTTTGTTGTTTTTATTGTACCGAATCTGGCTCGCTGGTTTTTCAGAAAGTTGGAGGGTGAAAAATATTCCCATTACATTTTTGTTTTAGCAATTGTATTTTTCTGTGCATTCTTTGCAGAGATGGCAGGTCTGGAGCCCATCATCGGCGCTTTTGCAGCAGGATTGGCATTAAACAGACTTATCCCGCAGACATCTTCACTGATGAACCGGATTGATTTTGTAGGGAATTCTCTCTTCATTCCGTTTTTTCTTTTCAGTGTGGGCATGATTATCAATCTGAATGTGGTAATGAACGGACCTCAGACGTTGATCGTTGCAGGTGTATTAACAGCCTTTGCAATACTCGGGAAATGGCTTGCAGCCTGGCTTACAGCAATCATCATGCGTTTTTCGAAAGACCAGCGGAATCTTGTTTTCGGGCTCAGCAGCTCGCACGCCGCAGCTACATTGGCCATTATTCTGGTTGGTTATAAAATGCAAATCATTGATGAGTATATTCTGAATGGCACAATTATACTGATTCTCGTCACTTGCCTGGTTGCATCATTTGTTACTGAGAATGCAGGAAAAAAAGTAGCCCTGCAGGAAGAACATGAGCATCCTCATGACAAAACAAATAAGAGCGAAGAAAAAATTCTTCTTCCAATTACGGAACCATCTTCGATGGGAAAGTTGCTCGACTTTGCTATAATGATCAAACGCCACCGCAGTCTCTACCCTATTTTCAGTCTTTCTGTTGTAGACGATGAAGGTGACGAAGTGCACCAAAAATTATATGACGCGAAAGCCATGCTTAATAAAGCAATTGTGTACGCTGCAGCATATGACGAACGTGTGGAAATTATTACTACTATTGATCAAAATTTTGCAAGCGGCTTAAAGCGCGTCTCGCGCGAATTGCTGGCTACAGATGTAATAATCGGCAATCCTAAAAAAACTGAAGCGCTGGATATCCTTTTTGGAAACCACATGCAACAGGTTTTAAATGCAACCGTTCAGACTGTTTATATTTGTAATTTTACAAAAGCATTAAACGTACACGGAGGAATCAGAGTGCTTTGCCCTCCATATTCAGAAAAGGAATTCGGCTTTAAAGCATGGTTGCACAAAATTGACCGGTTGGCCCGTAATCTTAATCAAACGCTTCATTTATATTCAACTCAGGAAACTTTTGATGAAATTATTGCATATCAAAAATCAATTCGCTCTCAGGTTAAAGCAAAGCATACTTTTTTCAACGACTGGGAAGACTTTATTATTCTTTCCCGCGAGTTCGAAAAAGACGATCTGATATTGGTAGTGTCTCCACGTAAAGGAAGCATATCGTATACGCAGGTATTAGAACGTGTACCAACCAAGCTGGTTAAGCATTTCGGCGAATATAGTTTTGTTGTGGTCGTTCCTGAAACACAAAAACTCTCCAACCTTGTAGGCGGAACCAATGATGTAGATTCAACATTCATCGAAAAGGGAATCGCACAAATACGTAAAGGGGGTTCCGGCATTCGAAAAATTTTCAAAAAAGATAAAGATTTCTGTTATGATTAAAAAAATACTTTTTATTGCTGTCTTTTCTGCACTGGTTTTACCCAATGCAGCTGCACAAGAACACAAAGGTGAAAGTCAGAATATTGTGGTAAACGGCAGTCAGCGCAATTTTGTTTTTTTTACACCCGGCAAAGTTAATTCACCTATGCCATTGGTTATCGCATTACATGCTAACGGTGGAACATCAAAAGGATTTGAGAAATATACCGGATTTAGTGACCTGGCAGCAAAGGAAAAATTTATGGTGATGTATCCTCAAGGATGTCACAACACATGGAATGTAACAGGGATGCAGCCTGTAGGCGATATTAAAAACACCTGTAATGATCTTAGTTTCATCAAAGAACTGGTTCTTTATGCTATTAAAGAATGTAATGCCGACAAAGACAATATTTTTCTTTTCGGATACTCGCGCGGTGGAGCAATGGCGTTGCATGTTTCCGACACCCTGGCAAAAATGTTCCGGGGAATGGCTTTGATATCTTCATCTATCACAACCAAGCGGGCAGCATATTTCGGGGCAAGAATTGGTTTGCCTGTATTATTAATGAATGGCACTTCCGATCCTGTTATTCCCTATGAAGGTGGAAATGCACAGAACACAGATTTAAATAAAAACTATTCTTATCTACATTCCGACTCGCTTTTGCAAATGTTTTTGAAAGTCAATGGATGTAATACGGAGCCTGTTGAAACGGAGATTCCGGATAAAGATAAAGAGGATGGTGCTTCCGCAGTTTCTTTCACCTGGAAAAGCACAATTAATAATACTGAAGTTATGCTGGTTAAGGTGAACGGCGGCGGACAAGGCATTCCCGGATGCGGGCAACATCAGGCAAAGCGATATATCGGTTCTGTTTGTAACGATTTTAACGGCAGCAGCATGGCCTGGGATTTTTTCAAGCGAAACATGAAGCAATAAGAGTAATTCTTGTTTTAAGACATGTTTTAACTGTCAAGTTGAAAGAATTTTACATTAATGTTAAGAAAAATTTGGTTGTTGAAATTCTTTTCCTATCTTTGCAGCCCTTTTTGAATAAAAAAAGCATTTAAAAAACTAAGAAGATGTACGCAATTGTTGAGATAGCCGGACAGCAGTTTAAGGTGGAAAAAGACATGGAGCTTTTTGTACACCGTCTGCCAGGTGAAGAAGGCGCAGCTGTTACCTTTGATCAGGTTTTACTGGTCGATCAGGACGGTAGCATTACCCTTGGAAAACCGATCGTGGACGGAGTGCAAATATCCGCCCGTATCCTCGAACACATGAAAGGTGATAAAGTTCTTGTGTTTAAGAAAAAAAGAAGAAAAGGCTATCAGAAGCTGAACGGTCACCGTCAGCAACTGACAAAAATCGTTATCGAAGCGATTGGTGAGGGTTCCGCTGAAAAGCCAAAACGTACCCGCAAGCCAAAAGCAGAAAAAGAAACTGAATCAGAAACCGAATCTTAAAAACACAGTTGTATGGCACACAAAAAAGGAGCCGGTAGTTCCCATAACGGACGTGAATCGCATAGCAAGCGACTCGGCATTAAAATATACGGCGGGCAAAAAGCCATTGCTGGTAATATCATCGTACGTCAGCGCGGCACTGTTCATTATGCCGGCGACAATGTAGGAATGGGAAAAGATCATACTCTTTTCGCTCTCTCCGACGGAGTTGTTACTTTCAAACGCAGAGCTCAGAACAGGTCTTTTGTTTCTGTTCTTCCTGCACCAACAGTAGCTTAAAATATTTTTGAAGATATTCAAAAGTCCTGTTTCCTCCGAAGCAGGACTTTTTTTATTTACTTTTTATAAAAATTAACTTCCTTCAGCGTTATCACATTATGAGTTTAGCTGATTTTATTATTACTTTGTAAAAAAATTGAATATGATACCCTTAACGATCATTCGAGAAAAGCCCGAGGAGATAGTTGAATTACTTAAGATTAAAAATTTTGATGCAGCAGAACTGATCCGCTCCATTATTCAAACGGATGAAGAAAATCGCAAACTGAAAGGTGAACTTGACTCTATCAATAATCAGTCGAACCAGTATGCTAAGCAAATTGGCGAGTGTTTTAAAAAAGGTGAGCAGACAAAAGCAGCCGAATTAAAAGAACTCACCAAACAATTAAAAGAAAGTGAAAAAACGGTTTCCGAAAGACTGGCAGAAGTTGGTGAAATTATTAATGCACAACTGGTGCAATTACCGAATATTCCGCATCCTTCTGTAAAGCCCGGCCGTACTGCAGAAGATAACGAAATAATTTTTACGGAAGGTGAAATTCCGCAATTATCATCCGATGCAAAACCTCACTGGGACCTTGCTTCCGAATACAAACTCATCGACTTTGAACTGGGTGTGAAAATTACCGGTTCCGGATTTCCTGTATACACAGGCAAAGGCGCGCGCCTGCAACGTGCTTTGATCAATTTCTTTTTGGATGAAGCCATCAAAGCAGGTTATATGGAAATTCAACCGCCCCTGCTTGTGAATGAAGCGTCCGGTTTTGGCACCGGCCAGATTCCGGACAAAGAAGGTCAGATGTACCACGCAACGGCAGATAACCTTTATTTGATACCAACCGCTGAAGTTCCCGTTACCAATTTATACCGCGATGTTATTATAAAACCCGAACAACTTCCTATTCGCAATGCAGCCTATTCATCGTGTTTTCGGAGGGAAGCCGGTTCGTATGGTAAAGATGTGCGCGGACTGAATCGTTTGCATCAGTTTGATAAAGTCGAGATCGTTCAGATTTCTCATCCTGATAAATCATACGATGTACTAAATGAAATGGTGGAACATGTGAAATCTTTATTGCGTAAGCTGGAACTTCCTTTCCGTGTACTTCGCTTGTGCGGTGGTGATACAAGTTTTGCCTCTGCCCTGACGTTTGATTTCGAAGTATATTCTGCTGCACAACAGCGCTGGCTGGAAGTTAGCTCCGTTTCTAATTTCGAAACTTTTCAATCGAACCGCATGAAACTTCGGATTAAAGAAGAGAAAAAAACAATATTGGCACACACGCTGAACGGCAGTGCACTTGCTCTTCCGAGAATTGTTGCTTCGTTGCTTGAAAACAACCAGACAGCAGAAGGAATTAAAATTCCCAAGGCATTAGTGGATTATACAGGTTTTTCAGCAATCACACTTCCCTGATTTTATCAATCATGAAACAAATCATTATTATCCTGATTACCTGTGTGGCTTTCCTGACGCCGCTTATGGTATCTTCTCAGGATAACGATGATGTATTGGCTGAGCAATATTTTCAGGATAAAGAATATGACAAAGCTGCTGATCTTTATGAAAAGATTTTTAAGAAAAAGCCAACCTATAACATTTATTCAAATTACCTCATCTGCCTGTTAGAAACAAAGGAATACGAAAAGGCTGAAAAAATGGTGAAGAAACAGGCTAAGCAATTCCCAACGGAACTGCGTTATATGGTCGACCTTGGATTCATTTATCAGTCGGAAGGCGATGACAGGAAAAAAGAAAAAACGTATGATGATGCTGTTTCTTCTCTTACACAAAATCAACAACAGGTAACAGATCTGGCGAATGCCTTTCTTATTCGACGTGAATGGGACTATGCCGAAAAAACATATCTTCAAGGAAGGAAAGTTTTCAAAGCCAACTATCCTTTTTATTTAGAACTGGCTCAGGTTTACGCAATAAAAAACGATGCGGCTTCCATGATCAGGGAATATCTTGATGCCATTGAATTCAACGGTATTTATCTTGAATCTGTGCAAAATCTTTTGCAAAGTTTTTTTCAGCATGATATCAACGGGGAAAGAAGACAACAACTTAAAATACAATTGCTGAAACGTGTTCAGAAAAATCCTGACAATACATATCTTTCGAAACTTCTTATCTGGCTTGCTATTCAGGACAAAGATTTTTTATCAGCTTTCAATCAGGCAAAAGCACTGGACAGAAAATTTAAAGAAGATGGCGAACGGTTGATGGACATCGGGCAGCTTGCTGCTTCCAACAATGACTATGAAATTGCTGTTAAATCATACCAGTATGTGATTACCAAAGGTGAGGAATGCATCAATTATGTTTCTGCAAAAATAAAACTGGCCAATGTGATGATGCAGAAAATTGTAACCACACCTGGTTATACAAAAGTGGAACTACTGGAGCTTGAAAAATTATATACTACAACCCTTGATGAACTTGGGATTTCTGCATCCACAGTTTTTCTTGTAAAAGATTATGCAAAGTTGGAAGCATTTTATCTTGATAATCCTCAAAAAGCGCGAACCATTCTGGAAAATGCGATGGATATTTCCAACGTCACGCCCAGTACAAAAGCATTGTTAAAACTTGATCTTGCAGACATCCTTTTGTTTCAGGGAGAAATCTGGGACGCTTCTTTATTGTATATGCAAGTTGAAAAAGATCCGAATTTCAAAAGTGATCCCATTGGTCATGAAGCGAAATTCAGAAATGCAAAACTGAATTATTATAGTGGTGAATTTCGTTGGGCACAAGCGCAACTGGATGTTTTAAAAGCTGCCACTTCAAAATTAATTGCAAACGATGCTTTGGATCTTTCTTTACAAATCAGCGACAACATTGATATTGATTCATCCACCGCTGCCCTGCTGATTTATTCACGTGCTGATCTTTTGTTTTACAGAAATAAATTTCCGGAAGCAATTGCAACACTGGATTCCGTTTATGTTCAGTTTCCCAATCATCCGATTCTTGACAATGTACTTTTCCTGAAATCAAAAATATTACAGCGCCAGGGCCGCATGGAAGAAGCCGTTGTCGTTCTTCAGATAATTATTGATTCATACGGTTTCGATATTCTGGGGGATGATGCATTATTTAATCTGGCTGAAATTCAGGAAAAATTTTATAAGGATAACGCTAAGGCAATGCAGCTTTATGAAGAACTGCTTACGAAATTTCCGGGAAGTATCTTGACGGTTGAAGCACGTAAACGCTTTCGCACACTGCGCGGTGATGTGCTCAACTTTGATTGATGTAATATGTATAATGTAAAACCAAAAAAATCGCTGGGTCAGCATTTTCTGAATGACCCTGATATAGCAAAACGTATTGTTGATGCTGTTCCTGAAACCAGCGGGTGCGTTCTGGAAGTCGGACCGGGCATGGGAATTCTCACGCAATTTCTGGAAGAAAAGTTTGGCGAAAAATTACACTTAATTGAAATTGACGGTGAGTCGATTTCGTTCCTAGAAAAAAATTTCTCTTCCCTTCGTGGAAGAACCATCCATGGAGATTTTTTACATTATTCATTAGACAAGCTTCCATCACCTGTTACTGTTGTTGGAAATTTCCCATACTTCATTTCTTCACAAATTCTTTTCCGAATTATTGATTTGCGAAATCAGGTTGACTGCATGGTGGGCATGTTTCAAAAAGAAATGGCCGAGCGAATTGTTTCTGAACCGGGCAATAAGACTTATGGAATACCCAGTGTTCTAACGCAGGCCTATTTTTCGGGCGAATATTTATTTTCCGTAGATGAACATGTTTTTACACCACCACCCAAAGTAAAATCCGGCGTGATTCGTCTTACAAACCGACATATTGAAAATTTAAATTGTGATCCTGGTAAGTTCACATATATTGTTCGTACTGCTTTTAATCAGCGAAGAAAAACATTGCGCAATGCACTGAAATCGCTTTTACCAATTGACTTTGACAATACAGATCCGGTTTTGGATTTGCGTGCAGAAAGATTAACCGTTCAGGATTATATCCGCTTAACAAATTTAATTTTTTCGCAAAATGGGAAAACCAAGGAAAACGGATAGTACGCTTCTGCCCGCTATCAGAGAAAGATGGAGCACACGTGCATTTAGCAGCAAACCGATTCCTGAAGAAAGTGTAAGGCGGATATTTGAAGCTGCGCGTTGGGCACCTTCCGCTTTTAATTTACAACCCTGGCGATTCATAATCGGGTTTCAGGGAGATGACACTTATAATAATATTCTTTCGGTTTTGGTGGATGCAAACCGGGTTTGGGCTTCCCGCGCGCCTTTACTTGTAATCTGTATTTCGAACACCATCAACGAAACCAACATGAAACCCAACCCATGGCATGCATACGATTGTGGCCAGGCGCTTGCCCAGTTTACGATACAGGCGATCAATGAAGGACTGTTGGTTCATCAGATGGCGGGCTTTGATCAGAAAAAAACAATTGAGCTTTTTTCCGTTCCCGACTCATTCATTCCGTTAACAGCTGCTGCCATTGGTTTTTGGGGTGATGAAGCCGAACTTCCCGAGCAAGTTTTGGAGGGAGAAAAAACAGAATGTATTCGGTTTGGTCTACAAAAAATAGTTTTTAAAGAAAGATTTGGAACTAAAACCGACACTTTTGCCTCATTAGGCTAATAACCAAAAAATTACTTGGCTGCTAGTTGAATTACTCCGTTCTTTGTGCTGTAAAAATTTCTCAAATGAAACGGAATATTATCAGCAAAGCAGTTTTAATTTTATTTGCAACCTCGATAGTAGTGGGATGTGGAGAATCAAAAAAGAAAACCATGGATCAGGATCTTACCGATTTCATTAAAACTTTCGAAGGGAAATACATTCCTCTTTTTAAAGAATCTAACATTGCATATTTCGATGCAACGACAACTGGCAAGGATGAATTTTTCAAAAAATCTGAAGATGCACAAAATAAAATCGTTACTATTTTATCAAACAAAGATGATTTCAAAAAATTAAAAGAATTTAAAGAATCAGGTAAAATTGAAAATGATACTTTAAAGCGTCAGCTGGAAGTATTGTATAATATGTTTTTGAGCAATCAGGTAGAACCTTCGAAACTGAACGCAATCATTGCACTGGAAACGCAGGTTGAGAAGAAATATTCTACTTTCCGTGCCGATGTTCAGGGTGTAGCAAAAGAACTTACAGATAACCAGATTGAGGAAGTATTACGCACTTCAAATAACAGCAAAGAACTGGAAGCAACCTGGATTGCAAGCAAACAGGTTGGTAAAATGATTGAACCCGACATCCGCAAGCTTGTAAAAATGCGTAACGAAATAGCGCGCGAGTTAGGTTACAAGAACTATCATGAGATGAGCCTGAAATTAGGGGAACAGGATCCTGCAGAGATTGAAAAATTATTTGACGAACTGGATAATCTCACACGTGATTCTTTTGTAAAACTGAAAAACGAAATTGATGCTAATCTTACTGCACGTTATAAAGTAAAAAAAGAAGAACTGAGACCCTGGCATTATCAGAACCGTTTCTTTCAGGAAGCACCAAAGATTTATCAGGTTGATCTTGACAAATATTACAAAGGAAAAGATTTGGTTGAAATAACAACCCGGTATTTCAAAAGCATTGGTCTTCCTATTGAAGACATGGTGAAGAAAAGTGATCTTTTCGAAAAACCAGGAAAGAACCAGCATGCTTACTGCACCGATATTGACAACGAAGGTGATGTACGTGTACTATGCAATGTCAAAGACAATTCATATTGGATGAATACTATGCTGCATGAATTTGGCCATGCGGTGTATGATAAAAATATTGATCGCAAACTTCCGTTTATTTTACGTGACCCGGCTCATACGTTTACAACAGAAGCGATCGCAATGATTTTTGGCAGAATGTCAAACAATGCCCAATGGATGCAAGATTTACTGGGCATTAATGAACAGGAAGCAAAGAAAATAGCAGAAGAATCATATAAGGTACTCAGGCTGGAGCAATTGGTGTTTAGTCGGTGGTCTCAGGTGATGTATAGATTTGAGAAGTTGATGTATGAGAACCCCGATCAGGATCTAAATAAGTTATGGTGGGATTTAGTGGAAAAATACCAATTGCTCACCCGGCCTGAAAATCGTAACGAACCCGACTGGGCTTCCAAAATTCACATCGCCACTTCACCTTGTTACTATCACAACTACCTGATGGGTGAATTGCTCGCATCGCAATTACATAATTACATCACAGTAAATATAATCAAATCGGAAGATTCACGCGGACAGAGTTTCTATAACAAAGCTGACGTTGGTAAATATCTTACCGAAAAAATATTCTCCCCCGGCTCGCTTTTTACCTGGAATGCCATGATTGAAAAGGCTACAGGAGAAAAGCTCACCGCAAAATACTATGCGAAGCAATTTGTTGATTAGTTTTTCATAGTTTTGGTTTTAGTGAGGAGAGGGTGCGGCGAAAGTCGCACCCTTATTTTTTTTCAATGCAGTAGCCAGTTTTCGAATCAACTGCATTTTTTTATTAATTTTGTATTACTCACTAATTACATTTCTTATGAAAAAACTTTTCCTCCTTCTTGCTATGGCCACAACTTCTGCCAATGCATTTTCGCAAGCCATTCAAAACAGCAGTTTTGAAAACTGGAGCCCTGTTGTTTATTTCCAGGATCCAGATTTGTATAACACATCTAATTTGATGGGCTATCTTTCGGCAGATACTTCTACTGTTTTAAGAACAACCGACCACATTCAGGGCAGCTATGGATGCAGACTCCAAACTTTTACCGGTAGTAACAATGATACGATTAACGGAATTGCATACACCGGCCTTCCATCTCCCGGAGGTATCTCAGGAGGTATACCGTTCACGGTAAAAGCAGATTCCATTTATGGTTTTTTTAAACATAATATTCAGCCTAATGATACGGGTATGTATGCTGTTATCTTTAAAAATAACGGAAGCATTCTAGGAATTGGAAGCATCCAGTTTACTGGTGTGCAAACAACCTTTGTATTAAAAAAATCAAAAGTCACTTGGTTGTTACCTTTTTCTCCCGATTCAGTTGTTATTATTCTTGCCAGTTCTAACATCAATAATCATATGGCAGTTCCTGGAAGTATCTTAATTGCCGATAGTTTGTTTGTGAAAGCAGCCGCTGTTACAACTTCTCTTCCCAACGGAAACTTTGAAACATGGAACACCACTGGCTTTGATGAACCTAGTAACTGGACAACTTCCAATTTCGCTTTTATCGGAAGTGCTTCTCCCAGCGTTAGTAAATCTACCGATGCTCAATCCGGAACCTATGCCTGCAAGATTGAATCCCTGCAAAGCGCATTTGGAGATACCCTGGGTTTATTATCAAATGGTTCATTGGGAAACAATGGACCAGAGGGCGGAATGCCTGTATGGTTGAATCCTGATGTAATCAGCGGATACTATAAATATACTCCCGTTGGTCCTGACTCAGCACTTGTTTTGATCATGACCCACCGCTATGAAATTACTCTTGGCTTACAGATTAAAATTGATTCTGTTCTGCTGAAGTTACCTGCCGCATCCGTATATACTCAATTCCAGATTCAACTACCCTACAACAACTGGCCTTATGTTGACTCTGTCAGTATCACATTTGCATCCGGAAATATTGTTGACAGTTC
>JAZDMK010000019.1:0-21759 GCA_043800975.1 Bacteroidota bacterium | reverse complement strand
ACGGAATAAAAGAGCTGTATAAAAATCCGAAAGACATTTTAAAAAGTGTTCAGGCAACGTTGGATGAAAATATTTCGTTGCAGAAACAGATTGAAGAAATCAACCGTGAACGAGCAAAGGCCCTGGCTTCTGAATGGAAAGATAAAACAAAAGAAATAAACGGAGTTCGTTTTCTGGCTGAACGTATTGATGCTGATGCTGCATTGGTAAAGGATCTGGCTTTTGCCATGAAGAATTCAGTTGAGAATTTATTCCTTGTTATTGGAAGTGCATGGGAAGGTAAAGCATTTCTTACAGTCATGATTTCTGAAAATCTTGTAAAAGAAAAAGAACTGAATGCATCAAAAATTATCCGTGAACTTTCTAAGGAAATTCAAGGCGGCGGTGGCGGACAGGATTTTTACGCAACTGCTGGTGGAAAGAATATTGATGGAATCAGCACTGCGCTTGCGATGGCTGAAAAGATGATCTGAAGATAAAATAATCAGTATTCAACCTTCGCGACATAAACGCAATCAGTTTTATTCAATCTAATAATTACTATTAACTTAATAAACCAATAACGTAATAACTCAATAACTGATATCCAATGCCACGTCCGTCCCCATTTAAACAGCCAGGAATATTAGGAAAGCTTGCTTTCTCATTTACCTTGCTGATGGCGGCGGCCTTGCTGACAAGTTTTTTAATTTCCTGGTACAATACGCGTGAAGCTGTGATCGACAGGGCTTCCGAGCAGCTCATTTTTCTTCGCGATTCCAAAAAAAATCAACTGAATCATTACTTTCAGCAGCGATTGGAAGAAGTTTCTTTTGTTTCGAATTGCGTGAATCGTTTAAATGTAAAAAATGTATGGAATAAGGAAATACTAAATTCTGATATTAAATCTTTGTTTGATACATCCGGAATTACATTTCGATATTTGGCATCCTGTAAAAGGTACAGCCATGTTTCAATTATTTCATCAAGTGGACTAAACAGAACCTTTTTATGCAACGAGAATAATAATGCAGACGCAGAAGATACGGTTGTTGTTGATCCAACGCTAATTCAAAAGGCGCTTCGCTCAGATGATCCCGTAATTTCAGATCTAATTATTAAAAAGAATTCTTCAGGAGAAAGCAATTATTTTATCTATTTCTTATCAAAAATTATTTCAAATAATGCGGAAAATTGCTGTATGTTTGAAATGCCCGCCGGCGATTTTTTTACTACCGTGATGGACAATGAGTCGGCATCTGGTTTTGAGAGTTCAGTAGAAACCTATCTTGTCGGAAAAGATTTATTGATGCGCAGTCCTTCCCGGTTTGTTTTAAATTCGATTTTAAAAACAAAAGTTAGTATTGCTGCCATTGCACCCGATAACACAGATCAGCCTGCTGCACGCATGATTCCCGATTATCGAAGTAAAAAAGTGTTAAGCACATCTACTACTTTTCAATTTGGTTCAAATCAATGGTATCTGATTGCAGAAATTGATTATGAAGAAGTGTTGAGGCCCGCTTCAAATATTATTAACCGGTACATTTTGTTTTCTGCTTTTATTTTACTCTTTGTAATCATCCTTACCTATTTTATAGCTCGCGGAATTACTCGTCCTTTGGCAAGACTTACTCGTGCGACGGCCCGTATCGGCTATGGGCATTATGATCTGAGCCTTGATGTTGAAAAAAATGACGAAACGGGTACATTGGCAAAAGCCATGACAGCAATGGCTGTTAAAATTCGTGATGATAAAAAAGAAATGCAGGAACGGGAAGAACACTTACAACATTTTTATAACGCAACAATTGATGGAATTATTTTGCATGACAATGGCGTTCCTGTTTTGATAAACACTGCAATGACCACATTGACGGGCTATACAACAGAAGAGCTGATGAAGCGAAATGTTACAAAATTGTATGTTGTAAAAGGAACGGATCTGAGTTCTGTTTTAACAAGAACTTATTCTTTTGAGAGTTTTATACGCAGAAAAGACGGACAACTAATACCAGTGGAAGTACAGGAGACATCTGTTGAATACAGTGGTAAAATGATTCGTGCTTCTGTGATCCGGAATATTACTAAACGTATTGAAGTAGAGAATGCATTAACCGAAGAAAGACAAAAGCGTGTTTCGGCAGTGTTTGATGGGCAGGAAATCGAACGCAGAAGATTGTCCAGAGAGTTGCACGATGGTCTGGGTCAATCGTTAATTGCAGTCAAGCTGCATCTGGAAAGTATGATTGTTCCTGAAAAACCCGTCTCTGGAAAAAAAATGAATGAGATGCGAAAAATGCTTGACAACCTAGTAGATGAAGTAAGGCAAATTTCAAATGATTTGATGCCGGCAGTTTTGGTAGAGTTTGGTTTTGAAACGGCAATCAAAAACATGGTACGAAGTCTTTCAGAAAATGCAGGAATTAAAATGACAATGCAGTTGGATATTCCGAAGGAACTGAACGATAAAATTAAAACCTATGTCTTCCGAATTATTCAGGAAGCCTTTAATAATATTGTAAAACATGCACAGGCAACTGAAGTAAACCTATATCTGGTGTGTGATGAAGAGTTTTTAAATCTGAAAGTTGAAGATAACGGAAAAGGATTTATCTTTGAATGGCAGAATGCGGGTAAAGGAAACGGATTGCATAATATCAGAGCCAGAGTGTTGTTATTGGGTGGAACAATTCATATTCGTACAGCAATCGGTGCCGGAACCCTGCTGGATGTTAAATTACCCGTTATACAGGAAGTATGAAAAAAATTAAGTTGTTTCTTGTAGATGATCATCAGATTGTGCGTGATGGAATCCGTGCATTGATCAGTGATTCGGAGAATATCGAAATTATCGGTGAAGCTTCCTGCAGTGATGAACTTATGGAAAAGCTGCACGCCCTTACACCCGATGTTCTACTGATCGATATTTCGATGCCCGAAGTTTCAGGAATAGAAGTGACCAAAAATGTTCAGAATGAATATCCCAGTATTCAGGTATTAATTCTTTCAATGTATACCAATGAAGAATTTATTTTCAATGCCATTAAAGCAGGCGCAAAAGGTTACCTCCCAAAGAATACAACGCGACAGGAATTACTGAGTGCGATAGAGGCTGTTTCTCAGGGGCAGGAATATTTCAGCGAAAGCGTTTCAGAGATCATGTTGAAAAGTTATGTGCGCATTGCCAAGGATGATGAAAAATTCTTTGATAAAAAAGATGCTTCTCTTACCATACGGGAAATTGAAATTCTGAAATTATTTGCAAACGGTTTAAGCAATCAGGAAATTGCCGATAAACTTTTTATCAGCATTCGAACCGTGGAATCACATAAGAACCATATTATGCAGAAGCTCGATCTGAAAACTTCAGTCGATATGGTTAAATATGCTTTACGAAATAAAATTGCAGAGCTTTGAAAAAAATTATTGTATTCCTTTTCATGTCGCATTTTGTCTTTGTTCAAAATGCAGAACTATTTGCCCAGAAGAAAGATTCGTGCAAGGTGGAACCTGGTGCTTCAGTTGAATTTGTATCTCGCTATATGTGGCGCGGGATGGCGTTAAGCGATAAACCCAATATTCAACCCTCCGTTTTTATGACGTATAAAAATTTGGAAGCTGGATTCTGGGGCTCTTTTGCTTTCGATGGTAGCTATGATGAAGTTGACTTTTATGCAAGCTATAGTTTTTATAATTTTTCAGTGGTATTTAATGATTACTATACCGCGAAACCCGTCCCTGAGTGGATCGATAACCGGTATTTTTATTTTAATGATAAAAACGATCTGGCCTGCGACAGCACAGCTTCCTTTTTTAATGAAAAAAACACCAGTCATTGTTTTGAAGGAATGCTTATGTACGAAGGGAAAGAAAAGTTCCCTGTGAAAATTCAGGCCGGCATTTGTTTTTTTGGAAATGACAAAATAAGCACAGATACAATATTTAATTCCAATTCGCAAAGCAATTCTCATTCTTTGATGTTCGACAACAATTACTCTGTGTATGCTGAAATTTCTTATCCTTTTGAAAAGAATAAATATACCCTTGAACCTTTTCTGGGATTTACACCACGGGAGGGAATGTATGGTGTAGAAGCAGGCGTCGTCAATGCTGGAATAAAATTTGAAAAGAAAGTTACACTTTGCAATATTCTTGAAATACCTTTAAAAGCTGGAATATCTGTAAATCCGCAAACGCAGCAGGTTTTTCTTTTTGCAGGTTTTAAACTTTAAGGTATGCGTGCGTATCGCCCTTCTAATGTAAACTATATTTTGTATTCTCTTTTTGGAGCTTTTCTTTTCATTTTATATAAAGGATATTTATTTGGTTCATCTGATCAGTCTGAGCATTTGCCTCAGGTTTATCAACTTTTTGATTCAGCTCTTTTTACAAAAGATTACTTTGTAAATGCATACAATGAAGCATTCAATATTCGCTTTTACTATGTATGGCTTGTTTTTCTTTTGGCCAATATTTTTACTGTTGAATGGACCTGCTTTTTACTAACGATTGCAAGCATCACCCTTGTGAACTATTCTTTTATGAAGATCACAAGGCATATCAACTCGAATGAAATTGCGCCTTACTTCGTTCCTTTGTTCATTATGGCAACTGTGGATTTTACAATTGGCGGAAACCATGTTATGGGAAATATGTTTGTGTGTAGCTCTATTGCTAAGGCTTTAGCGACTTTCGGGATTTATCATTTCTTTAAAGAGAAATATTACAAGATGGCAATTTTGCTGGGAGCTGCTACGCTTTTTCAGGCACTGGTAGGATTGCAGCTAGCCCTTATTCTGGGTCTAATTACAGCCTATTATTTAATCAGGAAAAAAAACTGGATTTATTTAATCAAAATCTGGCTTTTGTATTTTCTAATTGCGGACTTTATGCTGGTTCCGCTCATTTATCAGCAGTTTTTTGGAAATGAAAAGTACAACATGGAATTGTATTATTATCTGATGTACATTTATCGTAACCCGCTTCATTTCCTGCCTTCCCTATTCCCATTAACGGATTACATTCGTTTTTTCATTCTTTTGGGAATTGGAATTACAGTGCTATTT
Source organism: Bacteroidota bacterium (assembly GCA_043800975.1). Lineage (GTDB taxonomy): Bacteria > Bacteroidota > Bacteroidia > Bacteroidales > JAHJDW01 > JAZDMK01. Next base: position 16,711 of record JAZDMK010000019.1, on the reverse strand, counting down.
GTTGGCAAATTCTTTATGAGAAGAAAGCTGTTCGTGTTTTTGATTATTATCGTTGCCGGAATGGGTGTGTATGCTCTCTTTATCGAAGTATTCCACCTGAATGTTACCGGAAAGCTGCAATGGTTTAAAACAACTGTTTGGGCTGCTTCATTTGCAGCGATGATTATTGCGATTGGCTTTTCTGAACTTTTATCAAAATGGTTTCATCACTTCCATGTGCTGCCTTTAATGAGAATTTTTGTCCCTGTCGGGCTTATTGTTTTTCCGCTTGTTATTTTAAATGCAACCCAATTGCCGATGGAAAAGCTAAAGTCGAGGTATCAGATTGCCAATTATCAGAAAACCGATCTTCAGCAAATGCATGCCTGGATTAAAGACAATACACAAAAGGATGCTGTGTTTTTGATTCCGCCCGATGATGATGCTTTTGCGTGTGAAGCGCAGCGCTCGCAGGTTGTAGGTTTTAAAGCCATTATTCATGAACCCCGCTTTTTGATTCCATGGTATTATGATATTGTGAAAGCCTATGGTGTCGATTCAGCAAAGGTGGGTCGAAAAACAAATGCAGCTGAAATGCTTATACATTCGTTTAATAACCGTTCAAATGAAGAGATTCCTTTAAAATATGATTTTCGGCTTGATCATTTAAAAGAATGCCGGGTTGTAAACAAATTTGGTCCGGAAATTCATAGAACGGGCGAATATGTATTAACAAAAAACAGCAAAAAGTAACTGAAAATCTTTTTGATAGGAATTTGTATTCCTTTTGGGTGTTCATAAAGCAAAATTATTTTAATAAAAAAAGACTTTTTTCGTTTTTATCTTATGTAGAAATGTCTATATTTGTAGTTCGTTTTTTCAAAATCAATCAGTAACTAAATAATTCAACCATGAAAAAAGCACTACTTTTTACATTTTTTGTTGTCTTTACTGCCGGTGTTTTCGCACAGGTTACCAATGACAATACATTAGTCCCCAAGCGCAAATGCGGTACAATGGAGAACCTTCAAATGATGCGTGAGCAGGATCCTACGCTTATCGATCGCGAAATTGCTTATGAAAAGATGATCCAACAACTTATTGAAGCCAATAAGGAAAATGCAGTTATTGAAAACGGGAAAGTAATTGTTACGATTCCTACTGTTGTTCATGTACTTGGAAGCTCCGTTAGTACTTCGATTACAGACAGCCGTGTTCAAGAACAAATTGATGTGTTAAATCAGGACTATGCCGGCTTAAGTACACATTCGATGGAACTTTTCAGCTCTTCCCTGAAAATTGATACTGAAATTCGCTATTGCCTTGCAAAACGCACACCAGCCAATGCTTCAACAAATGGTATCGAAAGAAGAACTACCGGTGTTCCTACTTCATTCTCCTATGGAACTACAATGAAATACACAAGTTCCGGTGGTCTTGATTCATGGGATTACACAAAATACATGAATATCTGGGTTTGTAACCTCAGCGGTGGTCTTTGCGGATTTGCTGAGTTCCCATCAACGTTTGGAGCTACTTATGGCGTTGTTATCCATTATCAGTATTTTGGTAAAACAGGTGCCTATGCTCCCTACAATCTCGGTGGAACTACCTCGCATGAAATCGGACATTGTTTCAATCTTCGTCATATCTGGGGCGATGAAAGCGCTTGCTCCGGAACGGATTATTGTACAGATACTCCAAATCAAGCTTCCGAAAATTACGGAAATCATTCAGGTCTTGTGACTGATGCTTGTACAACAACCTCTCCCGGTATCATGTATATGAATTTTATGGATTATTCCGATGATATTGACTATGCTAACTTTACGCCTAATCAGAAAACGCGTATGTGGGCAAGTCTTAACTCAACGCTTGCAAGCTTGAAGACATCCAATGGCTGCACTCCATTAACTGGAATGGATGAAATTGACATTACTGGTTTTGTTTCAGTTTACCCCAATCCTACACAGGGAAATATTACGGTTCAAATGCTGAATGGCTCTGATAACATATCAATCAAAGTGTATGATATTGTCGGAAAAGAAATTCAGGGAATAAAAATTACCCGTTCATCTTTTCAAGTATACAATGTTGATCTGAGTTTGCAAAAAGCAGGTATTTATTTTCTCAGCATCAATGATGGCAATGGAACAACAACCAAGAAGATTTCTTTGATAAACTAAATTATCAAAACATATTTTATCCAAAAGCATCCGCAAAACGGGTGCTTTTGTATTTTTGCTACAATTGAAGGAAAATTATGCTAGATCAACAGAAAGATAACAGGCTAAAAGAAATTACCATGAAGGTGCTTCAATTGAAGCGGCTTGAGGCAAATGATGCATTGTACCTCATGGAAAACAGTGATGCATCCATGCTTGGAGCTTTGGCCGATTTACTGCGCAAAGCAAAATGCGGAGATAAGGTTTTTTTTAACAGAAATTTTCATATTGAACCATCTAATATTTGCGCATTCCATTGCCGGTTCTGCCGTTTCCGCCGTGATGCTAATGACGGATATGAATTGAGTATTGATGAAATTGTTTCTAAAGTAAAAGAACAGGCAAAAGCCAATTTCACGGAAGTGCATATAGTAGGAGCAACGCATCCTGAACGCAATCTTGAATTCTATTCACACTTATTAAAAGAAATTAAAACAGCTGTTCCCCATATTCACATCAAAGCATTCAGTGCAGCAGAGCTGGATTTTATGTTTAATCTTAGTAATGTGAATATTCGCGAAGGCCTGATAGTACTCAAAGAAGCGGGGCTTGGTTCGATTCCCGGTGGTGGTGCTGAAATTTTTGATGAAGAATTAAGAAAAGAAATTTGCCCCGATAAGGTTACTTCAGATCGTTGGCTCCTTATTCATCAGACTGCGCACGAGCTTGGAATTTTCAGCAATGCAACGATGCTCTATGGACAACTTGAAACCTATAAACAACGCATCGATCATTTGGAAAGGCTGAGAAATCTACAGGACATTACCGGTGGTTTTCGCGCCTTCATTCCGCTCAAATTTTTAAATCAGAATAATGAACTGGCATACCGCGAGCAAGTGAGTGTAGAAGAGGACATGAAAAATTATGCGATTTCCAGAATCTTTCTTGATAATTTTCCCCATATCAAAGCATACTGGCCGGCTATAGGCAGAAAGAATGCGCAGTTGTCTTTACTATATGGCGTGACGGACTTGGATGGAACGATTGGAGATACAACAAAAATATTTTCAGAAGTCGGTTCCGTTGAGCAAAATCCGGATATGAGTCTTGAAGAAATGGTTGCGCTTATAAAGGATGCACAGCGTATTCCGGTGGAGCGTGATTCGGAATACAATGAAATAAAAACATATTAGAAGTTACATTTTCTGTTTTGAATATTCGCGCCAGCGCACAATGGCCTTTTCCATATCTTCGGGAAGGGGTGATGAAAATTCAATTTTAGTTCCATCACTGGGTTTTTTAAATCCAAGGAAAGCCGCATGGAGTGCCTGGCGTGGAAGGCCTGCGAGACAATTGTCAACAAACTGTTTGTATTTGGAAAAAACAGTACCTTTCAAAATGCGGTCACCACCATAGGCTGCATCACCAAACAGAGGATGCCCTGCGTATTTCATGTGAACACGGATCTGATGTGTGCGCCCGGTTTCAAGAATACATTCTACTAGCGTTGTATATCGGAAACGCTCTATTACTTTGTAATGTGTAACGGCATGTTTCCCCTGATCACCTTCAGGAAAAACATCCATCACCTTTCTGTCTCTTAACGAACGTCCCACATTGCCGGTAATGGTTCCTTCGTCATCCTGGAATTCGCCCCAGACAAGAGCTTGATAACGGCGGGAGATAGTGTGATCGAAAAATTCTTTTGCCAGTTTTGACAATGCGAATTCAGTTTTTGCAACTACCAAAATGCCGCTGGTGTCCTTATCAATTCTGTGAGCCAGACGGGGCCTGATTTCTCCGCTTTCATAACCGGAGTGATCTTTCAGGTGCCAGGACAATGCATTAACTAAAGTTCCTGAAAAATTACCATGTGCAGGATGAACAACCATGCCGGCAGGTTTATCTACGACTATGATTCCTTCGTCTTCATATAAAATAGAAACAGGAATATTTTCCGGAATGATTTCGGTTTCACGCGGAGGAAATGCCAGCACGACAGAAATAATTTCATCGGGCTTTATCTTATAGCTGGGCTTAACGGGATGATCATTTACAAGAATACTTCCGGCATCAGCAGCAGCCTGAATTTTACTGCGGGAAATATTTTCAATTCTTTGCGTAAGATATTTATCGATTCTTATGCTGCCTTGCCCTTTGTCGATAACAAACCTAAAATGTTCGTAAAGTTCTTCCTGTTCTTCGGAATTTTGTTGTTGCAGTAATTCGTTATTTATCATATTAATGGGATACCTGAAATTTGGAAGCGCCGGCTAAATTGCCTTTACTGTCAAATATCCTGACCAGATACAGTCCGTTATTCCATGTTGAAATATCAAGCACTTCGATAAACTCCTGATGAAGAATTTGTTTTCCTGTAATATCGAAAACCTGCATGAATAAAGGGTTATTGGTTGATTCGTTTTGTAGTTTGAAATGAATTTGTGTGTTTGCCGGATTTGGAAAAACAGAAAAAGAAATTTCTGTCTTTATCTCAGGAATCCCGACAGCTGTATTTCCAACAACAGGGCGGATCATCAATGAACCTGGGAATATGCTGTTGTTCCAGGCACCCGAAGTATTGTAAAAAATGTGTTGTTGTGAACTTGTATTTGAATCAAGGCCAACATTTAAAACATCAGTAGTTGTCTGAACCCAGCCAATATAAAAGGTGCCGCTCATGTAGATGGAACTGTCAAGAACATATGTGTGGAATTCATTCAGGCTGTCCTCATAAAGCGGTTTTGTATTTGCTTTTGAATATATAATGCTACCGGGTGTTCCGGCAGCATCATTCCAGATTGTCAGATAAAAATTCTTCTGGCTTGCATTATTTTTTGTGCGGTTGAAGAACATCGTTACAGCCCATATGTGATCTGGTTTTGCAAGGGTATATTGATAAGCAACTTTTCCGTTATTGACATTTAAACCATAACCAAATTCAGGGGAACCATCATCATATGCATAGTAGTTATAAAAATTCTGATGGAAATGGAAAGTGTCATTTTTTGAATTGAGATCAGGAGTTGTTACAGCACTCATTTTAATTTCAAATTCTGCATCACTTGAAACAGTTGATGTGAACTGATATGTGGAAAATGGAACATTAAATGAAAGTTCTGAATAAGGAGCCTGATTTAAATTGCCACCGGAGTAAATATAGGGAACTGATAATCCTAATAAATCAGTAATAGTTAAATCACGTTTAACATTTTTTGTATTCGGCCCGAGATTGCTGTAATAAACATCTTTGTTGGCAAGCATATAGGTAGTAGGGCTAACCTGAAAATGATCCCAGGGCATTTGCTGGAAAGGTGTAAGCAAACTATGAACCCTGCGGCTTATACATACATCATCGTAGATGGTATCTGCAATACTGCGACCCGTATTCAGATATACATAATCGATATTCCAGATATCAACATTGCCCTGTGCCCAGCTAGGATTGGAAAGGTTTGCAAGGCTGGTGTAGTTGTAAAAACGAAAACGAAAACCGGATTCATAGAATGCAGAATCAACGTGAATGATTACCTGATCGAAAGATTTTCCTGTACGGGAATAAAAAGCTGAGAAAGTTTCACCCGGAGCACTCCACATATGCTTCCACGACATATCAGTAGGAGAATAAAACTGCAGAACAAGCGAATCATCATCTTCAGGTGCATTTCCCATGCCCTGTGGCTGATAGAAAAAACTAAAATATACTGAATCGCTGTTTAAAATCGGACGCGGTGTTCCACTAAATAAGGAATCCAGACGTATGCCTTTTGATGTCAGGTAGTCAGTAATAACAGGAAAAAAATTGGCTTGTGTATAAACATTCCCGCTGTCGTTTAAAGCGTCAAAAGAAGCAACGCCTAATGTGGGAGGATTTTTGGGATAACTGGAATTTATATATACAAAGTTGTCGCTCCACAAAGATGCATCAGGATAAACATCAGAACTGGAGAAATCATCTAAAAAAGGCAGTTGTATTGTATCTGACAAAGCTTTCTGTGAAGGAGAAAAAATAAAATTCTGATAAGATAATTTCTGAACAGGTGTTTCCAAAGGAACAACTACTTCCTGTGAAGCAACAAAAGTGTTCGTTGCAAGAACAGTTAAAATGACAAGAATTATTTTTTTCATATTGTAATTATTTCTTGTTTGAATGATCTGGCGCAGCATACCAAAGGTCAATTACACCACCCATATACATTGTATTGTCGCTTCCGGGTGCAGGTCTTTGCTTGGTAACGCGGGCGCGCAAAGAATCTTTTGTGCCTTCAAAGATTTCACCACCTACATTCAGCGATGATTCACGCAAGTCGCGCAGGGCCTGGTTGCGGGATTTGCCGATCAGGTTTGGAACGGGAATTTTTACAGTTCCTTTTCCGCCACCCAGAACAAGATTAACTTTTGAACCTTTTTCAATCAGGGTGCCGGGTTTAATATCTTGACCGTGAAATTTCTGACGAAGTACAGCGTTTTCTGCAATGTCGGGAACATATTCCAGCCTGCCTGCTTTTAGTCCGCTAGCTTCCAGCGTTGACAAAGCCTGCCGCAATGATAAGTCGGTTAAGTCTGGCATAAGAACTTTTTCGGTGGTTTTTGCATTAACCGTAACGTAAATCTTTCTGCCTGATTTTACTTTTGTATAGGGATCCGGATCCTGATCAATCACAATACCACGACGTTTGTCGGAATCATAGACAGAATCAATAATTTCATATTCTAATCCTTTGTCTTCAGCAAATTGTGCGATTTTCTCAGTTTCTACACCTGTAAAGTCAGGTACTTCGATAGATGAATTGTGACGCGTAAACAAATTCAGCAACAAAGAGACAAGGAAAACCAGCAATAGTAAAGATACTACTGAAAGTAAAAAATGAAAAAGAAGCATTCTTTTTCTGAAAAATAAAACGATCCTTTTCATGAGGAAGTTCTCTTTATACAACAGGCAAAGATAAAATTAAATCAAATACACACATTAATTAACGGTCTTCATTTGATAACTCTGCTTGTTTCCATTAACGAAAGAATGTTTTTCTCAGTATTTTTGATAAAAATTATTTCATGAAAAAGAAAGTTGCCATAGTTCATGGTGGGTATTCCGGCGAAAATGTAATTTCGGCGAAGAGTGCGACTATGATTCTAAATAATATTGATAAAGATAAGTTTGATCCGTATCTGATTCTGATCACTCCTGATAGATGGGTTTTGCAGAGTGAAAATGGTAATGAAACTCCTGTCGATAAAAATGATTTTTCTGTTCAGATAAACACTGAGAATGTTAAGTTTGATGTAGTATTTAATATTATTCATGGTACACCCGGCGAAAATGGCTTGCTTCAGGGCTATTTCGAAATGATGAACATTCCTTTCACATCTTCGGGTTCTGTAGTTTCAGCTGTTACTTTTCATAAGTATTTCTGTAATTGTGTAGTCATGCAGCATGGTGTGTTGTGCGCACCTTCGTTGGTTGTTCGTAAAAATTTGCCTTTTGATGTGGCAGCCATTCTTAAAAAAATTCAGCTTCCTTGTTTTGTTAAACCTTGTGAGGGCGGCTCCAGCATTGGTACAACAAAGGTTTCCGATCCTTCAGAAATGATGAGTGCTATACAGGAAGCTTTTAAGGAAAGTGATTCAGTATTGATCGAGCAGAATGTTGATGGTACAGAACTGACATGTGGTGTTTTAAGATTGAGTGGAGTAACAACAGCTTTGCCGGTTACAGAAATAGTATCCAGAAAAGATTTCTTTGATTATGAAGCTAAATATACGGCGGGTGTTACTGATGAAATTACACCGGCAAGAATTTCTCCTGAGCTGACTGAAAAGTGTCAGCGACTAACAGAATCAATTTTTGATATACTAGGTTGCAAAGGCGTTGCGCGTGTGGATTACATTCTTTCTGGTAATGACTTTTATTTTCTGGAAATTAATACGGTTCCGGGAATGAGTGAGGCCAGTATAATTCCACAGCAGTCTCGGGAATATGGTTTGCCGACAAAAGACCTGATAACTTTGTTGCTTAGTCAAGCATTAGAGAAATAAATTATTTTGACTCAAGCAGGTCTTGAAAAATCTTTAGGTATTTATTTTTCTGAGAAGTGTATGAGAACTTCTCTTCGACGGTTATGCGTCCGTTTTCGCCCAGTTTTTTTCTGAGTTCAGGTGATTCAATAAGTTTGCTGATACATTCAGTCCATTCTTCAGTTGTACTGCAAAGAAATCCGTTTTCTCCATGCTGAATAATCTCTGTATTAACTCCTACAGGCGACATAAGAGTTGGGATTCCTAGCGCCATATATTGCAGGCCTTTTAATCCGCACTTCCCTCTTGACCATTCATCATCTGGCAGGGGCATAATTCCAATAGCAATTTCAGATAATTCAGAAATTTCATCTTTTTCGATCCAGGGAATTCCTTTAATTCCTAATTCATCATTTATGTAATTCCCATCTCCAATAACTTTAAAAGATATTTTCTCCTTGAATTTTTCCTTTAATATTTTTAAAAATGGAAGGGCATATTCAAAATGTTTTATTGTAGTGACACTTCCGCTCCAACCAATACAAATGGGTTTTTCAGAATGTTGAGTTCTTACAGTTTTATATTTTTCTGTATCAATAGTAGTAGGGAACACAACAACATTTGTGTTTGCCAGTTTCGCATAATTCGCCAGATATTCATTTCCTGCAATTACCAAATGGGAATGCCGGATTATCTTCAACGTTTTTGAAGGGTTTCTGTACCAGCTGAACATACGGTTGGCCTGAGAAACGTCCAGCAGCCAGATTGAATCATCGAAATCAAAAACAAGTTTTGAATGCCGGCTGATTTTTTTCTCCATCCAGGATGAACGGTTTGGAGCAGTTTCACGATATACAAAAACCACATCAAAATTCTTTGCGTTTCGAATATCGTGCATGCGGCGAAAAATAAAACGAAAGAACAAAAAAATCTTTTTTAAATAGTGTCCTTTTGAATAAAGCACGCGGTCTTCTTCTTCATGTATTAAGGGTGAAAATTCGCAATCAATCCCCTTTTCTTTTAAAAATTCCATGTATTGCTCGAAACGGAACCGTTGTCCTGGCGCTCTGTTGAATCGATGCGATGCTATAAATAAAATCCTGCCCACTATATAAACTATTCAAGCCACGATGGTGGAAGTTTCTCAAGAATTTCAATATTTTCAAACCGGGTACTTTTTTGAATTCCTGCATTTTTCGCCCAGTCAGCCATTTTATGAATTCCGTCTTCCAATGAAGTGTATGATTTGATATTAAAAATATTTTTTGCTTTAGAATGATCGGAATATGCATTGAGTACTTCATTCCTGGCTTCCAGATAACGTATAGGACAAGATACACCGATTTTTTCCATCACAACTTTTGCAAGCTGGTTTACTGAAAAATCCTGGTCAGCACCAATATTGAAGATCTCATTATAGGCTGAGGGAACATCGATTGATTGTGCAATGTAAGGAGCTACATCTCCAATATAACTGAATGCACGCGTTTGTTCACCGTTACCAAAAACTGTTAATGGAATTCCCTGCATCAATTGATTCATAAAAATTCCTACAACATTTCTGTATTTGTCTCCGAGATTCTGATATTCTCCATAAACATTATGGGGTCTGAAAATAATATAGTTCAAACCAAACATTTCATGGGCGCATTTCAAATCTAACTCAACAGCAAGCTTTGAAATCCCGTATGGATCCTCCGGAATCGGGGTCATACTTTCTAGCATGGGTAACTGATTACTACCGTAAACAGCAATTGAGGATGTAAAAACAAAACATTTTACTTTACACTTTATGGAAGCATTGATAAGGTTGATACTACCTAATAAATTATTCGAGTAATTAAAATGACGTATAAAATGACTTAATCCTTCTGCAGCATAGGCTGCCAGATGGTATACATAGTCGGGTTTGTGAGTTTCAAAAACGTCATTAACTAATGTTGTATCTGTTACAGAACCTTTGATAAAAGTTGCTTTTGGATTTACATTTTCCTCAAATCCGCCGCTTAAGTCATCCAATACAATTACCTTATGACCCATGTCAATTAAAGCATTAACAACATGGGCTCCAATAAAGCCGGCTCCTCCGGTAACTAATGAAACAGGCATTTACTGAATATTTTTTAAAATAGATTCAAAAATCAAACGGCCATCTGTATTACGTAACTCCCCGTCAGCGCATCGTTCCGGATGAGGCATCATACCAAAAACATTTCTTCCTGCATTGCAAATTCCTGCGATATTTTCAATGGAACCATTAGGGTTCGCATTGTCAGCAATGTTTCCCGCTTCATCACAATAGCGAAATAAAATCTGATCATTGTTGCGAAGCGTTTGCAGTGTTTCTTCGGGAGCAAAGAATCGTCCCTCTGCATGTGCAATGGGTATTTCCAAAGGAACATTCTGATCCAGTGAGGAAGTTAAAAGTGAATTGGAAGTTGTTGGTTTTACAAAAATATTTTTGCAGATAAATTTGCGGGAAAGGTTGTGCAGTAGTGCTCCGGGCAGAAGCTTTGCTTCGCAAAGAATTTGAAATCCATTGCAGATGCCCATCAGATAGCCACCGTCATTGGCATGCTGGATTACTTTTTCCATAACTGGCGAAAACCGTGCAATTGCTCCGGAACGTAAATAATCACCATAAGAGAAGCCACCGGGAAGTACAATAAAATCACACCCTTTCAGATCACGGTCTTTGTGCCAGAGCTGCTCAACCTGCTGCTTAAGCACAGTCTGCAAAACATAAATCATATCATGATCGCAATTGGATCCCGGAAAAATAACAACACCGAATTTCATGGAAAAAAATTTAGAGCGGTAAAATTATAAAAAAAATCGATGTTTTAAAGATCAGAAATAACTGGCTATTCCGAAATGAACCTTGGAAGTGCTGAATTGAATGGGATTGCTGTATTGCTTGCCCAATGCATAACTTAATGTAAAAATTCCTGCTTTTGTTTGAAAGCGAATGCCAGCACCAAACCCCAGTGGTGTATCATGATCCGATTTGCCAGCACTGAAATTTTCATAATAGGCCTGATCATAAAACAAAAACAAATGTGAATTTTGCTCAAGAATGTATCGAAACTCTAATGTGCCAATCAGAAACTGAGAACAATAAATGGATTCTTCATCAAACCCACGTAAAGTTTGTAAACCGCCAATTCGTTCCAGTTCATTTGAAAAGAGATTTTTACCAATAATTTTTCCGTAGTTGAACGCATTCATGAGGACAAAACTCCTGAAAACAGGAATAAAGACCGAAGCCATTCCGGAAATGGAATATTGGTTGCTTATTAAAAGTATGCTGTCGTATTCCAAAGGATTCAATGCTGGATTTTTTCGTATCGTACGTTCTCCTGCTGTTCCAGTTGCTTTAATTGCGTATCCCCGTGATGGATTCAGTCGATAATCGTACTTTTCGATTTTCCATTCAAGTCCATATCCAGTGTTCCGGATATCAGCAAAAGGGGGTAGAACTGTAAGGAACTCCATTCCGGCGGTATTAATCAAATCTGATGTTTTATAGTTGATAAAACCTTTTACATAGTTCTGTCCGTTAAAAATATATCGGATGCCCGCCTGCCTGTTTATGGTTAAAAAAGTTGAATCCTGTTTCAGTAGATTTATCTTTGCATCCAGACCAAAAGGAAGATTAAAAACATAAGGATAAACAATTGAAGATTTCAAATCCTGAGAAGCCGATTCAAATTTTCTCCAGTTGAAAGTCAATTGATCTCCATGCCTGAAAAGGCCGTTGATAAGGTCAAGGCGAACTTCACCTGTGAGTTGCAGTTTGTTCTTGTCATTTTGCCGGAAGCCGACAATACCGTCAAAACTGCTGTTTTTTTTGCTGTCAGCATAAATTAACAACTTGCAACTACCGGGTGTAAATACTAATTCTGATGGGCGGGTGACACTAATAAAGGAAAGATCAGATAGCCGCTTATCAATATTTTTCATTACCGACTCATCATAGGATGAAGGGAAATCAAGTCCCAAATAGCGTTTTAGAAAACCGGAAGATATTTTTACATTGCCGATAATACGCATACTATCTAATGTAATCTTTTCATTTTTTTCAACTCTCAGTGATGTGTGAAGTGTATCTTGATTAAATGCTATGCTGTCCATGTAAAGCTGTGCAAAAGGAAAACCGTTATTTTCATAAAATGCCAGAACTCTATAGATTATTTTGCTGAGATGAAAAGGATTAAATGGTTTTTTTGCAGATTCTGTGAAATCATTTTGAAATTCTTCAATTAGATTACTTTCTAAATGTGATGTGTTCATTCTGAAGTGGCTCCAAGCCTTACCAAGATGAATAAAAAGACATTTTTTACCGGCGCTGTCTTTTATTTCGAATTTGGCAGAAATAAAACCCTGAGACCAGATTTCTGTTTGAATTTTATTTACAAACATAATCATAGATGCAGAATCAGCAAATTTTTTAACTGTGCCATTGGGATATTCCTTTATCCCAGGTGGATCGATGAAAATACTCAATTGTTTTGTCTGCGAATAGGCGAAACACATTATTAATAGTGCGGGTATTAGCAGAATAATTTTTTTCATCTGAGTTGCCAGTCAATTTCAGGAAGTCCGGCTTCACGAAGGAGTTGATTTGTTTTTGAAAAATGTTTGCAGCCAAAAAAACCACGGGAAGCTGAAAAGGGGGAAGGGTGGGGTGCTTTTAATATGTGATGCTTTGAAGAATCAATCAGTAATTCTTTTGCACATGCGTAATTGCCCCAAAGAAGAAAAACAAGGCCTTCTCTTTTTTCAGATAATGTTTTAATGGCAGCATCAGTAAAAGTTTCCCACCCTTTATTTTGATGTGATCCCGCTTGATTTGCCCTTACTGTTAAGGTTGCATTTAACAGCAGAACTCCCTGACGTGCCCAATGAATCAGGTTTCCATGGTTGGGTGGGGAAATACCTAGGTCGGACTTGATTTCTTTGAAAATGTTAACCAAAGAAGGAGGTGGTTTAGTGCCATCCTGTACCGAAAAACACAATCCATGTGCCTGCCCTGCTCCGTGGTATGGATCTTGTCCGAGAATAACAACTCGCACTGAAGAAAAGGGGGTTTCATTAAAAGCTGTGAATATTTGAGGCCCGGGAGGGAAAACTTCATGCTGTTTCTTTTCTTCTACAAGAAAGTTTTTCAACAATTTAAAATAATCAGAGCCAAATTCTTCGGCAAGGATATCTTTCCAACTTTCCTCTATTTGTGGATTTACTTTACTCATTTCTGATACAAAGTTAACATGACTTGAACAATGGCATGTATGTTGATAAATTTTTTTTCCTGTTTTTCAGGTTAAATTAAAATAATTTCGATATTTTTGCATCTTAAGAAAAGTAATTATCATGAAAAAAGTTGTCGTTTCACTGTTTTTGGTTTCTATACTTGCGATGTTAGTTGCTTCATGTAAAACACATGAGCGTTGCCCTGCATACGGAAAAGCACCTGATACCAAAACAGAAAAAAGAGTTTAATCTCGGTCTTAATTAAATTTTCATTATCTTTGTAACAGATGTTACAAAGGATTCTGTATATCATAATATTCTCATTTTCTATTCTTCCCGCATTCTCACAGGAAGAAGATTCCAAATTTACTGATAATTCACACGACATTGGTGACCGTACATTATTATACAGGCACGAAACCACTGGCGGGCTTATGATTCATAACGAAGGTTGGGGCTTTTTATTTCGCAAGGGGAAACAAATTACAGCAAGCAGAAAAAGAATGTATGAGATTGACCTTGTGGGTATGAAGCATCCCAAAGAGATCAAGCGTGCTCCTTTATTCAATGATGCCCGCAGCTATATTTATGGAAAAATGAATTCGTTTGCCATTCTTCGTGGAGGGATCGGGCAGCAAAAAGTTTTGAATTTCTCATCCGACCGAAACGGAATCGAAGTACGTTACCTTTGCTTTGGTGGCCTTTCTCTGGGCTTATCTAAGCCCATGTACCTATACATTATGCATAATTCTTCAGGCGAATACCTTCCTGTTGTTGAAAAGTATGATCCTGATATTCATGACCTTGATAATATTTATGGCAGGGGCCCTTTCTATAAAGGATTTTCCGAACTAAATCTGCATCCGGGGCTATATGCAAAAATGGGACTTAGTTTTGAGTTTGCTACCGAAGATAGTTTTGTGAAACTACTTGAAGCTGGAGTCATTGCTGATGGATATCTGAAGAACATACCAATTATGGCTTATGCCCAGAATAAAAACCTCTTTTTTTCCTTTTATTTAGCGTTTTATTTGGGCGGAAAAAAGTGATCGTCTGATCGTTTTTTCTATTTTTGCCTGACTTTATGGTAAAAATTCTATCAAAGCCTTTGCGTAAGCCCGATTGGCTTAAAACTAAACTTCCTTCTGCTCTGGAATATGCGCAGATTAAATTGTATTTGTCAAAATCGGGCCTGCACACAATCTGCGAAAGTGGAAACTGTCCTAACTTAGGTGAATGCTGGGCTGCAGGAAATGCTACTTTTATGATTCTGGGGGATATTTGCACCCGAAACTGCAGGTTTTGTAGTGTTACAAAAGGTATTCCACTGCAACCAGATTCCTCGGAACCCGAAAATATTGCAGAAGCAATTTCACAAATGAAGCTAAAACATTGTGTTTTAACTTCTGTTGATCGGGATGATCTGCGTGATCTGGGTGCTGGCCACTGGGCAGCATGCATCAAAGCAATCAAAGCAAAAAATCCAGATTTGACAATAGAAACACTTATTCCTGATTTTCAGGGGCGTGAAGATTTTCTGAAAATTATAGTTGATCAAAAGCCAGAAATAATTTCTCATAATCTTGAAACTGTTGAAAGATTGACAGCAGAGGTAAGAATTCGTGCATCTTATGCTCAAAGTTTGCGTGTAATTAAATTTCTTTCATCTTGTGGGATTCATACAAAATCAGGAATAATGCTTGGACTCGGTGAAACAAAGGAAGATGTTATTAAAACCATGAATGACCTGCTCAGAGTAGGTTGTGGAATATTTACATTGGGTCAATACCTGCAACCTACACGTTTTCAGATTCCGGTAACAGAGTATGTACATCCTGATGATTTTGCCTGGTATAAGGAACAGGCGCTGGGCTTGGGTTTCCATAAAGTTGAAAGCAGCCCTCTTGTAAGATCTTCATATCATGCTGAACGACATATAACCGTTCCCTGATTAAAAATAACCGTTCCCTGATCCAAAACAACCGATTACTAATTAACTGTTGCATAATTAAAAAAAAAGAATGAATTTCAATGTCTCAATGAAAAAGAGGTGTTCAAAAAAAGAAAAAAAGTATTTTTTTTAAAAAAAATTGTAACTTGTCGCCCGTTTTGAAGGTATCTCAAATTAACGTAACAAACTAATACTTATGAAAAAGAGAATTTTACTATCCGGTCTGTTTCTAATGATTTTAATATGTTGGACGAGTACAGGCCAGTTGTTTGCTCAGAACCAGCAAAGTTCTTCAGGCTCAGTGAACGATAAAGTTGATTATGTAAACTACATGAACAGCCTTCGCGCGAACCCTATTACGGGAACCATTAATCCGCTTGACGTTCAGAGAGCACACGATCAGGTTGATCAGATGAGAGCGTTGAAAACAGCTAAAGCACTGAACCTGACCTGGACGGAATTGGGTCCTGATAATTTTTCGGGAAGAACGCGATGTTTATTGATTGAACGCAACAATCCAAGCGTTTTGTTTGCTGGAAGTACAGGTGGAGGATTATGGAAATCTACAACTTCAGGCACATCATGGAGTCAGGTTAGCATTTCTTCTTCTTCTGCAATGGTAATTTCTTCCATTACGCAAGGATCCGACAATGCAATTTATATCGCAACCGGTGACGCTAATTCAATGACTGGAAATATGGGAGCTGGGAATATGAATGAAACTCCTTCTGCATATGGTATCGGTTATATTGGAAATGGAATCTGGAAATCGACAGATGGAGGCGGTACTTTTAATTTGCTTTCAAATACTGATCCGGTTGATAACGATACAACTGCCGATTTTGCAGCAATCAGTAAAATCCTGGTGCATCCGGCTAATCCTAATATTGTAT
Source organism: Bacteroidota bacterium (assembly GCA_043800975.1). Classification (GTDB taxonomy): domain Bacteria; phylum Bacteroidota; class Bacteroidia; order Bacteroidales; family JAHJDW01; genus JAZDMK01. The sequence goes on along the minus strand of JAZDMK010000019.1, from coordinate 455 downwards.
ATGCAGTAACCCGCAAGGCATTCAAAATGTCTACAGATGGTGGTGCTAATTGGGTAACAGTAAACGATAACACCAGCACACCTCTTACCGGAAAAGCAACAGATGTTGAGGCACATTCCGATGGAACAGTAGCAGTAGCAGTGAATGGATTGCTTTACGTTTCCAATGATGGAAGTTCAGGTACTTTTGCAAAGAAATCTACAGGCGGTTTCCACCAGTTACCTTCAGCAACTTCAACGAGAATGGAGATTGCGATTGCCCCATCAAATTCCAGCTACATTTATGTTGTTCGTGTAGGAACGAACTGTGATATATACCAATGCACTTACAAAGGAGATAGCGCAAGCCTTATTGGCCCCGGAGGTTCTCTTTCTTTCAATATTTTCGGAATGGCAACTGCAAATGTAGGTTGGTATTCGATGGCTCTGGCTGTAAGCCCAAGCAATGCAGGGAAA
>JAZDMK010000007.1:0-2005 GCA_043800975.1 Bacteroidota bacterium | reverse complement strand
GATTTAACCGACATCATGGGCTGGTTGCGTACACTCAACGAAGGGATGGATGATACACTGATGGCCCTGGGCTCGGAGGTGATTCACCAGAGTGATGAAGTGTACGGAATGCTCAAGGTACAGGCCGCCAAAAGCAGCGACATGGCACTGAATGATACGGTGAAGAAGATCGCTTCGCACCTGAAAACCGGTCCGCGCAAGGCGGATGAAAACAACAATCCAACAACTTAAAACATTCTGCCGATGAAGAAAAACGCTAGAGGGCGGGGCATACCCCGTCCTTTTTTTGTGCGCTTTCCTGCCGGATTTCCAATCATACCTATTTGCTGCTAATTCGTACCTACGAGCTATTATATAGTGCCTATTTGCTACGAATTCGTACCTCGGAGCTACGATGCCGCAGCTTTTTGCTGCTAATATGTACCTCGGAGCTACGATGTCATACCTTTTTGCTTCTAATTTGTACCTCGGAGCTACGATGCCACGGCTGTTTGCTTCTAATTTGCACTTCGGAGCTGCGATATCACAGCTGTTTGCTATCAATTCGTACCCCGCAGGTTCGATATAACAGCTTTCTGCTGCTAATTCACAGCTTGGAGGTGGGATGAGGGAGATCTATAAAAATCAATAACCATAATTTATACTCCAATCCATCTCCTTTTTAAAATATTTTCTGAGTTTTTTAAGTTTCTTCATTCTCTCGGGAGTCTGATACTCCTTTGGAATAAACAAATCATAGGATCTTAAATATCGAAACATTTCGAATTCACATTTTTCATCTAAAATAGCAACAACTACGTGATCATAATTAAAAGCATATGTAGGTGGAACGGTGAAATAACCATGTGTGACAATCTCATATATTGAGCCGTCATCTGCAACCCTGACTGTGTCATACAAATGATCGTAAGGCTTAATATTATAAGTAAATTTTAAACTGCCTGAAGTAGTATATTCATATTTTTTACCATCTGGAAGCCCGTTTTTATATTCGGTTTCTGACCAGACTACTTTACTCGGGTACTTTAACATTGAATAATCTCTTTTTTTAATACGAATTGTATCGAGTGGGTAATAGCTTTTTACAACCCCATTTCCAATTTTAACAGAACCTGGATCAAGGAAATTGCCGCAGGTATCAAATAATGCTTTCACATTCCATAATCTCCCCATTTTCATCTCCCAGCATTTTTCAATTTTTCCATTACTGTAAAATTCGAAATAATCTCCGTCTAATGTATCATTTTTAAAATTGCTAATTATATAAGGTTTTCCATTTTCATTCAGATGAACCCAAAGGCCCTGCCTCAATTCATTTGAATCAATACGATTAACAGTAACATTGTTTAAGTAGAATCTGTTGTACAAAATCTGAGAAGTTAATATCAGATGAGAAAATAGGAGCCCAACGATTAAGAATGTTTTTTTCATTTTTCAAAAATTAATCTGCACCACCTTCTTCTCCACAAAAAACTCCTCTTCAAAATATTCTGAGCAATCTCTGTGTTCGGTTTTTTGATTGAGTTTAACGGAATCGATCTTTAGGTAATAGCCGTGCACTATGGTGAACTGTAAGGATATCAATACGTTTTTTGCTGACGATTTTATAAATTATTCTATAGTTGCCAAGGATAACTTCGCGAAATTTTGGGATATTTAATTCAGGTACGATTCTTCCGGAAAGTGGCGATTTTTCAAGTATTGCAACTCTGGAGAAAATTCTTTCGGTTTGAAGTACTGCATATTTTTTTGAATCTTTTGCAATATACTCAGCAATGTTGTTAATGTCTTCAATCGATTGAAAAGACCAGTTTATTTCAACCATTTTTTAAGCTTCGTTTTGGCTTCAGATGTTGAAAGTACTTTCCCATTGATCGATTGCTCATCACCAATATCAATTTTCTGCAGCAGAATGATTCTGTCGATGATTTCCTCAACCGTAAACTCATCGGGTAAGTTTCTGATTGATTTGAGTACCTGTGTTTTTGAAAGCATAGAATCAGTA
>JAZDMK010000312.1:0-11850 GCA_043800975.1 Bacteroidota bacterium | reverse complement strand
TTCGCTGATTTCAACTTCATCAAAAGAATCTTTATTTGCGAGATTCCGAATTCCGCCCTGCGGAATAATGATTGCTTCAAATCCGGATCCGTCGCTCATCATGTTGAAACTGACAGGTGGTGCATTTTCTTTCAGCTCCAGTAACGTAGCTGTTCCTGCATCACCAAATAAAGTATATACACTTTTATCTCTGTAAGAAGAATTAAATGTTGAAACATCTCCAGCAAGCAGGATTCCTTTTTGGATTCCCATCGACTGCATCATACTCATGGCAATGCTCAATCCATAAACATAACCCGAGCAACCGAGGCTAACATCAAATGCAAGGCATGTTTTTGAAAGTCCAAGCCGGTCCTGTAAAATAACTCCGGTAGCCGGAAGCAGGTAATCACGGGCCTGCGCGACAAAAACAAGAAGCTGGATTTCATCTTTATTCCAGCCACTTTCCTGAATCAACTTCTCGGCTGCATGAAAACATAAATCTGAAGTAGTAACGCCATCTTCCACCATGCGTCGTTTCTCAACACCAATGGTTTTAAGCTGAAGTTTCAAATCATGTTCCGAAATCCAGTCATAATTGCTGTTGTCATATTCCCTTTGGGGAACACAAGCAGACACGCCATGAACTCTAACTCCGGATATTGATAATACAGGCATTTAAACCCGGCTTTTTACAATATTAAATAAATCATTAACAGTGACAGATGTGCGCAGATCATCGGCATTGATAGTAACATCGTATTCTGTATTCACCAGCGCGATAATGATAAGAGCATTTACTGAATTCCATTCAAATTTTTCTCTGAAATTACTTTCAGGTAAAAGTTTACCGGGCTCCATTTCATCAAATTCAGCTTCAATTTTTTTAATAAAATCTTCTATGAAAATTTCCATTTTGTAAAGTTATTGATCATGCAAATATACTTTTTTTAACAGATTAAACATAGAAGTCTTCAATCTGCTTCTTGTACTTCTGAATAATGAATTCACGGCGTGTTTTAAGAGAAGGTGTGATTTCATTATTCTCAATGGTCCACTCTCCTTCCATCAGAACAAATTTTTCAATTTTCTCCGATTCCAGTATATCCTGATTGTATTTATCAATTTCAGTCTGGAACAAACGAATTACTTCCGGATTTAAAATCAGCTCTTTTAACTGAACAGCCTCAATTTCATGATTACTCTTTACATATTGCAATGTGTTTTCATAATCAGGAACCAGCAGTACCGACAGGAAACTTTTGTTTGCTCCAACAACAATTGCCTGACTGATATATGGAGAAAGCCTAAGCTTACCCTCAACATGATCCGGGGAAATATACACGCCCGCCGAAGTTTTAAACAAATCTTTTTTTCTGCCTGTGATAAACAGGAAGCCTTCCTGATCAAGCATGCCGGTATCACCCGTATGAAACCAACCTTCCTGATTAATCACTTCATCTGTAAGCGATTTTTTTTGAAAATATCCCTGCATCAGTCCGGGCGTTCTGCAAAGGATTTCACCATCGGCTGCAATTTTCAGTTCAACACCATCAATCGCTTGTCCAACGCTATCCTCCCGCACTTTTGAATAATGATTTACAGTAAGCAAAGGCGAAGTTTCTGTCAATCCATATCCTTCGTGAACAGGAATGCCGGCGTTCCAGAAAAAGCGCAGATACTTATGTTGTAGCGCTGCACCGCCGCAAATGAATCGTTGCATATTGCCCCCCAAGGCTTCTCTCCATATTGCATATACTTTTTTATCCAGAAAACGATGAAGCATATTTGAAAATAAATTCCGGGGCATGTTTATTTCATGATTCTCTGCTTTTTTAACGGATAATAAAAAAATACTTTTTTTAATTCCCTTTAGCTGATTCCCTTTAGCAAGAATACCGGCATAAATTTTTTCGAGTAACAACGGAACTGTTGAAACAACATTCGGTCTGACTTCTTTAAAATTAGATGTAATGCCTGCGAGGCTTTCTGCATAATAAACCGGAAATCCAAGATATTGATGCATGTAATTAATCATGCGTTCATAGACATGGCAAAGCGGAAGATAACTCAAACTCACAAAGCCGGGTGACATGTTTAATGTTGGAGCTGCTGCCATGAAATTGCTGACAAGATTGGTATGCGAAAGCATCACACCCTTGGGTTTGCTGGTCGTGCCGGAAGTGTAAATAATGGTCGCTAAATCTTTCGGATCAATTGCACTTTTGTGTGTTTCCAAATCACTGTTCTCAGACCGGCCGGAATCAAGAAAATTGATGTACGACAAAGCGCCATCCACATTGTCATATGAAATAATTTCTTTCAGTGATGGCAATGAATATCTTATTTTATTGACTTTCTGAAATAAAAAATTATTTGAAACAAAAACTACTTTAACATCAATTTCATTCAGTATGTAAGTTAATTCCTTATCAGAAATAGTAGGATAAACCGGCACGTGAACTGCTCCAATCTGCATGATTCCGATATCGGTAAAGTTCCACTCCGGACGATTGTTGCTTAATGTAACAACCGCATCATTCTTCTGTATGCCCAGTTTTAACAATGCATGAGAAATCGCATCTGCATTTTCAGTATAATCTTTAGCAGAGTACTTCAACCATTCACCTGCTTTTTTGCCAGAAAAAACAATACCGCCCGAATATTTGTCATTAATAAATTTTGGCAAATCAAATACATGCGATATCATAGAAAGGGAGTGTTTAGATTAATATTCCGCTTTATTTCGTTTCAATTCATTCTGGTTTATCATACCCTGATAATAGTTCACTTTCGACATATCACCTTTTTGTTGGTAATACTTCACAAGGTTCCCAATTAATTGAGAGTTGCTCGGAAATTTCTCAACAGCCTTTTCCCAATACCTCACGGCTGTTGTTGTATCCGAACGCATCAGATAAAAATTTCCGATATTCACATAAGGCACGTCGGAAGAAGGATCCAGCTTCATCATCTTTTCATTCATGGCAACGGCTTTTTCAAAATTGCCCCGCTTAAATTCAATCATGCTAATGTTGGAATACGGCAATATGTAATCCTTCTTGGCCAAAATACTTTTGTTGTAATACAAAATGGCAGAAGTTGTATCGCCAAGTAATTCATGCGCATACCCAAGGTTATGATAGGCTTCATAATATTCAGGAAACACTTCTACTGCTTTCTTAAAATAGGGAATCGCTTTGTCGTACTGTCTGTAGATAGAAAAATATATTGTTCCCAAGTTATTGTATGCTGTAGCATACTTGGGATAAATTTCAATGGCTCGATTATAATGCTTAACTGCAAGTTCAATTTTTTGTTTAGCATTAGGCTGCTGCATATTTCTTCTAACATCTGCCAATAATGTTCCTGCATACAGCGCATTTGCTTTTGCAGAATTATTAAGGTAGGGCAAATCAGCTTCGTATAAGGACAATTCGGTTTTCCAGTCGAAATTTCTACCGATTGTTTTGTAGGAATACAAAATCAGGATAATAGATACCACCATGATCACTTTTCTACGTGCATCCTGCGAGATCAGGGGTTTTGAAAAATCGATCTTAAATATCTTATACAACAGATAACCCACTACAATGGCAAACCCCAGCGATGCTGCATAGGCGTATCGCTCTGCCACAATTCCCATGGCGGGTTTGACAAAATTCGAATACATCGAAATGTTGATCAGATAGTATAGAATGGCAAACGAAAGTATATGTTTCTTTTTAAAATTCATGATTGCCCATACAAACATGGCCAGATAAAGAATGAGAGAAACATATATCCATGGATCGCTCCAGCCGGGAATGGGTACCTGATCGTAACCATAATAGAATACAAGCGGGTGAGGGAAAATCAAAATCTTTATATAGAATAAAAGAGTGATAAGGGCTGTGGGAATTCGCGCTATCCTTCCCTTCATAAAAAACAAGGGATTCTCGAAATAGAAAATATCACGAACCGATTGAGGAAGAAAACGGTTTGTTCCAATTCGAATCGCAATTGCTATTATGGCCAGCGATCCCAAAATAATCAATAAAGTTTTCAGCTTGATATCTGTAAAGAAATACAATGCCAGTGGTATGATTACCAAAAATGTTAAGGCACTTTGTTTCGAAAGATATGCTAACAAATAAATCAGTATACCCGCAACGATATTCAGCACCTTTTTGTTTTCAGTATACTTTATAAAAAAATGAAGTGACAACAAACAACCAAAGAAACTCAGCATTTCATCCCTGTTCTTTAAACTGGCCACCACCTCTGTGTGAAGCGGATGCGCCATGAATAGCAACGTTATGATAAACGGCAGAATGACAGGAAAGTTTTTAAGAAATTTTCTTAACAGGTAAAAGAGCAATACACATGTAAGCGCATACAGCAGAATATTGAAAAAATGACTGACACCCGGGTTCATTCCGAAAATTTCATATTCAATAGCAAAAATTGATTTTACAATCGGGCGGTATTCATACTGATACTTCCCTTCCGAATAGCGGGTTTGAAAAATTTCGGGAATACCACTTACACCTTTTTGAATCGTTTGGTTGTTGTTCGTTACAAAATCATCATCCATGGAATACTTGTTATACAAAGTATTTCCATAAAGAATAAAAGCGAAAATGATCAAAGCGATGTAAAACGATTTTTGCTTTATTTCTTTGGGCGCATGAACAACTTTTGCCGGTTTGGCGGCGGGTTGCACCGTTTTTTTAATCGGTTGTTTTACATTTTTTTTCGGTGCTGCCATGCAATCAGGTTGTAACGAGGTTCTCCTCCACCGTATCTTTCTCTATCCTCAGATTATCAATAATAAACAATTGACGTTCGCGCGTGTTATCGCCCATAAAGTAACTCAGTAATTTTTCAACAGGTTCATTCCTCATTAAAACAACCGGTTCCAGCCGCATCGATGAACTGATAAACTGCTTAAACTCATCCGGCGAAATTTCTCCAAGCCCTTTAAAACGGGTAATTTCAGGCTTAGGGCCGAGTTGAGTAACGGCATTGTTTTTTTCATCTTCCGAATAACAATACTGTGTAGATTTTTTATTTCTAACACGGAAAAGAGGTGTTTGTAAAATATACACATGCCCGTTCTTAACAAGATCGGGATAAAACTGAAGGAAATAGGTAAGCAGCAACAAGCGTATGTGCATACCGTCCACATCAGCATCGGTAGCGATTACAACATTGTTGTACCGCAGGTTTTCCAAACCTTCTTCAATGTTCAGCGCACTTTGCAATAAATTCAACTCTTCATTTTCATACACTACCTTTTTCGAAAGTCCGTAACAGTTCACAGGCTTTCCTTTCAAACTGAATACAGCTTGTGTCTGCACATCGCGGGCTTTGGTAATAGAACCGCTGGCAGAGTCACCTTCTGTAATAAATAAAGTAGTATTGAAACGCTGATCATCATTCGAATCGAAATGAATGCGGCAGTCACGCAATTTTTTGTTGTGCAGACTGGTCTTCTTTGCACGATCCTTCGAAAGTTTTTTAATATTCGCAATTTCCTTGCGTTCCTTTTCAGACTCATGTATCTTGTTCAGCAAGGCTTCTGCAACATCCGAATGGATATGAAGGTAATCATCCAGATGTTTTTTTACGATATCACCAATGTAATTTTTTATCGACTGTCCTTTGGGTTCCATATACTGCGAACCCAGCTTGGTTTTGGTCTGCGATTCAAATACAGGCTCAACAACACGAATGCTAATCGCTGCAATAACCGATGATTTTATATCGGAGGGATCAAAATCTTTTTTATAAAACTCGCGGATAGTTTTAATCAGCGCTTCACGAAATGCAGCCTGATGCGTGCCTCCCTGCGTTGTGTGCTGACCGTTAACAAAAGAATAATATTCTTCTCCGTACTGATGATCGGCATGTGTAATAGCAAATTCAAAATCTTTTTCTCCGATATGAATCGGCGGATACACAATCTTTCCGCTGATCTGACGCTCCAGCAAATCCTTTAATCCGTTCTGAGAGCGATATACCTGTCCATTGAAATTGATTGTCAGACCCCGGTTCAGAAAAACATAATTCCAGATCAGGTTTTCTACATATTCATTCATGAATGTGTAACGACCGAAAATTTCTTCGTCCGGAATAAAACTTACAATCGTTCCCGATTCATACTGACACTTTTCTTCATGTTCGTTCAGCAGATCCCCTTTTTCAAAAATGGCAATTTTGGTTTTCTTTTCGCGAATAGACTGTACTTTGAAAAATGAAGACAAAGCATTCACAGCCTTGGTTCCAACACCATTCAAACCCACCGTTTTTTTGAATACACTGCTGTCGTATTTGGCGCCTGTATTCATGCTGGCCACACATTCAACCACTTTTCCAAGCGGTATGCCACGGCCATAATCGCGAATTTTAACTTTGTTTTCTTTAATCGAAATATCGATTGTAGTGCCGGCTTCCATTATAAATTCATCGATCGAATTGTCGATGATTTCTTTTACCAGAACATATATGCCGTCATCATGAGCAGAGCCGTCACCCAGCTTCCCAATATACATTCCGGGACGCAGGCGGATATGCTCGCGCCATTCAAGCGAACGTATCGACTCCTCATTGTATTTTTCTACCATGACCTGAAATAAATTTTTGCAAAGATAAACATTGTCGCGTTTCTTACCCGACAGAGTTATCGACAATTGAAAATTCTCAATATCACTGCTATTCAGTCAATTTGTGTTCAGTTGTTCAAAAATCGGCTTTTATTTTTTTGTGTCTTCAATTATCATTCATAGGTTTGCAAAGAATGAATCATCTGGGTGAAATAGCGGCTATTGGTGCCGCCATTTGCTGGACAGGCACGGCCCTGGTCTTTGAATCGGTTACCCGCAAAGCAGGAAACCTCGCAGTCAACACGATTAAGCTATCCATGGCGCTCATCCTCATGAGTCTGCTTGCATACTTCTGGCGCGGCTTCCTCCTTCCCTTTGATGCAAATACGCATCAGGTTGTCTGGCTGGTGCTTTCTGGTATTGTAGGCTTTGTTATTGGTGATATTTGTCTCTTTCAAGCATATATCAAAGTAGGATCCCGCGTCTCCATGCTGATTATGTCGCTGGCACCACCTATTACAGCCGCCTTCAGCTGGCCCTTGCTGGGAGAGCCACTCAATACACCTCAAATTGCAGGTATTCTCGTCACCGTTTCCGGAATCATTCTCGTTGTACTCAAAAAGGAAAAAAATGAAAAACGTATCCGCTTCCGTTATTCTTTTGTTGGCATTCTGCTTGCCTTTGGTGGCGCTGCCGGGCAGGCTGCCGGATTGATGATGAGTAAATTCGGGATGGATGACTACGACTTTATTTCTGCCACGCAAATCCGCGTCATTTCAGGCATGACAGGCTTCTGGCTCGTCAGTATATTCAGCATGAACGTCCGAAAAGTTTTACATACTTTCCGCGACAAGTGGTCCATGCGGCAAATTGCCATCGGGGCCATCTTCGGGCCTTTCATCGGAGTGTCGCTTTCTCTGCTGGCGGTACAGAATTCCTTAACAGGCGTTGCATCTACGTTGATGGCTATAGTACCTATTCTGATCATCCCTCCAGCTGTTTTTCTTTTTAAAGAAAAAGTAACGGCACGTGAAATTATTGGTGCTTCAATTAGTGTAATTGGCGTAGCTATATTATTTTTGTTTTAAAGAAATTCCCTTGAAGAAATTTTTCGTCCTGTTCATGTGTATCATTTCTCTGGCTGCTTGCGATCCCGCTCGACGCATCATAAAGGAATATGCTGTTCATCACGATACCGCGGCCATATTGATTTACCCACCCGATTATTTATACCGCACCAACAACCGCAATGTTTTTATTGAGCACTACGATTCCCTTTCGCAGGATCAAAAAGATTCAGCTCTGTTTTACAACAGTCTTTTTGTGCAGCATCTTTCCGATTCAATCTGTTTATCAAACTTTGTGAATGGATTTGCTGAAGAACTATCAGATAATGGCTTCCGCGTTTTTTTACCGGAACAGTTTGAAGAATTTTTAAGCTTTAAAGGAACCGGATATCTGCTCAATTTTGCTCAACTTGAAATTGCAGAATTCGACTACAAGATATGGCCCATGTATGAAGTAGAAGGCTATGGCGACAGTTATACCACCAACGGCGTAGATATTAAAAACTGGATTGAATTTTCTGTGCGTGATGACACTTCAAAAATGAAAGTGTTTTTCAACAAATGCAGCTATGAAGACCGTATTGCACTGAAAGTAGGTGTTACCGAAGAAAGCTCCATTGGCTTTATTAATGGTGTGGATTTCCTAACGCTCGAAAAAATATATTCTGCATTTTCATCCTCTGCTTCAAACACTGTTCAACTATTCTCCGATTACATTTTGAATAAATATCTGGAACAAACACTAAAGAAAAAACCAAGCAGGTTTTATTTTTTCTATTCTCAGAACAGAAAAATCAAGAAGTACGGAAAGAAGCTCGTCGAGATGTAATGACAATGTCATCTCAATTCAACATGAAAAGGAAGTCCCATTTTTATGGCAACTTTCTTTCCCTTGTGCTCTGCCGGAATCCACAAAGGCATTTTATCAAGCAGCTTTAAAGCTTCCTGTTCGGCAGGTGTCAGATGATCGGGAAAAAGCGTGTGATCAATGCAGCGGTTGCGAAGCCTGCCATTCGTATCCACAACAAATGAAAGATAAAATTTTGTTTGCAACATGAATGATGTATCATTCAGCTGTTCCTTGGGATACTCAAAATTCTCAAATAAAAACTTCATCCTTGCATTTTCTCCACCCGGAAACTCCGGCATCTTCTCCGGGAATTCATTAATAATATCGATTGTATCAATTATACAACTGCAGTTATAAGTCTTCTGCGCGAATCCGGAATAGCAAAACAAAAAAAGTAAAATGATAAAAAAACTTTTCATTTTAATCATCAATTCTTTTTGGCATGTAGCATGTCTTTACTGGCGGCGGTTTGGTGGTTTGCACTTTTTTCTTCTTCGCTTTTTTAATTGAGTCGGATTTGTGTGTTGAGTCAGCTTTTTCTTTCAGTTTTGCACTTTTTAATGAGTCTGCAATTTTAATAGAATCCTCACGCTCTTTCACATGAGCTGATGAATCAGTTGCAGGAATGGTATCATAACGAGTAGATTTTTTTTCATTTTTTCCATCACCACAACCGCTCATAAACAGCCCTAACACAGCGGTTCCTGTGAGAAGTTTTAAGTAGCGTATTTTATTTAATAGTTTCACAATAAATTATTTCCTCAACTCAGGCTTCGGCTCAAACGCAGGAACATAACAAGTTCTTTTAACCTCCTTTTTACTCTTGCATGCACCCGTCAAAATAATAAGCGAAAGCAGAAAAATGCCCAGCATTAATTTGACATGATTTCTCTTTCGCATATTATTTCAATAAAGAATTAAATATTCACATTCTGACCAATGCCCATCGCAAGTGCTTTCTCATATACCAGCTTAGCAGTAGCTGCATCCTGTATGGCAAGACCATTCGATTTGAACAGCGTGATTTGTTTGTTATCGGTACGTGCTGCTTTTTTACCCGTGATGATTTCACCCAGTTCGGCATAAAAATGATCTTCCGTAATCGCACCTTCTTTCAGCGGAATCATAATATCACCGGCTTCTGCAAAGCAGGCTTCGCGTGAGTCACCGACAAAAAGTGAACGCTTCACAGTAATCGTATCCAGTTCGCGCGCACCGGGTGTATGACTTCCAATGTTGTTGATGTGTGTTCCATCTTTCAATTTGTTTCCGTCCCACAAAGGTGTGGCAGAAGATGTAGCCGTGATGATGATATCGGAATCCAGCAGATCATCGGGGTTTGCGCACTTCACAACATTCAGTTTGTGTTTTTCACTCATTTCTTTTACAAACGCATCAGCAGCGGCTTCGTTCAGGTCATACACAAGAACTTTGGCAACAGAAGCAACACAAGCCACAGCCCACAGCTGCATCTTGGCCTGCACGCCGGTTCCATAAACAGCAACAGTTTGATTGGCATCTTTACGCGCCAGCAGTTTTGTAGCCACACCGCTGGCAGCACCTGTACGAACAGCAGTCAGATAACCACCGTCCATGATGCAGATCACTTCGCCGGTATCCGGATTCTGAAGCAATACTTTTCCAATCGTTGTAGGAAGATTATGTTTCGCAGGATTGTCTTTATACACCGTTACTACTTTACAGGCCAGTGCGCCCATTTCTTTCAGATAAGCGGGCATGTATAATGCGAGGCCTGCATCGGGTTTGATGTTGATGCGCAAAGGCAGTACAGCTGTACCGTTCGAAAGTTCAGCAAAAGCTTTTTCAATTACATTGATGCAGTCGTTCATATCAAGAACCTGCATGACGTCGTTTTTGTTTAGAAGAAGTGGCATAGTAATTTTATTTTTTTTGTAAAAGTACCAAATTAGAATAAACAAATTGCTATGGCAGTATTTGAAAAACAAAAAATAGTTTGAATCCAAAATATGAACTCAAACTATTCTTTTGTCAGTAGTGATATAAACTCACCAGTTCACCAATCCACCAACTCACTAATTCACCAATTCACTAATCCACCAGTTCCATTAGTTCGTCACAAGCACATCATACTGATACGTCACCGTCTTCTTCTCGCCGGCATTCATCGGCACTTCCCATTTGATTTCGGTGTAAGGATTGTAGCTGTAATACTTTCCCGACTTCTTAAATTTCCCGTTGTCCGAAACAGAAGTTACATCTGCAACCAGTGATTTTGTAATATTCAGATTGATCTTTTTGTTCTGCAGATTTTCCAGTGTAATCTGTCCTTTCACCGTTACCTTGTTGTAAATGGTTCTTCCTACTTTTTTATAGGCTTCAATTTTCGTCACTTCTTCTTCACTGTTTTTCACATACACATCTCCCGCCTTCGAAAGTTGCACCATCGCATCGGCCTGCAGGGGCGTGTATTTCAGACGATCCTGTGCCAGCGGCTGCAGGCTTTCATCCAGTACAAAAATGGGCGCTGTTGTGAATGGGTTTGAAGTTGTATTTGTAATTTTCAAAGAATGATACACCGTAAAACGTTCTTCCGGATCATTCGATATATAACGGTTGTAGTAATAATTCACCACATCGCCTATCGTCACTTCATACACATCTTTGTAAGGAACCGATGCAGAGAAAACGGAAAACGATGTTTTGCTGTTCTTCTTCAGTGTTGCTTTTCCGAGCTTGTACATAAAAATATCATTCGTCTTTTCACCTTCCGTATTGAAGTTTTCATGCATATTAAAATCATAACGTTTTTCCTGTTCGCGGGGAACGGCGTCGTATGCCTGCACCTGATACACGTTCGAATTTGTAAGACCGAATGCAGCACTTACCGGAGTGGAATAAGCCACCGACGAAAGATAGTTGGTAGCAATAGGATCAGGTGTGGTTCCGAAATAAAACTGCGGATTACCCACACATAATATTAATTCGGTTTCATTGATATCTTCCGAATAGTTTTCTACCACCGCTTTCATCTCCCGCTGCAGTTCCTTGTCGTTTAATATTTTTATGTTGTACGAAGGAATCCACTGCATGCCGGTGTGCATATACAGTTCCTTCAGTGCCACTTCACCGTTGTTTTTGCTGAATGTAATTGTATTTAGCCGTGTGATAGAATCTCCCATCAATGCTTCGGCAGGATTGTCTTCGAACGAAGTTTCCACCACGTTGCCACTGTTGATGTAGGTGGTTTTTCCGTCGCTGCCTTTGATTTTGATCACGCCCGATATTTTCAGATAATCGGCAATGATTCCCGATATATCACGCGTGGTGCTGCCCGACACATAATACGAAAGTTTCACTTTCTTTCCTTTGTTGGCCGTATAAATAT
>JAZDMK010000305.1:0-51263 GCA_043800975.1 Bacteroidota bacterium | reverse complement strand
TATGAGAAACTTAGATGTACAACAAATCCGCTTTTCTTCCAAGAAAGAAAACATCCATCTGGTTGAAAAATTTGTTGAAGAGATCTGCGATTATTTTAACGTAAGCAACGATTATTTTCCCAACATACTTATAGCGGTTACCGAAGCTGTTAACAATGCCATTGAACATGGAAGTCTCCTTAATCCGGAGAAAAACGTTTATGTTTCCTTTCTCCCCAATGAAGGTTACCTCACGTTTTTAGTTCGTGACGAAGGTGATGGCTTTAATTACCAGTCTATCCCGGATCCTACAGACCCTGAAGCGGAAGACACTCCTACCGGTCGTGGTTTATTTGTAATGAAGGCTCTGGCAGACGATGTTAAGTTTCATGATAACGGAAGAAAAATTGAATTAAACTTCAATATTAACAATATCAACAGTCGTATTACTGAATATCGTATTCAACAGTTTTTAGAACACCAGGCAGAAAAAGAACGGGCTTCCAAAAAAACGCCCAAAGCCTGAATAACCGTTTAGCCTGCATCCGGGCAACTGTATGATTAACGTTCGCTTTTTTTCAGAAGATGTTTCCTTCACACTGAAGCATAAAAGAAAAACCGCACATATTATAGATAGTATATTAGAATCTGAAAAGCCAAAATCGGGTCATGTCAATTACATATTTTGTTCTGATAAATACTTACTCAAACTGAACAGAACTTTTGTCAAACACGATTACTATACCGACATTCTCACCTTTGAAGATTACGATGAAAATGGCCTGCTAACCGCTGATATTTTTATCAGCATTGATCGGGTCAAAGAAAATGCGAAAGAGCTAAAAGAGTCTTTTCATTCCGAATTGATCCGTGTTATTATTCACGGTATACTACATATATGTGGGTATTCCGACCATCTGCCTGCTGAAAAAATTAAAATGCGGGAAAAAGAAAATCAGTACATAATGCATTTTTTTGAAGAAAGTTCCACGTGAAACATGAGGAAATTGGACTATGATATTATTGTAATTGGTGGAGGGCATGCCGGTTGTGAAGCAGCAACAGCAGCAGCCAATCTGGGCTCCCGCACTTTACTGATTTCAATGAATCTTGCCTTGCCGGCCCATATGTCCTGTAATCCTGCGATGGGCGGAATAGCGAAGGGCCAGATCGTCCGTGAAATTGATGCCCTGGGTGGTTATTCCGGAATTGTTTCTGACAAATCTGCCATTCAGTTTCGCATGCTCAACCGATCAAAAGGCCCCGCCATGTGGAGCCCGCGAACCCAAAACGATCGCATGTTGTTTTCTCTGGAATGGAGAAAAATCCTGGATGCAATCCCTCTTTTACATTTGCGACAGGATTGTGTTACAAAATTAATCATTGAAGACGAAAGGGTGTCGGGTGTACAAACAGAAACCGGATTTACGGCAACTGCATCCGCTGTGATATTAACCGCCGGTACATTTTTAAACGGGATCATTCATGTGGGGGAACAGCATTTTCCCGGCGGTAGAATCAACGAACCGGCATCCTATGGAATAACCGAACAGTTGCTTTCTGCTGGATATGAAACCGCCCGTTTAAAAACCGGAACACCCTCCCGAATTGATGGTCGCTCAATCGACTTTTCAAAAACAACCGAACAAAAAGGGGATGATCCCCCGGGAAAATTTTCTTTTACAAATACTCCTTTTTTACAAAAACAACGGAGCTGTTTTTTGGTTTATACCAATGAAGAAGTACATGACATTCTGCGCACCGGCTTTGATCGTTCTCCCTTATTTATGGGCAGAATTCAGGGAACCGGACCGAGATATTGTCCCTCGATTGAAGATAAACTGGAACGTTTTCCCGAGCGCGACCGGCACCAATTGTTTATTGAACCGGAAGGTTGGGAGGGACATGAAATCTATCTGAACGGTTTTTCCTCTTCCCTTCCTCAGGAAATTCAACATGCCGCTTTGAAAAAAATTCCGGGCTTCGAAAATGTTGTTTTATTACGTCCCGGATATGCCATCGAGTATGATTATTTTTCTCCTTTGCAGCTTAAAGCTTCTCTTGAATCAAAACTTTTGAAAGGTATGTTTATGGCCGGTCAGGTAAACGGAACAACCGGATATGAAGAAGCCGCTGCTCAGGGAATCATGGCGGGAATCAATGCTCATTTGTCAATAAATGAAAAGGAACCCCTGGTGCTGAAACGGCAGGAGGCTTATATTGGCGTTTTGATTGATGATCTGGTTACAAAAGGGACAAATGAACCTTACAGAATGTTCACTTCTCGTGCAGAATTTCGCTTGTTACTCCGGCAGGATAATGCAGATGTAAGACTGACTCCTATAGGTCATCAAATAGGATTAATATCTGAAAAGCGGTTTCAAAATCTGGAAAAGAAAAAAGAGGATATTGCTTCCATTATTTCTTATTTGAATACTTCTGTTAAACCCGATGAGATTAACACCTTTTTAACAGAGTGTGAATCTGAGCCGATAAAAACCAAAACACATTTATTCAATTTGGTTTTAAGGCCACAGGTAGATTTGATTTCACTTTTGGATAAAGCACCCGTTTTTCGAGAAGGGGCCGAACAAATTTCTGCCGATCGAGAAATCTGGTCCTGTGCTCAGATTCAGGTCAAATACGAAAGTTATATACAAAAGGAAAAAGAGTTGGCCGAAAAATTCGACCGGTTTGAACATATTGTATTAAAAGATGATATTAATTATATGGAGATGGAGTCTCTTGCCATGGAAGCCCGGGTAAAATTAACAGCTATCCGTCCCCGGACTTTGGGACAAGCCTCCCGGATCAGCGGAATTTCTCCATCAGACTTAACCGTTCTTTTAGTACATTTCGGAAAATAATGTTCCACGTGAAACGATAATATGGAAACTGTAAAACATTGTTTGGTTTGTGGAAGTGCTTCTTTTCAGGATTTTCTTTCTGTAACGGATCATTTTCTTAGTAAAGAGGAGTTTACACTTGTAAAATGCAATTCCTGTGGATTTACATTTATAAAAGACCGCCCGGAGGCATCTGAAGCATCTGCTTATTATAAATCAACAGAATATGTATCTCATTCGTCAACCAAAAAAGGATTGGTGAATTGGGTTTACTCGAAAGTCAGAAATTACACTTTAAAAAAGAAACTCAAGTTGGCGGGTCGTTTTTCTAAGGGAAAAAACATACTTGATTATGGTTGCGGAACGGGGCATTTTTTAAATCACTGTCAAAAAAAAGGATGGGTTGTAACCGGGATTGAACCCGACCCAGATGCAAGAAAATTTGCAACAACCGATTTTCAACTTCCTGTTTTTGAAATAAACCACTTAAAATCTCTTCCCGATAAATCATTTAATGTGATTACTTCCTGGCATGTTTTGGAACATGTTTATGAAGCCGATTTACTTCTCTCAGAATTCATGCGTTTACTGAAAGACGATGGTGTTTTAATTCTTGCAGTGCCAAATTGCAATTCTTTTGATGCACAGCACTACAAATCGAATTGGGCTGCATATGATGTTCCCCGACATATTTGGCATTTTAGTCCCGACACACTTTTTCGTTTTGCCGAAAAAAATGGATTTCAAAAAGTGCACTTTCGGGGAATGAAATTTGATTCTTATTACATAAGTCTTCTCAGTGAAAAATATCTTCACGGAAAGTCTTCTTTATTCCGTGGAATTTGGAATGGGCTCCTTTCAAACTGCAAAGCACGAAAAAATGGCAATTTTTCAAGTTTTATCACAATTTTAACAAAGAAAAACTAATTTTAAGGTTTTTAAGCACCTCTAATTGGCAAAATGAGACTCGTATCGAAAAATAAAATTTCTCCCCGCAGGGAGCTTTAAAATAAGCCAGGCTAATGCGTTTAATACGAAAACATATTTTCCTTCTGCTTTGCCTGATTTTCATGGCTTTCAGCTCTCTTTACCTGTATTTTGGGGTGTCTGATCCGTCGCCTTCGGATGATATTGCCAAAATTCAACGTTGTATTTCAGAAAAAACAGAAAAGTGTCAAATCAACATTAATTCAATTATTAAAAAATTGGATTCTGACACTTCACTTCCTTCTTTACAAAATAATGAATTTTCTTCCTTACAGAATTCAGATGGTATTAGTTTTTACCTTTTTCAAAATCTTGTTTTAAAATCCTGGTCAAGCAATGCTGTTCATATCGACCGCTTTTTTTTAAATCTTCCTGCCGACAGCGCTATTGCACAGTTTAAGAACGGATCCTATCTTCCCATCTATAAAAAACACGGGAATTTCATCGTTCTGGCTCTTATTCTTATAAAACACGAGTACCGTTATCAGAACGAATATCTTGTTAATGGATGGAATCCGGACTTTGGTATACATGATTCATACAAGCTTTCCTTTAGTCCGGGAACCAATAATGTAATTTACAAGAATCGATTTTTGTTTAGTATTTCATTACAGAACTCCAATGCAGATAATGGTTTTGGAGGTTTTATTCCCGTAATCTTTTTTATACTATCCTGTATCTTTTTCATTTCCTATTTGCATAAGCTTAGTCATTTAGCTTACCACAGATTTCGCAGTGTTATTGTTCCAATAGCTTTTATTGCCATAATTTTAGGTCTACGTTACGCTTCCCTTTATTTTAAGGTACCTTGGTTCATATACGATCTTGAATTATTTGGTCCTCTTCGCTTTTCATCTTCCTTCCTCTTCCCGTCATTCGGCGATTTGCTTGTTAACATTGTATTGATTTTTTACCTTTCTGTATATTTTTCTGAGCATTTTCTCTTCTCTTTTAGGAACCACAAACTACCGAAAATACTTGTACACAGCATTTTTTCTGTTTGTGTTTTTTTAATTTTCTTTTTGGGGTTGCTCTGTCTTCGTTCTATTTCTTTAATTATCTTAAATTCTGATATTTCTTTTAATGTTTATTACTTCTTTGATTTAAATATTCTTAGCTACCTGAGCTTTGCTTTATTCAGCCTTGTTTTCTTTTCTTTCTTTTTTATTACTTCCACATTGGTTTCTCAACTATTTCTACTGTATAAAAAATCAGGCTATTTTATTTTACATTTTTTTATTGCAATTCTTTTGTTTTGTCTGTTCTTTTTTGAAAATAGCAAACTTTTTTATATCAGTTTGTTTTTGTCCGGAATGCTTTATCTGGCGCTAGTTTTAATCAGAAATTATCGTCTTCGAATCTCTTCCTTTTACAGTATTTTATTTATAGTGATTTTGTTTTCCGTTTGCTCAACTTATCTTTTAAATCACGAAACCTCATTAAAAGAAAAAGAACGCAGAAAAGCGCTTGCCCTTACTCTGTCAGAAGATCAGGATCCTGTTGCTGAATATATTTTTAGTGAAATTGAAAGAGATATTGAAAAAGACAGCACGCTACGTAACCTGATTGCATCGCGCTTTTTCAATGAGGAAAAGATAAACGACCATCTTATTAAAAAATATTTTAGCGGCTATTGGTCAAAATACGATATTCAAATTACCATCTGCAGACCTCAGGACAGCCTGATCGTTAAACCAGGAAACATACAATTGAGCTGCTTTAGCTTCTTTGAAGATAAGATGTCTTTTGGTGAATCAACCATTAGTTGCAATTTGTATTCCCTCAATAAAGGGGGTGGCCGTAAAAGCTATATTGCCCGTCTTTCAATGGCTGGCGACCCCAATCCTCTCGTCAGCAATACTTCCTTTTTTCTTGAAATGGATTCCAAATTTGTTCCGAAAGGAATAGGATATCCTGAATTATTACTTGATAAAAAAGTAAGTGGAAATGTTGATATCTCTGACTATTCTTATGCCCGCTATGTGAACGGATCTCTTACTTCACAATATGGGAAATATTTGTACAACATAGTTCCAAACCTTTGGCAAAGCGGAATTGCTGAATTTGCATTTAGGGACCATGATGATTACAACCATCTGGTATATCAGGTTGATAAAGAAACAACCCTCGTACTTAGCTTGAAAAATAAGTCTTTTTTAGATATCATCACGCCTTTTTCCTATCTGCTGACAATTTATTCTTTCATTGTTCTTGTGTACATTTTACTGCGAAATATTCGTCAGTTTTTTGCCAGAAAACCGGGTAATTTTAAAACGCGTGTTCAAATCTCAATGATCAGCATTGTGGTGATATCACTAACTGTTCTTGGGTTCAGCTCGGTGTACTATATCATGAATATTTTTGATAATAAAAACAATGAAAGCATCAAGGAAAAAACGCATTCTGTATTAACAGAAGTAGAAAATAAAGCGGCGGGAGTTAATGATATCACTGATCTTTCATATGATTACTGGAATGAAATTTTAATAAAATTCTCTAATGTTTTCTTTTCTGACATTAATGTTTATGATCGCAAAGGCTATCTGATAGCGTCTTCCCGTTCAAAAATATTTGATGAAGGATTAACGGGCGAGAATATGAATCCGGAAGCATTCTGTGAATTAATTCTAAATAAAAGAACCCTGTTTATTCACAAAGAAGAGGTGGGGCGGCTTAGCTATTTATCAGCCTATACACCTATTCGTAATTATAAAAATGAGTTAATTGGCTATTTAAATCTTCCGTATTTCTCTAAACAAAATGAGATGAAGAAAGAGCTGTCAACCTTTCTGGTGGCTCTAATAAACATCTATGTTTTGCTGTTCGGGCTGGCTGTTGTTGCTTCTCTTTTTATTTCCGGATTTGTAACAAAACCCCTGCTTTTGATTCGTGAGAAAATGGCCAAACTCAAGCTGGGCAGGAAGAATGAAGCAATAGAATGGAAAAGTAATGATGAGATCGGAATGCTTATTAATGAGTATAACCGGATGATTAAGGAGTTGACCAAAAGTGCTGAACTACTTGCCAAATCTGAACGGGAGAGCGCATGGCAAGAAATGGCCAAGCAGGTTGCGCATGAAATTAAAAATCCGCTGACACCCATGAAGCTGAGTGTTCAGTATCTGGAGCGCGCCTGGAAAGACAATGCGCCCAACTTTGATGATCGTTTGAAAAAATTCACAGAAACAATTATTGAGCAAATTGATACGCTATCTGCTATTGCTTCTGCGTTTTCTGATTTTGCAAAACTACCAACAGCCAACATGGAGAAAATTGAATTACTTGATTTTATTGGCCATACCGTAGATTTATATAAAGATTTTGAAAATTGTGATATTACTTTTTCAACGACAATCACAAGTCCATGTCATATTCTTGCTGATAAAAACCAATTATTGCGCGTATTTACAAATCTTATTAAAAACGGGATGCAGGCTATTCCGGATGAACGCACAGGCCTTATTAAAATTAGTCTGCATCAGCGTTACAACCGCTTCCACATTCGCATACAGGATAATGGTTCGGGTATACCTGAATCTGCAAAGCAGCAAATTTTTTCGCCCAACTTCACTACCAAAACGGGCGGCATGGGACTGGGATTAGCTATGGTTCGCAATATTGTTGAAAGCATGAATGGGAAAATTTCTTTTGAATCAACTGAAAATGTTGGTACTATTTTCACTGTTACATTACCAAAACAGGCATAAAAAAACCCGGTTTCCCGGGTTCTTTCAGTATAAAATATTCTAAATAAAATTTAGTCTTCCGTAGAGTTCTTTTTTATAAAGACCGCCAATAGGAATTACTTTTTTCTTTCCTTCAATGACAAGATCCGGATATTTAATTGAGAAAATTTTATCCAGTCTTACAATGAAAGAGCGATGTACTCTTACAAAATCGCGGGCGGGAAGAATGCTGATAATTTCTTTCATCGTGGTGTGAGTTGTATAACTGTTGTCTGCTGTGTTAATGATCACGTAGTCTTTCAGTGCTTCGATGAAGTAAATATCTTCAAATTTAATGCGGTTCAGACGATAATCTGAGCGGACATAAATACTGTCCTTCACTTCTCTGTTTTCAACAATAGCATTGTAAAAGTCGCGTTCTTTCTTGATTTCAGCAACTTTTTCATGTTTGTATAACACCATTTCGATGGTTGTCTGAAGTTCTTTATCGCGATAAGGCTTGATAATAAAGCCATAGGGTTCAGCAAGTTTTGCTTTGTTTACCGTTGTATCATCCGCATTTGCTGTCAAAAAGATGACCGGGATGTTATAGGTATCTTTTATGTAAGTAGCTGCGTCAATACCGTTCATATCTCCTTTCAGGATGATATCCATCAGTACCAGGTCTGGTTTGTGCTCTTCCACTGCCTGAATTGCTTTTTCTCCGGTTGCAACAATTGCCGGAACAGTATATCCAAGGTTTTCGAGACAGTTTTGAATGTCTTTGGCGACGATACTTTCGTCTTCGACTATGATCACTTTCGTTTTGGCCATATTAGTTTGGTTTAAATGTGATTCTGTAATGGGTGCCGTTTTCTGTGTTTATTGAAATTTCTCCGTTTATCTGATCCACAAGTGTCTTTACCAACTGAAGTCCTAATGATTTGATATTGGCAAAATCAACATTTTTATCCATTCCAACACCATCATCTGACACATCCAGTTCGAAAGTCTCCTGATCTATCTCCAACAGGCGAATGGTAATGCTTCCCTCCTTCCGCCCGTGGAACGCATATTTGAATGAATTTGAAATCAATTCATTCAAGATAAGTCCACAGGGAATTCCGACATCTAAATTAAGATAAATCTGATTAACCTCCAAATTTAATTTAATATTCGACAAATCTACATTATAGGATCGATATAAATTATTAACTAAATTCCTGATATAAAACGACAAGTCAATTCTCGAGAAATCTTTAGATTGATATAAATTTTCATGAACAAGTGCCATTGTTTTAATCCGATCCTGACTTTCCTGAAACATTACTTTTGTTTCTTCATTTTTAATGTAATAGGATTGGAGATTTAGGATACTTGAGATAATCTGTAGATTGTTTTTCACCCTGTGGTGTACCTCTTTTAACAAAACCTCTTTTTCTTCAAGTGATTTTAAAAGTTTTTTCTCAGCTTTTTGTTTTTCAGTCATCTCAAACTGAAGCTGAACGTTGGCTTTTTCTATTATTTCTGACCTTAACTTTTCTTTTTCTAAATCTTTTCTTAAGGTTATATCACGCATTACCGCTTGTATTGCGGTTTCGTTTTTATATTGATATTGAACAAGACTTATTTCCATCTGGGATGTTTCTTCCGTATCTGGCCATTTAAGGGTTAATTCAAAGAATGGAACGATGTAGCCATTGATTGCCCGATCAATATACTGCAAAAAAACCTGACGCTGTTCTTCTGATAAAAGACTATTTATATACTCTTCAGATAACTGTTCTATTCCTTTTACTCTTAATAGCTTAAAGCCTTCATTATTGGCATATACAAAGCTACGTTTCATTACAATGTAAATTCCGTCGGGTATACTTTCTACCAGTCGTTTATAGTTTTCCCTGCTTTCGCGAAGCTTGTTTTCGTTTATAATTCTCTCGGTAATATCGCGAATAATGAACTGAATATAGCGCATGCCACCAACTTCAAATCCATTCATTCCAACTTCTGCATGAAATTGCTGTTGATTGGCACGGATAAAAATCCAGTTATAGGATTGGGGCTTTCCATTTATTGCTTTCTGAATTCTTTTTTCTTCGGCTTCTTTAGAAAAATTCGTGGAATCTTGCATTTCAGGATAGAATTTTTGAAGCGGATTTCCAATAAGATCGTCAAATGAGCAGAAAAAAACCTGTAATGTTTTTTCATTGCAGTCAACACAAACTCCATCCTGCATGATAACAATAGCATCATTGGCTTTTGAGAATAGGGTATAGTACTTCATTTGACTTTCACGCAGCTCCAGTTCGTATTCCTTCTGCTGGGTAATATCTGTCAGAAAGCCTTCTATCGCAATAGGTACGTTGGTTTCATTATAAACGCCCTCTCCTTGTTCAAGCACCCACTTTGTATGTTTTTTTGAGGTTGTAATTCTGTAAACAAGGCGATAGGGCTCTCTTGCAGTTACAGCCTGTCGTATGCTTTCTTTAACATAATGTAAATCCTCGTGGTAAATTGTTTCAAATGATGTTACTTTTTTATTTACAAAATAGTCATATGTAAATCCAAACAGATCGTAACAACCCTGACTGACATATTCAATATCCCAGTTTTCGTTATATGTGCAGCGGAACGCCATACCCGGAAGGTTGTTCATGAGAGTAGAAATCCGCCTTTCTTTCTCACGAAGCTCAATATTAATTTTTTTCAGATACGAAATGTCACGGATAAAAACTTGTGTCAACAGTCGGGATCCTGCGTTAAACTGACTGATTGTCACTTCTGCATCAAATTCGCTTCCATCTTTTTTTTGAAGTTTTATCTCATCAACTAACGGAATACCTTGGCTGAATCTATCGTTGTACGAATCCAGCTTTTCTAAAAACATTAATTTCGTTTCTTTTTCATGAGCAAACGGCAACCACCCATTTAGAATTTCTTCGCGCGTGCATCCGAATAATTCAAGTGCTTTTTCATTACAATCCAATACTTTTCTACGATGCCCAATGATAATTGCATCGGATGCTTTCGAGAAAAGCATGAAATAACGCTGCTGACTTTCTTTTAAGGCATTATCTATTGCTTTGTGATCAGAAAGGTCAATGACAAGTCCGCGCGTGCCTGTAAGTTCACCTTTTTCAAAAATTGCACTGGTGTAAATTTCAATAGGAAAACGAGTGCCGTCTTTTTTTATTCCGGTATATTCTTCGCGGGAATCTATTCCTGACATCAGGGTTTCTTTTCTTTTAAGAATAGCTACATCTCTTTCCTCAGGAGCAATTGCTGTTAACGAGTGAACACCCTTATCAAAATCTTCACGGGAATATCCAAATATTTCAAATCCCGCTTTGTTTATATAGGTAAAAACACCATAAACATCCGTTTCATAAACAATGCCCGGCAATAATTCTGCAAAGAGACGAAACCGTTGTTCACTGCGCTCAAGGGCTGCATTCGCAATAAATTGTTGTGTAATATCTTTAACAACCGCTTGTAAATATACCTTTCCTAATACATCAAAGCGATTCAGCGTAACTTCTGCGTCAAAAACAACCCCATCAAATTGTTTGTGCTTCCAATAAAACCTTTGGGGTTTCCCGTCCAATGCTTTTTGAATATAGCTATTTGCGCTATGTTTTGATAATTGACCATCTGGCTGATATTCCGGTGAAAAATTATAGGGCGTATTCCCAAGAATATCAGATTCTTTTTCAAGCTTAAAAATTTCCAGCGCCTTTTCATTACATTCAACAAAAACGCCATTTTCAATAATAAAAATTGCATCGTTGGATTTTGAATACAGCGTCATATATTTGGCTCTGTTTGCCTGAAAATCATTTTCTTTAATTTTATTTTCTGTAATATTTCTGACTACTGCAATAATTTCTTCTTCATTCAAAAGTGTTATTCGGGCCTCGAAATATTCTTCATACCCTTTGGTGTTTAATGTATATTCAAAAATCTCGAGTGATTTATTTTTCAAAATAATATTTGTTTTCTGCTTAAATGTATTTATCATCTCGGCAGGAAATGAGAGCTCCTCAATGTTTTTACCAACAACTTCTTCTTCAGTAAATACTAAGTCCGTTTTGTTTTTAGTAATTATTCTTTTAAAAACACCTTCTGTTGAAAAAACAAAAATCATCTCGGGCACGGCACTAATCAGACCTTTTGTAAATTCATCACTTACTTTTAAAGCATCTTCTGCTTTTTTGAAAATTGTAATATCTTCAGCTCTTATTAACCAGTTGGTAAGCTTTTTCTCTTCAGTAAAAACAGGTGTCATTGTAGCTTTTTCATATAAAAGGTCGCCATCCTTTTTTAAAATTTTCAGTTCGCCTGTCCATTTTTCTTTATTCCCTAAAACATCAAAAACCTGCGTTTCATTACGCGTTTTTAATAAAAACTGATCGATGTTTTTTCCGATTATTTCGTTATAAAAATAATTGGTTTTCTTTAAAAAGGATTCATTAATATATTCTATTCGTCCATGTTGATCTAACATGGTAAGCATCTCATCGTCCTTAAATTCAGGAATGGCGCTACTAATAATATTTTCCACATCCTTTTTTCTCGTGATATCCGTCAATTTAATGTTGATAAACTTCTCTTTCCCAATAGTAAGTAAGGTGGCGGATATCTCTAATAACCGCTTTGACTTTTGCACCTCCTTAAATTCTGTAATTATCTTTTCTGTATGATTCTTTTGTAGTTTTTTCTTTAGTTCATTTGTGTTTATTTCAATAATATCAAACAATTTTTTATTTGCTAACGGTTTAATATCATTGTTGTTCAACAACTGTTCTGTCTGATAATTGAAATAGATAATTTTTAAATCATCAAACCTTGCAACAAGCAATGCATCCTGATAATTGTTAAATAAAGAATAAATTAAGTCGTCACTGAATTTTGCCTTTCTTAAAAACTGCGACCTTATATGAAAAATTGCAAAAGAAAGTGCCGCGAAAATGAAGAGAATTATTAAAAATAAATCTTTTCCCCGGTTGATTTATCTGTATTCAATAATAGCAGGGCGTTTACAATAATTATAATAGAATTAAAAACAATTAATTGTATTGTTTTCACAAAGAAAAGACAGGGAAATAATATGGATATGGCTAAGACAAAAACAAAGCTGGGTTCATAATTTGTTTCAATTGCAATGAATGTAAAATAGAATGGAACCAATGTGAATAATACAAATGCTGTTGCATGAAATTTATTATTTTTAAATAAAAAAGAAAGTATAAATATTAAAATCATTGTTGCAGAAAAATAGTGATTTATCAGCAAAACTCTTTGAATATCTATCTCATGGTGAAATAAATAAATAATAGAATATGAAAATAAAATAAATAGAATTGTGTGTAACCGAAATGAGAGAGGTGATATTTGGGGCAAATTAACTGGTTTCATTTTAATACAGTATTTCTGCATCCGACCTGTCAAATGCGGGTGTAAGTTTAACCCCGTTGTATTGTGATTCTAAACCATCTTTGTATGTTATAATTAGGAATAGAGACCCATCCGGATTGTAGTGAAACCAGTCGCCATCTTTTCTTCCCATAGCAAAATTTCCCGTTATATTAATCTTACCATTTGGATAATAATAGGTGTGTTTTCTATCCGGGACTTCATCCAAAAAACTTCCTTCAAAACGCAATGTGCCATCTGTATAGTATCCTTTCCAGGTGCCATTTTTCATATCATCTTTGTAGGGACCCACTTCATAATAATCTATCGCTTTGTATTTCCATTCCCCATCTTTTAAACCTTCCACATAATTTCCTTCTATGATCACAGTATTTGTATCACTGTATTCTTTCATTACACCTTCTTCCAAACCTCGCTCAAATGATTCTTCCCTGCGAAGATTTCCGCTTGGATAATACCATTTCCACAATCCTTGAGGCTTTTCTGCATTTCCATATTTCCCAACCTGTTCGGTTTTTCCGTTTTTATGATAGTATTTCCACTCGCCAACTCTTTTGTTATCTTTATAATAACCCTCTGCAAGCAATTCACCGGTTTCATAAAATTCTTTAAACAATCCCTGGCGAAATCCTGCGTTATCTACAACACCTTCAGCTATAATGACACCTTCTTTAAACATGGTAGATGATGTAACTTTTCCGTCAATTGAATAATCCCGGCGCAGTCCATCTGGAACGTTATTCAGGTAACTGCCAACTATTTTAATATTTCCGTTTCTGTAATAATCTGTTTTAATATCATGCTTTACCGTTTCGGGTGCATCTTTCTTAAGAGAGTCGTTTTCATATTTTAAAACACTTTGCAGGTTTCCTGTTGTATCGTATTCTTTAAAAAATCCATTTTTCTTTCCATTCATAAAGAAACCTTCCCACTTCACCCTTCCTTTTGGATAAAAAACTTTCCATTTTCCCTGCTTTAATCCTTCTTTATCAATTCGATTGATGTTTTCCTGCATGATGATCAGGCCGTTTCGGTATTCCGTTATTACAACCACAACACCCTCTTTGTTGTATTCTTTTGCGATTCCGTTTTCATATCCACCTACAAAAGGAACAATTTTTAAAACAATTTTATTTTTCAAAACCCTTGTTATTCCTTCTTTCTGATCATTTACAAAGTTTTCTTCTGTAACCGTTGAGTCGGTATAATTGTATGTAGTACGTAAGCCGTTTTTCTTTGCTTCTCTGTAATTTATTTCCAGTGTAACTTTTCCATCCTTATCATAAAATTTCCAAAGACTATCAAGCAGAAAATTTTTTCTGTTTCCTTCCGATTTTAATATCCCTGTTTCATAATATGACTTCCAGTATCCTTCTGGCTTCTTTTCTTTCAGGTATCCTTCACTGGAAATCTTTCCATTTGGGTACAAGTATTTTTTATACTCCAGCGAATCATCTTTCTGAGCAAATGCACTGTGGATGAAGAACAGGAAAAGAACAAACAATATGTATTTAAAATTTAACTTCATCTAATAATATTATGATAATTCTAACATTCTTAATAACGGTGCTTCAGCCTGTTTACGAAGCTTTTCATCCATTTTAATTTCAAAATTTTCTGTTTCCAGACATAATAACACTTTTTCAAGTGTATTCATTTTCATGAAACTACAATTTGAACAACCACATTCATTATCCGCTGGAGCGGCAATAAATTCTTTATCCGGCGATGCTTTTCTCATTTGGTGGAGAATACCTGTTTCGGTTGCAACGATGAATTTTTTAGCAGTACTTTTAACAGAATAGTCAAGCATTGCATTCGTAGAACCAACAAAATCGGCAAGTGCAAGCACGGGTGACTTACATTCAGGATGCGCTAATAACAAGGCATCTGTATGTTCGCTTTTAAATTTCAAAAGCCTTTCGGTTGTAAACACTTCATGTACAATACAGGAACCATCCCAAAGTATCATTTCCCTTCCGGTTTCGCGAATGAGATATGCACCCAGATTTCTGTCGGGTACAAAGATAATCTTTCTGTCACGTGAAACCGAATCAATAATTTTTTTGGCGTTAGATGAAGTGCAAATGATGTCCGACAATGCTTTAACACCAGATGAACAATTAATATACGAAACCACTATTGCGTCCGTATGTTTATTCTTCAGTTTCTGTAAAGCTTCTGGTGTACAAGAATCAGCCAGGGAACAACCTGCTTCGGGATCCGGAATAATAACTTTCTTAGTTGGATTTAAAATTTTTGCTGTTTCTGCCATAAAGTGCACACCCGCAAACAAAATGATGTCTGCATTTGTGTTTGCTGCAATACGCGCCAATCCTAAACTATCTCCTATGTAGTCTGCAATATCCTGAACTTCTGGAATTTGATAAAAATGAGCCAGAATAATTGCATTTTTTTTCTTTTTCAGTTGTTCAATCTTATAAACAATTTCTTTATTACTATTCATTATTATTATAATTTATAAATTTATTTAATAGTAAATAATAGGTCTGTTAATATTGTTGAAATATTTATAAATTTAAGGAAATAAAAAATGAATGAAAGGTTATGAACACAAAATTAACAAAAAAAGAATCATTATTCATTTGATTTGTTTTAAATTAACTATAATGAACAACACAATAGGCTTTTATGATTTTAACTATTTTTTGATGAATAATAAACCCTGTTAAATGTTGATAAACATTTTTTTCATCCTTTAAAAAAAAACAGAAATTTGTATTGCTAATCATAATAATTTTGATAACAGAAAATCACTTAACAATTCAACACACTTTTTTCGAAATATTAATAACAAGTTTTCATCCATTTTTAAACAAAATAACAACACGATTAAATGAAAAAAATTGCAATCGGATCGGATCATGCAGGATTTGAATACAAAGAAAAAATAAAAAAGATACTAGAAGATAATAAATATGAAGTAATTGATTTTGGATGTTTTTCAGGCGATTCAGTTGACTATCCCGATTTCGCTCATCCGGTTGCCAAAGAAGTAAGTAAAGGAGAAGCACTGTTTGGGATTGTTATTTGCGGCACAGGAAACGGTGTTAACATAACTGTAAATAAACATATGGGTATTCGTTCTGCATTATGCTGGGAGCCAGAAATTGCAAAACTTGCACGGCAACACAATGACGCAAATATTGTTGCCATTCCTGCACGCTTTGTTACGCTTGATGTTGCGACCAATATTGTTCAAACATTCGTTGAAACATTGTTTGACGGAGGAAGGCATGCTACACGTGTTATGAAAATAGATTTGTAAATTTGCGGCATGGCAACAGATAGTGTTAAAGAAATTTTTTGGAAGAATGCGAAATTAAAGCATTTGATAAAGATCATCGTCGTGTGATACGGCATAATCTGTTGAAGTATGAGCAGGCGTTCGAAAAAGGAATAACACAGTTTTCAAACCTTCCTCTTGCGAAGAGCCGCGTTTCAGCCATACGCGGAAAAGCCATTGAAAATCTAGAAAAATACCTGGGAGAATTCGAATCCAATTTTTTAAAAAATGGTGGAAAGGTTGTGTGGGCAAAGGATTCTGCTGATGCCATTAAAGAAATTCTGAATATTGTTTCACGTTGCAAAGGAAAATTAGTTGTTAAATCCAAGTCCATGGCGACGGAAGAAGTTAATATTAATTATCATCTGGAAGCTAGCGGCAACGAGGTTGTTGAGACAGATCTGGGAGAATTTATTGTTCATATAGCAAAAGAAAAACCGTACCATATTACGGCACCAGCCATGCATCTTTCGCGTGAGCAAATTGTGCAGCGCCTAGGGAAGTACTACAGTATCAAGCCCGATAGCACAGCGGAAGAAATTACTACATTTGTAAGACAGCTTTTACGCACAAAATTTTTAGATGCAGGATGTGGAATTACAGGCGCAAATTTCCTTATTGCTGATACAGGATCAATCGCGCTCACTGAGAACGAAGGCAATGGAATGCTTACCATGTCGATGCCGCGTGTACATATTGTTTTAGCGGGTATTGATAAAATTATTCCAACGGTAAACGATCTTGAACTATTGTGGCCCATGCTTTCCACACATGCAACAGGACAGCGAATTTCTGTATACAACAGTATTGTAAGTGGTCCCAGACAAGAGGGTGAAGCTGACGGACCTGATGAAATGATCGTTATTCTTTTAGAAAATAATCGCTCGGAAGTAATAAAAAGACCGGCACAACGCAGAGCAATGACATGTATTCGTTGTGGTGCCTGTATGAATGTTTGTCCGGTGTTCCGCAATATTGGTGGACACACCTATAGTACTGTATATGGCGGTCCCATTGGCTCAGTGATCAATCCATTTTTACATTCGCCGGAAAAATTTATGCATCTTAGTTATACATCTTCGCTCTGCGGTAGGTGTACGGAGATTTGTCCGGCATTGGTTCCCCTGCACAAATTGTTGTTAGAAAACAGACGCACCTTTGTAGATGAAGGTTTTGCCCCTTACCGTGAAAAAAAGGTGATGAATCAGTATCGTAAATACATGCTCAAACGCAAGCGCCTCGATCGTTTTGGAGCACGCATCAAAAATTTTCTAATGAAACGTTTTTTCAGAAGCTGGGGTGAACGCCGCGAATTGCCCCGTTTTGCAGCGCGCTCATTCAGCAAGCAGTGGAAAGAAATGAATTTTATTAAGTAGGAATTTTCTTTACTTGCGAAGTTTGCGCATCAATTCTGTGGCGTAAATAAAATCATTCAACTCTTTATTATTTGTATTCAGGATATCATTATTTGTACCCTGCCAACCCACTTTTCCATTACATATAAAAACAACCTTGTCACCAATCTCCATCACCGAGTTCATGTCGTGTGTATTGACTACCGTGGTCATTCCATATTCCTTGGTAATTTCATTAATCAGCTGGTCAATTACAATCGATGTTTGCGGATCCAGACCCGAATTAGGTTCATCACAAAACAAATATTTTGGATTCATAGAGATTGCACGTGCAATCGCAACCCGCTTTTTCATTCCACCGCTGAGTTCAGATGGGTAAAGGTTTGCTGCATTAGGAAGATTAACACGGTTAAGACAAAACAGCGCCCTTTCCTTTTTTTCTTCTTTCGACATTTTGGTAAACATGGTCAGTGGAAACATCACATTTTTCAAGGATGTCATCGAATCAAACAACGCGCCTCCCTGAAAGAGCATTCCGATTTCCTGCCGAAAAATAGATTTCTCTTTTTCTTTCGCTTTCGAATAAACCCTGTTGTCGTAAGCTATTTCGCCGCTATCCACTGTCAGAAGCCCCACCATACATTTAAGAAGCACCGTTTTTCCGGAACCACTTTGCCCGATAATAAGGTTAGTTTTTCCTTTATCAAAAGAAACCGAAATATCATCAAGAACCTTGCGGTCGTCAAACGATTTCGATATGTTGCGAACTTCTATCATGTGAGCAGCAGTTCGGTAAGAATAAGATTAAACAACAATAAAATAATACTCGATTGAACAACAGCCCTTGTACTGGCGGTTCCAACCTCGAGAGCACCGCCCTGTGTATAGTAGCCCTGATACGAAGAAACGGTTGTAATAATGATTGCAAAAACCTGGGCTTTAATCAACGCATAAATGATAATAAAAAGGCGAAAATCTATTTGTGCGCCATAAATGTATTCGCTTACAGGCAGCAGATTTGCCCACAAAGAAGCCAGCCAGCCTCCAAAAATTCCTACAGCCATACTAATAATAACCAGAAACGGATTTATTATCAAGGAAGCCACTACTTTAGGAAGAATTAGATAATTGGCAGAATTTACTCCCATAATATCCAGCGCATCAATTTGCTCGGTAACGCGCATAGAGCCAATTTCAGAGGCGATACGCGAGCCCACCTTGCCTGCCAGAATAAGGCTGAGAATCGTGGGGGAAAATTCAAGAATCATCGTTTGTGCTGTTGTAAAACCCACAAGATACTTGGGTGTCAATGGACCAGAAATATTGGCTGCAGTTTGAATGGCTGTAACTGCTCCCATAAAAATGGATATCACAATCGTAATAAACAGAGAATCTAAACCCAACGTGTCAATCTCTGCCATCACTTGTTTATAGAACACGGACCTCTTTTGTTGTTTTCCGAAGAAAACGCGCCGCATAAGCAGTATATATCGCCCTATGTGAAAAAAGATTTTCATGTTTACGCCCAAAGGCAATTCAAAATTACAATATTAAATTCAAAACCGCGCTACTAGGCATAAATTTGTATCTTTGGTCTATGAAAAAACGGAGTTGCACCCGAAAGAATTACCCTGTGTTTATTGGGTTTACAGTTGCTGTATTTGTTTTTATGTTACAGGGCTGTTTTATTTTCCGCAAGAAAGATAAATGTAATTGCGGCACTTTCGGACAAGCAACCATACGCATCGAAAAAAATGCCAGCGTCAAACCCGGTTGAAGAATTATTAAACAGCATTCCCACCGTTGCCAGAGGGAAAGCGCTTGTCTGGATTAACAAAGCGGGCGTGGAAGTAAAGCTGGTTTCACCCCGCAAAGGAAAATTTGGAGATTACCGCTATCCACTTTTTGGAAAAACATCGCGCATTACCCTCAACAAGGATCTTGAACCACAACTTATGTTATTGGTTTTCTGTCACGAACTGGCTCATGCTGTCGTCTTTATGAAGCTGGGGCGCAACCCCAAGCCACATGGAAAAGAATGGAAGTTTTATTACAGAAGACTGCTCGATAAAATGATTGAATTGCAGGCTTTTGATTCCGATGTTTCACGTGAAATTACTACGGGGCTCTATCGAAACACTAGTTCGGGAATTTATCGCGTGTATTTGAAACGTCTTGAAAAAGATGGTTTTATTCAAATTAAAAACATCGCCGAAGGCAAAATCTTTTTGTATGGCAGAAACAGAAGGTTCATCCGCAGAGAACAACGCAGAAAAAGAATAAAAGGAGAAGAAGAAAAAAACGGAAGGGTATATCTCTTTGATCCGATATGCCTTGTAAAACCTTTGGAATAACAGATAATTAACAATATTTCATACCTTTGCCCCAATATGAAAGCAGAAATGAATAAAAATCTATATGGTGTAATTATGGCCGGTGGTCTCGGAACGCGTTTCTGGCCCATGAGTCGTACCGCACACCCCAAACAGTTCATAGATATACTGGGTACCGGAAAGACACTACTCCAGCAGTCATTTGAAAGAATAGCCAATTGCTGTCCGGTTGAAAACATTTTCATTGTAACCAACGAAATGTACCGTGACATCACATTGAAACAACTTCCTCAAATGAGAGCCGACCGGGTTTTGTGTGAACCCGCTCGCCGAAATACTGCACCATGCATTGCATACGCTGTATATAAAATACTGGAGGAAAATCCTGAAGCCAGCATGGTGGTTGCGCCCTCCGATCATATTGTTTTGAAAGAAGAAATTTTTACTGATATTGTTGATCTTGCTTTGCATACTGCCGCATCCAAAGACTGGCTGGTTACACTGGGGATAAAACCCAACCGTCCGGATACAGGATACGGTTATATTCAGTTTGTTCCCGATACTAAAAATGTACCGGATGAACGAATTAAAAAAGTTAAAACATTCACCGAAAAGCCAAATCACGAACTAGCAAAATCATTTATTCAGAGTGGTGACTTTTTATGGAATTCAGGTATTTTTATTTGGTCGGCAAAATCGATCAGCAAGGCATTTGAAGAACACCTTCCCGAAGTAGACGCGATCTTTCGCGAAGGCATTGGTAAATACAATACGTCTGAAGAAGAAGCATTTATTCGAAAAGCGTATTCAGTATGTAAAAGTATTTCTATTGATTATGGTGTTATGGAAAAAGCCGATAATGTGTATGTCATCGGCGCCGACTTTGGCTGGTCAGATCTGGGTACATGGGGTTCTCTCTATGAAAACATGAAGCATGATGATAGCGGAAACGCAATCAGCGGAAAAAACGTGATGACCTACCAGACCAAAAACTGCATTGTAAATGTTCCCAATAACAAGCTGGTCGTGCTCGAAGGGCTTCACGACTATATTGTTGTTGAATCAGATAACATTCTACTTGTTTGTAAAAAGACCGATGAGCAGGAGATACGTCAGTTTGTGAATGATGTTAAAATTGATAAAGGCGAGCATTTCGTTTAAACTACCACACCCTGAAATCGAACAGTAAATTATCCTGACGGCAGGTCGGCTTCTGGCGTCCGCCTGTTAATACAGGCACTTCTTCAAGCACATATTTGCGTAATTCCGAAACGGTAATTTTTCCGTCATCATTCTGATCCGCACTTTTACCGGTCAGTCCTTTCAGTAGACAATGCGTGAAAGCCCCGTTATTCCAGTCTTCTCCTTCCAGTGCATAGCCATATCCGGTGGCTGCAGAAATCACTACAGAACCCGAACGGTTGCTCATTCCGGCAAACAATTCCTGCATCAGCTCATACGAATTCGTGAGTCCGATTCTTCCTTTTCTGACTGCTGAAACGCCTTTCGAACCCTGCTGATTCAACAGTTTTTCAAGTGTTAAGGTATCCGTTGGTTTTACCAGCTCATCACGGTCCAACTCGCCGCTATGACAGGCATCCATCAGCATCAGTTTACTTCGTGCGGGAATATCATTTAATAATGCTTCCAATTCTTCGTAAGGAATGCCTTGCAGGGCGGGCTTTGCAAAGTCCATGTCGTAAGTGGCGAAATAAAAATCCAGACTGTCATCCAGCAAACCGTGTCCGGAAACATACAGTATCACTTCATCATCCACATTACTCTGCTGCAGTTTTTGCTTCAGAAACAAAATATTTTCACGTGTGGCATTCTGATTAAACAAAGTGTCAATGTAGATGTGATTGTACATCGCTTTCCGCTTTCGTTTTTCAAGTCCATGGAAGGCCAGCGCCAGGTCTTTTCCGTCCTTGACAGCATACCGCAGATTCTTTGTTTTATCATTGTATTCCGAAACACCGATCGCAATTACATACAAATCGGGTTTTTGTTTTTCTGCAAAATTGATTTTTAAATTCTCCGCAACCGATTCTGCACCTTCCGTATTTACTGATGTTACACGAATCTGATTTATTCCCTGCGAAAGTTTAATCTGTACAGTTTTACTGAAGAAAAAAGTATTTCCGGATTCTACTTCTACAACGGTAACTCCGTTAATCTGCACGCGGATCAGCGAAAGCGGAAACAATGAATCACTTGCCTCCACATTTATTTTGATGTACTTTTCATTGTTAATAGCACTCAGCATCGATTTGTTGGTAACCTTTACCATAGGAATATGAAAACTGCTTTTTAAAGTTGCGTTGTGCAAACCCGCTTTTTGCAAGCGTTTCAGACAGGCCAAACCATACACTTCCACCAGATCATTCGGGAAATTTAATGCAGCTAAAACTTTATCGGGGCGGTTATAGGTCATATCGAACGCCGCCGCCGGAAAGAAGTCAGTGCCATTCCGAAAGCCAATGGCATCCAACGCATCACGCGATGCATAGTAATAACTTTCGGGTGTGATTAACACCTTTTTGTTTTTATCAATCGGAACAACCGTAAGCTTTAACTTCTTCGTTTGCGAATCCCAGATTTTAAGCGTAGCATCCAACGATGATGTTACTAATTCTTTGTTATCTGTATCTAAAAAATATCCGCTAACCCGGTCGCTGTGGCCGTTTTCGGGATTGTACACAGCCACTCCGAAAATCACAGAATCGTTCAGTACGTTTTTGTTAATGCTGGATTCCCACTCTGAGCGAGGCTTTGAACGTCGCTTGAGTTTTTCTGTGTCAAAATAAAAAACATATTTTCTGTAAAAAGGCTTCATGATGTTTTTACGCGTTCCGCTAACACACACAAACTTTTCGTTGCGCGAAAGTCGCATGCTGTCGACCATGCAGTAAGGACTGATGTAAAAGCCCAGCCATCGCAAAGTGTTATTTATAAAGGCGTTTGCAGATAAGTTAACGCGAAATCTTTTTTTCTTGATGATCTTATGATTGTTCACATTGCTCAGCACAAGCCGGTTATCGTCGCCTCCGCTGAGTACAAGTTTGGTGGAAGGAAGATAACGCAGATCACGAACAGGGTGGGAGTGGGCCTGTATTGTTTTCAGTGTCAGCTGGGGCGTTCCACGTTCCAGCATACCCACAAAACCCAACTCGTTTCCGTACATGATTTTCTTTTCATCTTTTGAAACGCTAAGGCATGTGATTGGAAACGCCCGACTGTAAAGACGTTTAATCATCTTGTGATCATTCGTACCCCACAAAATCAGCGAACGGTCTTCCCCCGCACTGGCAAAAACATTTCCATCCGGTGAAAGTTGTGAGGCATTCACCGCACCCAGATGGTTCCGCAGCTTGCGTTCTATTTTTCCGCTTTCGGCATTTAAAACATACACGCATCCGTCCGAACTGCCGGCAAGCAGTTTTTGTGTTGAAGGAACATACGTTACCGATCGGAAATCATCATCGTTATAAGTTCCCGATGTGACAAAAACACGCTTCCCGTTTTTAAAGTCTATTGCCCTGATTTTATTTTTGTAAACAGTATAAAGAATGTTTTTCTCTGTGTTCAGGCAAAGATCAGCAACGCGCGATTCGGTTTTCATCTTTTTCAGAACCAGATCAAACTGACCCTGAGCACGGGAGAGCAATGCAGCCGCCTTTTTAGTTCGCGAAAGGCGATTCTTCTTTTCGCAGTAAATCAGTTTGGATGTTCTTCTGCTCACTTTGTGGTTGGCTCTTTTGATCTGTTTACCAAAGTGTTTACGGATTCGCTTAAATCTTTTCTCAGGATAAACTGCTTTAGAAACGAAGTTCACTTTCAGATTCTTATCCGTTTCACAGACCGAACCGTACTGGTTTACAAAAAGATATTCACTTTTTTGACCATAGATATTAACAATGGATGTTAATTCAGGGTAGTTTTTAAAACTACGGTCTTTTAAGTTGAATAACAGCAAATTATTACCCGCAACCCAAACCTTATCCGGATCCTCAACACAGCCCCCGAAAGTATTCACCCCACCCCGGATTGTATCTTTGTAAACAAAAGTAGCTGTGGGGATATTCCAGACGAACAGCGCCTCAGAAGTTCCGATGAAAAGGGTTTTGTTGTCGGAAGAGAAAAAAAGCGCTGTAACTGCTTCATTTTTCTTTGAAACAGGTACACGAATCGTGGCCATCTGTCCGTTTGTGGGAAGGTGCCAGATCAGCACGGTGGCTTTTTCATCGGCGCTGGCAAGTAGTTTTGCATCATGGCTGTATGCCAGGCGGTTCACACTGGCGGCATGCCCGGTTTGAATGCAGAGCGAAGCACCGTTCTGCGCAAGCGTACATTGCGCGCCTGACAGCAACAGAAGGAATATCAGCGCCTTCCTAATCGACAAAGATATGATTGCGGCGAAGCTTCGCAAAGTTTATGAATTTACAATAGTTCAATGTAAAGGAACCGAACACATTTCCGTTTTCGGTGTGCGTAATCTTGCGGACATAACGCAGTGTAAAGGAATACCCGGTGCGCTTCAGGCCCAGCCCGAGAAGAGCGCAGGTGTAGTTGTTCTCAATACTTAGCAGATCCTGATAAAACGCCAGGTTGTTATAATTCTGCAGAAACGATTTTTTGGTGGGGCGCACGTAAGTAAGTCCTGTTTCCAGACAAAAGCGCGTGGTCCGTTCCGGGAAAAAAGTATAGCCAATGTATCCGGAAACCTCGAAAGAATTGAAATGCAGCTTCGAAGAAACGTAATCATAATTGTTGATACTGTCCATCACGGCCACATCAAACTTTACCGGAAGCATGCGGTAGGCCTTGGCTTCCGCGTTCAGGGAGAAGCGACCAAAATCCAGATTAATGAGCGGACCTGCACCTGCACTCAGTGTTGTTTTCACCTGTGCCTTATTCATGAAATAAGCCAGCAGCGTGGCATTGGCATCCTCCGATTTATTTTTGACAAAGAAAAGGGAAAACGCATTCGCACTGAGGCCGAGGTTGAGCCGCTGCGGAAAGGCAGGCGCAGCCGAACACAGCACAAGAATAAACAAAAGAATGCGATACGTTTTTTTCAAGGAGTGAGGAATTGAGATGCAAAGATAAGCAATTGATGGATGTCCGATGCGGGATGCCGGATATGGCTGTAATAGTCGGAAGACCGCAGACTGAAGACCGAAAAGGGGTTGAAGTTGCAAGACAGAAGCGCGAAGAGGTGACTGGAAATCACGGATGTCTTGTTTGGGCGGGATGTTTGATGCGGGATGCCAGATATGGCTGTAATGGTCGGAAGACCGCAGACTGAAACAGCTGTAAATCTGTAAATCATTCAGCGCAATCAGTGATCGGTCGGTTAATAATCAGTATGTGTAGCAAGCAGTAGCGGGAGCTTTGATGGTTGTGAAAAACAGCTGTGACACAAAGCTACACAAAGAATCCACGAAGTTTCACAAAGGAGAATTCAGAAGAAATAAATGTAAGCAGTAGCGGGGGCTTTTCGATTATTGCCGGAAGCCTAGAGAAATGCTGTTCAGAAGGGTTGGGAACGAAATCAGAAGACTTGAAATGGAAATCAGAAGGGTTGGAAACGAAATCAGAAGAGTTGGAAATGAAATCAGAAGACTTGGAACGGAAATCAGAAGGTTGGTGAGCTGCCTCAATGACATGCGAGCGTGCCTCAATGACATGCGAAGGGTGTTCAGGAGACTTGAAAACGAAATCAGAAGACCTGAAACGCATTTCATAGGAGTTGAAATCGATTTCAGAAGAGTTGAAACGGAAATCATAGGAGTTGGAATCAATTTCAAGAGAGTTGGAACAGAAATCACAGGATTGTGAAATGAGATCATAGGATTTGGAAATCATTTCATACAGCCCGGAAGGGGGATCATAGGAGATGGAAAATGAATCATCGGGGTGTGGATGGATTTCAGCGGATTTGAGAAGGGAATCATGGGGTAGTGGCAGTTGCCGTAATCAGTGGTCAGTAATCTGTAATCAGTTATCAGTTTTTTTTAAAACAGTAGAACATTTGAATAATTGAAGTAAGAATGAGCACGAAGTCCGAAGCTTGAAGACCGAAATGGAAACCTGGCACACGGGGCGGCGCTTTTAGTTTTTTTTCTTGCCACCAAGACACTCCACCGCGGCGGAGACACCAATGAGCACCAAAACTTAGTGAACAAGCGAAGTTCGAGAATAGTGGCGAGTTAAAGGTTACGGGAGGAATTTCAAAAATGCTTAAAATTAAGGAAAAGCGCAGTTGCACAATAACTTTGGTTTAGTATATTTGAAATCCTTCTATGAACCACCGATATAAAATATTTTTGTTTCTTCTTATCGCAGTTTCATTTGCTGCTTGCAGAAAAGATGTGGATGTTCCCGATCCCTCGCTGGAAAAGCTTTTTGGGAAGTGGCAACTGGTTGGATCTTGTGGTGGTATAGGAGGAGCTAGTTTTTTTGGAAACACAGAATACTGGATAGAATTAAACAGAAATGGAATATTTAAAGGGTATGATGGAAATACTCTTGAAGAAAAACGGGAATTTAATATTAGCATAGGACATTCAATTTACACAACAAATGATGCCTATCTGATTAAATATCATACAACAAAATTTATTCACAGAAAGTATCATTTGGAAAAAATAAGCCAAAGCATAGAATTTTTTGGTGAGGATACGCTTTGGCTTTTAGATGAAGCTTACGATGCATATTCTTATTGTTATGTGAGAAAGAAATAAAAGCAACACACTCAAAGTTTGAACATAATACAACGGATGAAACCAAATTTTTGTCTTAATCCCAAAACCCGCCCATGAAAAGACTTTTACCTATTCTGTTTTTTATATCTTTTTTACCAAAGCTTCACGCACAATATTTAGACACTGCTGGAATCTGGACTGTAATCGATTTTGAAAGCCCGTCAAACTATATAAAAATAGACACATCATCACAAAACATATGGCAGATTGGACATGCTCAAAAAACCCATTTTGCCTCTTCCTATTCGGGGCAAAAAGCAATAGTAACAGATACAATAAACACCTATCCTACAAAGAACCATTCTTT
The DNA here is from genome assembly GCA_043800975.1 of Bacteroidota bacterium. Classification (GTDB taxonomy): domain Bacteria; phylum Bacteroidota; class Bacteroidia; order Bacteroidales; family JAHJDW01; genus JAZDMK01. Next base: position 24,284 of record JAZDMK010000305.1, on the reverse strand, counting down.
CTTTGATTTATTTATTGGAAACTTTAATATGTCGGGGTGGTATCCTTACGACATTTTTATCGACTTCAAATACAAAATTGATTCCGACACTTTGCACGACGGTGGGTATATCACAGTATCTTGGGATAACGGATTGACCTGGACAAACATTATTGATGATACAATTGCTCAACAACGGGGATTTGGTGCATATCCCGGAGTTGAAAATGAAAACTTATATTCCCATGCAGACACTCTTTATAATGGAGAGTTCGGATTTTCAGGCTTTACAGCCGAATGGAAAAGAACATTTTTTACCTGGTATGGTATAATAATTAAAGGACCCAAAACTTTTCCACCTGACACAATGATATTACGTTTTAATTTTATTTCTGATAGCATTGACAATAACCGGGACGGATGGTTAATAGATCACATACGACTTTTCTCTATTGATTTTCCAGGTAATATCAACGAATTTTTTAACAGCGATAATCTGGTAAGAATCTCACCCAATCCAGCGTCCTCATTTGCAACAATCACATTTCTGAAAGAATATATTAAAGCAGAAATTACAGTTATCAATATGCAGGGAAATCAAATAAGCAAAGTAGAAACCGGTCCATGCAAAAATCTTCGTTTTATGCGCGATAATCTACCACCCGGATTGTATTTGTTCCGTATAAAATTGGACAATGGATCAGAACAAACGCTAAAAGTAATATTTAATTGAACAGATCAGAATTAGCACTATCAATAGGTTCATGATCTGACTTGTTACCCAAACGGCCCGTCCGTCTTTTCCCTTTTTACCTTTCTGAAACCCAAGCCAGCACTGAAGTGCAGCGAGACATCTGTCAGGCGGGCGCTGCCGTTGGCAATGGGAACAACGGAATAGGAAAAGCAGCTTTTGGCTCCTGCTGTAAAGTACATCCAGCGCAGAATACTGATGCGGTAATCGAAGGCCAGCATCATTGCGGGGCCAATGGGGAAGTAACCTTTAAAAACTTCCTTCTCTTCAAAAACCTGCCCGCGCACGGTGCTTTCGGGATGCGCAATCACAAGCCCCAGCCCGCCACCGGCAAAGAACACGCCTCCCGTGAGCGGAACAATGCGATCGATAAAAACATAATTATAACCGTGCGAAAGACTGAAGCGGGCCACTTCCGGTGGCTTGTTGCGCAGATACAATTTGTGATGAATTGAACTGAGGCCCCATTCTTTCTTGTTTTTGGAATAGGCCATACGCCAGTCCCAGTAAACAGGAGAGAATAAGGGTTCGGAATAAAAACGGGCCGATTTTATTTTAATATCCGGATATCCATCCTGCTTGATAACGAGTGGAAGCGGCATTTGCAGCGGCGCACCGAAGCGCAGGGTAAAAGAAAAAGATTGCGCATGAATGCTTGCGGAAATAAAAAGAAAGAATATCAGTAAGCGGAAATGCATGAGCAAAGATGGATGAAATTTTTTTAACCGCCAACCCGTCTCCTTCACTTTGTGAATTAACCGAGCAGGGAACGAAACATTAATTCTGCCACAGCGAAGAACGCAAAGACGACTATAAGTTTTTGCTTTTCGTTTTTTTGCCACCAAAACACTAAAACACAAAATTACACCAAAGATCGAATGAATTATTTAACAATTAATTTTGTACAGGAACAAGATGTAAATAAACAGGAACACCTTTCTCTTTTCTTTTAATTAAAAATTCATCTTTTTTGAATGGCCCCCAGACAGAATCATTGTCTTTACAGATTATCCAGTATTGAAAAAAGTCACTTTCATTATAAGCCCTGTTACAATCGCCCATGTTTTCGCCATTTTGAAAATTACATTCGGGAACACTGTCTCTGGGTCGTTCAGATGCAATAATAAATTTATCATTACAACCATATTCAATTACTCCACCATGAATAACGAAAATATCATTTTTATTAACGATACCAATGTCGTCAAAACTGTTATAGATAAACTTATATCCCTTTCCTAATTCAGGAAACTTAGAACAACCAACAGTTATAACTAGAATAAAAAAGGCTGTTAAAAAAAATTTTTTTTCATTAATCAATGATTGTTAATCAACCAATAACTATTAACCTGATAACTTAATAACTATTTCGAAAGCGCTTTCGCCTTCTCCACAATGGCTGTCGCCAGGGAAGCAATGTCCGTCTTCACGCCGGAAACGGAATAGGTGCCCGCGATTTCGGTACCTTTGAATACATTCACTTTCACATTCACGTTGTCGCCTTTCACTTTGTAGCGGCCACGCAGCACATACGCACCGGGAAAATCCTTCACTTCGATAAATACAAAAGAAGCTTCAGTTCCTTTCACTGTATACGTTTGAAAGGCTTCGTCCACCAGCTTTTCAAGGCCCAGCACATCGGCCATTTGATCATCATCCTGGAAGTTCGACATCAGGAAGATGGGCTTCTCGGCGGCCAGAGGAACTTTATCTTTATCTGCTTTTTCAAACATGCCGATATCGAAACTTTCGTTTCCATAAGGACTAAACAAACGGGGCTCCTGTATCCCGCCAATACCGGAGGCAAGTACCGGCACACGGTCTTTCGAATACTGAAACAATTGTATTACATCTGCAAATTTTGTTTCGCGCAAAGCAGCACCCTTCAAACCTTCCAGCAAGCTATACGTTAATAATCCCTGCCCGTATTTGCTGGCTTCATAGCTCACGGCATCTGCCGCGCAGCCAGTAATGATATGCATTCCCGTGCGGTCCTTCATGCGTTCCAGCGCACGCAAGGTGTTGGAAGGAATATCTCTTTTCTGTACCAGATTATCCACTACACGCCCCGATCCGCAGGCATCGATGATAAGAACCTGCTTGAGTGCGGGGACTTTTTTAATCATATCGGTCAGCTCGGTACTGCTGATGCAGTTGTTCTGACGTATCACGGGATCGCTGTATGTATTAGGGTTTGCTGATGATGCATCGCGCGTCAGGAAATAAAAATCGCCGTCCTGCCCACCACCATTGATACCGTGACCCGAAAGATAAACCACCAAAATATCGTTTGAGCGGGCCTTCTTGGCAATTTCATCAAAGGCTGCCTGTATGTTTTTCTTGTAAGGAAGTTTAAGCGAATCGGGTTGTCCCGTAGTCAGTATATAGCTGTGCACCATCTTTGCGCCGAATAAATTATCAGCACCTAATTGCAATGCAGTAGCTATGTCGGTAGCGTCCTTGGCGGGATAGCGCAGGTCGATTTCACCTCCCGCATAATCACTCACACCGGCAGAAAGAATAAACAAACTCGGCACCTGCACCGTATCGTTCTTCATCAGCGGGATGTTGGCGCGCACACCGCGGCTTACCATGTAACAATCTTTGTTGTAAGCCTGCACCTCAATTGCATTCTCCACGCCTTTCAGCAGGAAGGGATGATCTTTGATGTTGATGGTGAATTTAAATTCGGGTGCATCCGCATTGAAACTATTGCCGCGCACGTCGCCCTGCATTTCTTTTCCGTTGATCAGCACGCGAATCTTACCGATACCGCCACCCTGATTTTTAATTGTAACCGAAGCAGTTTCGTTGTTGGTCACAGTAACGGTAACTTTGGGATACATCTTCACATCGCCTGCCAGATCTATCTTTCGCACACCTTCCTTGTTGAATCCAGTGATCTTCGAAAGCAAAGCCGGTTCGTAGAAAACATCTTTCATCTGCCCTATTTCAACAGGCTCAACGCCAACCACGTAATACAGTTGCTTCATGGCACCGGAAGAGGCATCGTAGAGCCCGCTGGGCGCGGTGATGAACCAGTCAGTAGAATCAATATAGGTCATCATGGCATGCAGTATTCCTGTGTTGGTATTCCACAGCCTTGCCGTTCCGTCGATACTTCCCGAGAAAAGATTTTCACCATTCACGGCCACTGTGTTTACAAATCCATCGTGCCCGACGTAGGAAATCACTTCGTTTCCGTTCATGTCGTACTTGGTAATTTTACCATCGTACTTCCCGGCAATCACGCACTTACCATCCGAAGAAAAACTAACGGATGAGATAATAGCATTGCCGGTATTGATTGTTCTGATATTTTTTCCTGTATTGGCATCCCACAGTCGTACTGTCTTATCGTTACTTCCCGAAGCCACCATGCTTCCGTCGGGGCTGAAGCAAGCAGAGTTCACCCAATGAGGATGACCTGTGTATACCATCATGCATTTTCCATTGGGTACATCCCAGCGTCTCACCGTTTTATCCCAGCTGGCCGATAGCAAAGTTCTTCCGTCGGGACTGAATTCAACTGAAGTGATCCAGCTTGTGTGCCCGCCCAGTTTCTTCACGAGCTTACCTGTAGGCATTTTCCAGATCATGATCACGGTGTCGCTACAAGATGCAAGCAGACTGTCGTCAGGACTGAACGAAAGGCCGGTTACCGATTCGGCATGTCCCTTCAATTCAAATAAACATTTACGGGAGGCTAAATCCCACACACGAATGGTTTTATCGGCACTTCCTGTGGCCACCCATTTTCCGTTGTTACTAAAGGCGCCGCTGAGTATCATGCCGGTATGTCCTTTAAGCGAAGGAAGCATAGATCCGTTTTCCAAATCCCAGATTTTCACATCTCGGCTGGATGTTCCGGTAAGAAGCAAAGTTCCGGGTTTGTTGGGTTTAACATAGTAAACAAATCCCGAATGACCTTGCAGGCAACGCAATTCTTTAGCATTTTCAGTATCCCAGAAACGCAGCGTAGCGTCGAAACTTGAAGACATGATTTTATCACCTTCAGGCATAAATGCACACCAGACGGCTTCCTTACGGTGACCTTTAAAAGTCTGAATCTGTTTGTTCTGAGCTACATCCCAGAGGTAGATGTTTTTATCAGCGCAGGCAGTGAGAATCTGTGTCATGTCGGGATTAAAGGCAGCACAGTAAACAGCCTTTGAATTTCCCGCAAAGGTTTTGATTAATTGGTTTTTATCAGCATCCCACAGGCAAACGTTTCCGTTGGAGGAGGACGCAAGTATCTGTCTACCGTCGGGGCTGAACACAACGTGAGAGACGGGACCTTCGGTTCCTTCTATCGTGCTTTTCAGGGTGAGCGTTTTGGTATCGTACATATACATCTTCCCGTCCTGTCCACCGGCAACGACTGTAGTTGCATTGGAATTGAGGGAGAGATGTGTTAGTTCGGTAGGTGCCTGAATTTGCCTTACCACCTTACCGGTGATAGCATTCCAGATGATGATCATACTGTCCTTGGCGCAGCTGATCACTTCCTGATCGCCCGACATGAAGCAGGCGTTGCGTATTTTTTTGCGGTGACCATTGAGTACCAGCAGTTCTTTTCCGGTTTTGGTTTCCCAGAGGCGGATGGTTTTATCGTGGCTGGACGTGAGCAGAAGGTTTCCGTCGGCAGAGAATTCTACGGTTCCCACCAGACTTTTGTGGCCTTTGTATGTGACGACCTCTTTGAGGGTGGCAAAGTCCCAGAGTTTGGCTGTATTATCCTCGGAAGCGGTGGCTATAAAGCGGCCATCCGGCGAAACTGCGCCCGACATGATGGAGATAGTGTGACCAACTGGTATCACTAAGCGGGGCTTCTGGGGCTGGGAAAATACAGAAAGAGGTATAAGCAAAGCCAGCAATAGCAAGGTGATGCTTATGTATAACTTTGTTTTTATCATGCTTTTACAGATGAGTTCGGCAATGAGGTATTTATAAAACAGGAAGTTATACGAAAAAAAGATGCGCAGGTTGTGTAAAAACCCTTAAATTTAAGGAAAAGCCCGTTTTTCTTGTGGGGTTTACAATTGTAAATGCTTGACAAAGAGAAATTCTGGATAAAACATTGCTTATTCTTTAATAAGATTCACTCAATTGTTTTCGATTTTATCCTGCCTCACCACATAATTCACACTTTTGTTTGCCTCGAACGAATGGGCGAGAATATCAATAACCAGCGATTTATCTTCGTATGTTGCGGGAATCATGTAATAACGATCATTGTAATTTTAGTTTTTTAAACACAAATAAAGAGCGGAGCTATTTTATCATAGTCCGCTCTGTATTATTAAATAAAATTCAGTTGTTAAACAGTATAAATTTTATTCAAACGGATTGGCCGGTACGCTGTATTTTTTTGTAGCTACACCACCTTCAAGATAATACCTTACAGATTTTCCGGTTGTAGTATTCCATACCAGAACACCAATGCAATTGTCAGCATAAAGAAACGGAGCCATCATTATTTCTCCTGCAGCCGGCGGGGTTAATTTATTATTTTGATACGATGTTTTCACATCAGCAGCCTGACTTTTTGTGACACTGCCCAATGTGTAAATCAATAAGCTGACACAAAGAAGTATTCCGCATAGAGCCATACTGATTACTGCAATTCTTTTACTCAACAAGTCTAAATTTTTCATGATTTATGGTTTTAATGATTGACCTACTCATAAGGCTTTTCGGTGCCGCCCCGTTTTTTAATGTGGGTTCTGGTTTCCACGTTTAAGAAACTGTTTGGATTTTATTCCATCCTAATAATTCTAAAAAACAAAATCCAAACAGAATTTAAGAAAAACAATATTAGCGAAAATAGTAAAGGAAAAAACTATTTATTCTTTAATTTCAATTCAATTTTCAGTTCTTCCGCCGTCCTCTGCAACTTGTTTCTCAGCTGTTTGTTTTTCTCTTTTAAATTCGATTCTTCTTTCAGTTTTTTTGCAAACTTTTGTGTTTCCTGTAAAACATCAAGAGGTAGCAAAGTGCAACAGATACAAAAGAAACTTTTTGATCGCCCGTCGTCGTAATGATTTAAGAAATTGTTCAGAATATTTATCTGTTGTTTTTGCTGCAGGATAAAATCATTGATCCCGTTTTGTTTAATGAAATCAAGATTCACAAAAACTTTTTGGTGCGACACAAACGAATCGTATCCCTCTTTTTCCGCATCAAAGCGTTTGCAGGGATATTCAATACATTCAGAGCAAACTTCCAATTCTTTTTTAATTGCGCAACAGCTGTGAAAACCGCAGGAGGGGTGCTTTAGTTTAAAATCTTTTCCACCGCATCCCGGACAGGCCGAATCACCTTTGGTGTAAAACCTTGGGCATAGTCCGCAGTCGATACCGCAGCATCCAATGGTGGAATGTTGTTTCATTTTCAATTACTGTCGGGGTGACTGCCAGAGCGAGAGACCACGCGCAGTCACCCCGACAGTTTTTACCTTAGTAAAGTACGTCGTATGTATAAGTAATCGTTTTCTTTTCTCCGCCATTGAGAGGAATTTCCCACTTGATTTCGGAATACGGGTTCTGATTGTAATACTTGCCCGACTTCTTGAACTTGCCGCCTTCATTAGCATCCAGAACAAGAGCATTCAGGTTTTTGGTCACATTCAGGTTGATCTTCTTGTCCTGCATATTTTCAATCTGTATGGTTCCTTTGATCGTGGCTTTGTTGTAAACCCTTTTACCTACCCGTTTGTATGCATCAATTTTTGAAATTTCTTCTTCTGTGTTGCGCACATACACATCACCTGCTTTCGAAAGTTGAACCATTGCTTCAGCTTGCACAGGTGTATATTTCAATCGATCCTGCGCTAGTGGCTGTAGGTTTTCGTTCAATACAAAAATGGGCCCTGTCGTCAGTGGTGTCGTTGTGGTGTTCGTAATTTTATAAGAATGGTACACGTCAAAGCGCTGCTCAGGATCGTTGCCGATATAGCGGTTGGTACAGTAATTCACAACGTCAAACACATTCACTTCATATACATCCTTATACGGAATGTTTGCAGCAAACACCTGAAACCAGGTTTTGCTGTTTTTAAACAAAGTTACCTTTCCGATTTTATACATATAAAGGTCATTCGATTTTTCCCCTTCGGTTGTATAGTTTTCAAAATTCACAATGCTACGATCTTCAGAAGCAACGGCCCCAAAATCAACGGCCCCGCTGTATGACTGCGCCGCATAGGAGTTGGTCATCAAGTTGGTATTGCGTCCGCCCGGAGCGGTAGCAGTGTACAATGAAGAAATGCTTGACAAATAATTGGTCGCAATGGGATCGAGCTGCATTCCATAGAAGAACTGCGGGTTTCCCATGGTGAGTGTCAGATCGGCATCTTCTACAGATTCAGAATAGTTTTCCACCAGTGCTTTCATTTCTAACTGCAGTTCCTTATCGTTGATCACTTTGATGTTGTATGAAGGAACCCATTGAATACCGCCGTGCATATACATTACGCGCAGAGGAATGTTGTCGGCGTTCTTTGCAAACTGAATGGTGGCAAGGGTTGCAAGAGAGTCCTTTTCAATAAACTCACCTACTGAATTATCATCGATCATCACTTCGGCGATCGTACTGTTGTTTAGAAAAATTATTTTTCCATCGTTGTTTTGCACTTTGACAACACCGGTTTCGCGGTAGTAATCCAGCAGTTTTCCACTGAATTCTTTCATGCTTTTATCGGATTGCACATAGGTTATTTTTACTTTTTTCCCGGTGTTAGCCTGCAGGATATCATTAATAGAACGAGCGCGGCGCTTGGTTTTCAGCGTGTCGGGTTTCACCGTCACCTGCTGAATCTTTGCGTCTTTCATAGTGTTGAGCCAGTATGTTCCGAGCAGAGGCGCGGCAGGGACTGTGATGACTGCTTTTCCGTTGGTGCAGTTCACGTTGCCTTCTTTGGCAATGAAGTAGGTTCCGTTTTTGAAAACATTGATTTGTGTGGGCTTCAACTGCTGCGCCTGCATTGCAATGGCTGCCAGCAGAGTGAACGTGAGGAGGAGGATTTTTTTCATAGAATTTGGTTTTGATTGAGACAAAGGTAGAATTTCAATTTGGAAGTGGTTGTTTTTCAGAGATACAAAAAAGTTAAAATTCCATAAATGCGGGAAGACGGAAAAGGACAGCGCCGTGGTTACAGGATGTTTGTAAAATCAATCCTGTTGCGGACGAATTACTTTTGAAACATCAAACGAATTGTCAGCTGCAATCTTCAGTAAAGACTGATAAAGGGTCTCATCGATTTTGGGCGTGCGAGCCAGAATCCAGAAATAGTTGCGATTTGGGTGCCCAACCAACGCATATTGATAATCCTTTTCATCAAGATGAAACACCCAGTACTTTCCATAAAAAGGCCAGAAGAAAGTTACCTTGAGTTTCCCGGGTTCTTTCAGGTTGGGGATCTTTGCTTTTCCGCGAGCCGTGCTAACCGTTCCGTCATTTTCTTTCACCCCTTTGTTGATGACGCGGACATGGCTCCCGTCAATGATTTCGTAGGTTGCGGTGATATTCTTCAGTCCCTTTTCAAACGAATTGGGTAGGCGCGCGATTTCATACCAGGTACCGCTGTACTTTTGAAGATCAATATTAGAAACGGTTTTCAGTTCAGGGAAGGAGCTCATAAGAAAAAGGGATAGAATAAATATGTTCATTATTTTATAATTCTATAAAGTATTGATTTTATAAAGATGTGAAAAATTGAGATGGATTCAGAAGGTACTCGTATTGGGTATCTCTTCTGTAGTAGGAAACTTCCAGATGACGCCAACTCCGGGAAGTAGCAAGCTGATTTTCCTGTTATAAACACAATCTGCAATGTTATTTGTTGTCTCATCAAAATAGGTATATTCATAGGAAAACTGAACGTACCAGCTTAGGCGCTTTTTATTTTCCAGAACGGTTTTAAGCCCTGTGCGAACTGAAATTCCCTTAAGTGTTTCAGAAGTTTTTTCAAAGGTATATTCATTTCCGTTAATATCGCGAACCGTGTACGAAGGCCCCCAGAAATACCAAACAGAATAGCCAAGTGCGACATTTGGAATAAGCGAGATTTTTCCAAAATTCAGTGTGTAATCAAATTTAAATCTGGGACATATCGTAACTAAGGACAACTTTGATTCGGAAAGACGAAAAAGGGAGGAATTATAAACCAGACCAAATCCAAGGTTTTTCAGATTGTGCATTGTGTAATCCACACCCAGATCGAAGAGGCCGGTGTACCCAATTATAAAAGCCTTGTTAATAAAATTATTTCCTACAGGAACAGGATAGCGCAGGTCAAAAGAAATTTTGTCTTTATTAAAGAACTGCGAATAGGAAGCGGTTGAATAAACAAGAATAAAAAGAAATAAAACCCCTTTTTTCATTTTTGTTAATCTTTTACAGGAAATAAAATTCTTGTCTGCAGATCATGAGAGGGCATCTGGGTATGATCACTTTTGTAAATTTCATAAGAAACACCGCTGGTTTCCAGATTCTGTTGTTTCATCCAGTCGCTCAGTGCCTGATAAGCGGGTTCCATGTCGCTGTAAGAACCCACATGAATGGTTGTGGCCATCTTTCCGCCGGGAATGGATGCGGGTTTTACATTTCCTTTTCCTTCAATTTGTTTTTCCACAGGATAGCCAATTTCAACATCCAGGTTGTCAAAGTCGAGGCAATAATAGGCAGCATAAGGCGACCCGACCGGCTCGATTCCATATTCTTTCATAAAGGCTTTTACTTCGTCAAAACAACGCCCCAAATCCCACGAAAGATTAACAAGGGAGGAGTGGGTGCGAATAGCCATCGTAAGGTACGTTTTACGATCAATAAGTTCACAATTGTATTCCATAAGAAAGTAGTTTCAAAGTCTACAGGAGCAGGCTTTATTACGCGAAGGCCAAAAGTAATAAAAAGCGGGGGCGATTCAAAGAAAAAACAGGAAAATCTTTACAGGCGAACACCCATCTGAAACTTCAGTGTTGACATGATAAAGCGCAAGCCGGAATCCATGACGTTCATGTAGGACATATCATATACACCGTGAGCCCCGATCAAAAAGCGTTTTCCATTGTATCCAATACCGAAACGAAGGTTAACCTTGGGTGTAATCGTGGTTTTGTTTAAATCTCCGTTCGTGAATTTGCAATCCTGTGACTGGTATCCTGCACCTGCAAAAAGCGTGGGTGTAATAAAAAAGTTTTTCCAGATAAAGCTGTATGCATATCCCGGAGCAATGGAAATATTATAAAAACGGGAATTGTTCATTTCCACGATATCAGAATAAAAAACACGCTGGTTTGCAGGAATCATCGAGGTGTCGGAGGCTACTTCTTCGATCGATTGTGCAACCATGAATAAAAAAGTTCCCGCGCTTTTCTTCTGACGTTCAGTTTGATTGTATGTTGCTTTGAATGAGAACTTCGGAGAGTGAATGTAGAAAATATTTAAGCCTAAATTATTCATACTTAAATCTCCACGGCTCGGATGTGGTAATGAATCGTGCCAATTGATATCAAAGGTCTTTGGGTTGTTCAAATAGAAGCCCTGATAGGTTTGCCAATAGGCATCAAAACCGAAACGGCGGAGATACAGATAAAACTGATAATCGTAATAATTTGTTTTTCCGTACAGAAGTTCGTTGATGTCTTTTCTGGGTAAACGAACACCGTAACCACCGCCCATCCAACGCCATGAAAGGTCAAGCCCAAGGCTGTTCATCACATTCGGGAGGTAATGAATGTTTTCACCCAGATTGCTTTTATCGCTGATTGTCATGGATAAGCGGGGCGCACTGATAAAAGTTGCTATTGTAAATTTATTGAATTTCTCAATGTTCTTCAATAAGGAATCTTTACGCGGGCCGGTGATGGCATACGAATTCGTGCCGGCTATCAGCAATACAGTAAAAAGGAAAAGCAGAATTCGTTTGATCAATTGAAAAAAATGAAGAGTAATAATACGTGAATCAGAAAAAAAGGTTTCCGCTTTTGTTTAGGTTTTTCCGGGTATTACTCTGCTTTCTTCCATTCAGGCAGGCGCAGTGGTGTAGCGGGAATGCTCAGGGTTTCAACCGACTTGTGCAGTGCAGGCATATCTTTTTCCAATATTGTTTTGGTTGCCGTATAAACTTTCTCAAACTCCTCCTGCAGGATCCAGAAAGCTTTCTTCTGTTCACCTGTAGGTGGAAGTGTGTTCATCCAGCTTACCCAGGAAATCTTGCCCATGCGTTGCCATAGTGTTACCGGCAACGGCGGGTTTTCTTCATCCGAGGCGCCGTAATTTTTACCTGTGAATGCAAATGCCAGATCATCCAACTGCATCAGCAGTGGAACGGCAGCCTTTATCTGGATTTCGTTGTTTCCGTTGGATCGCTGAAGGGCTTCTTGCAGGCTGCTCACTTCTTTCTTTAGGGTCTGAATCATATTGTAAGTGCCGTCCATGGCACCCCCCAGGAGATCCACCTGCCTGCGGAAAGAGCGGGTGGCCAAAGCATCTTTTCCCGTTTCATAATTCTTGTCCAGCGGAACAACCCGAAACGATTGTGCCGAAACAATTTCCTTTGTGGTATCACGAACGGTAAGATTCAAAGAAACTTTATAATTTCCCGGTAATACGAGTGCGCCGGAAGGGGTGTTGCCCGGATTGAATTTTTCAATATTCACCATCCAGGCCGCCGAATAGCGTAAATCCCAGCTGATACGGTTCATGCCTCCCTGTGCCGGCGTGTTGATGCGCCGTATGATCAGGCCCGATTCGTCGGTTATGATAAAGGTAAGATACGGGGCCGTTTCGGACTCTTCCTTCCGGAGATCGTCTATCGTAGGTTGCGGAATGGGCTTTCCTTCCTTAAAAAGTTCATCTTCCTTTTGCTGCCTTACCGCCTTCAGCGTTTTCGGCGCTTTTTTCAGATAATAGGTGAACACCGCGCCGAAAGAGGGGTTTTCGGCACTGTAATAAGTGGCTCCCTGCTGTCCTTTGATATCATTGGGCAGGTAAAGGCGTGCGTCCTTTACCGGAAAAATCAGGGATGCCTTATTGGTGTCTTTTGCATAGGTCCGTAATGCAGAATAATCATCGATAATATAAAATCCGCGTCCGAAGGTGGCAGCCACCAGATCGCATTCCCTTTTTTGAATGACCAGATCCCGCACCTGAATATCGGGCATGCCGGCATTCAGCTTCTGCCATTTAATACCGCCGTCTAACGTAAAGAATACACCAAACTCGGTTCCTGCAAAAAGCAGATCAGGATTCACAAAATCCTGTTGTAAAGTATGCACCGTGCCGTTTGGCGGAAGTCCTGCCGATAGGGAAGTCCATGTTTTACCCTTGTCTGCCGATTTCAGAATGTAAGGTTTGAAATCGTCGCGGAGTATATTGTCGAAGCTGACGTATACCGTGTTCTCATCAAAACGGGAAGATAGAATATCGCTGATATAAGTGTATTCGGGAATTCCCGGGAAGGTTTTTACCTGTCGCCAGTTTTTACCCCCGTCTTCAGTGATGCTCAAGAGTCCATCATCCGCGCCGGTATAAATAAGCCCGTCTTTCTTTTCAGATTCATCCAGCGAAACCAGGGTTCCGAACTGGGATGTGGAAATGTCCTTAGCCACGGCATTCAGACTCCAGTATTTTCCCATCACTGCAAAGCTGTTACGGTCGAGGCCGCGCGTAAGATCACCGCTGATTGCAGTCCAGTTGCTGCCTTGGTCGTCACTGCGGAAAAGCTTGGTGGACGCTACATACAGCCGTTTATTATTGTGCGGGCTTATAATCAGCGGAGTGTTCCAGTTCCATTTATCCGATTTTTCACCCAGGTTGGGTTCTGGCCGCATTTCCACGCGTTGTCCGGTTTTCCGGTCATAACGAACCATTCCGGCATACTGGGATTCGCAGTAGACAATATTAGGATCTGTAGGATCCACGGCCACCCAGAAACCATCGCCCCCGTTTGTAATGTACCAGTCATCACTGACTACGGCATTTTTATCATTCGAAGAAGGTCCCCCGACCGTTGCGTTATCCTGTGTGCCACCGTAAACATTGTAAAATGGAAGATTATTGTCAACCTGCACACGATAGAACTGTGTAACAGGAAGATTGGATACAAAACGGTAATTATCTCCCAGATCCCAGGTTTCATATAAACCCCCGTCTCCGCCAATGATAAAGTGTTTGTTGTCAGCCGGATCAATCCACAAAGAGTGATCGTCGACGTGCCGTTTGGCAAGGCCCACCCGCGTCCAGGTTTTTCCCCCGTCTGTTGTCACATGCGAATAGGTTTCCAGAGAATATACTTTGTCGAACTGCACGGGATCACAGAAGATTCGGTTGTAATACTGGCCTTGTGCTGCATGATCACTCATTTTTTTCCAGGTTGCGCCCCGGTTTTCGCTTTTGAAGAAGCCGCTGTTTCCGGCAGTGGATTCTATAATGGCATATAAAACATCGGGATTTACTGGTGATATGGCAATCCCAATTCCACCCATGGGTGCGGAGGGAAGTCCATTTGTCATTTTATCCCAGGTGGCTCCTGCATCAGTGGATTTATAGAGTGCTGTTTCAGGTCCTCCACCAATCTTGGTCCACACATGCCGGCGGCGCTGTTCGGAAGTTGCATACAGAACATCCGGATTGCGGGGATCACAAATGATATTGTTGACACCGGTATTTTCGCTGATCTCAAGAATTTTTTTCCAGGTCTTTCCACCATCGGCTGTTTTATATAAACCACGGTCTCCTCCAGGTCCCCAAAGAGAACCCTCACAGGCAACATACACCACATTACTGTTGCGCGGATCAATCAACAAGCTGCCGATCTGGCGGGAATCCTTCAGCCCCATGCATTTCCAACTTTCACCCCCGTCCATACTTTTGTACACACCGTTTCCGTAGCCAAGGGAGCGCTGGTGGTTTCCTTCGCCGGAACCGAGCCACAGCACGTTGGCGTCGTTCGGGTCATATCGTACGCATCCAGTGGAATAGGCGCCGTAATTATCAAAAACAGGCTTCCATGTAGTGCCCGCGTTGGTTGTTTTCCAAACATGACCGGAGGCAACACACACGACCCATTCACTTTTGTTTTTGGGATTCACGGCAATGTCGGCCATGCGCCCGCTCAGGAAAGCAGGGCCAATGCTTCGCCAGGAAAGGCCGGTAAAGCTTTCAACTTTAACAGAATCCTTTATGTTTTTTTCTTTTTTCTGGGCGTTTCCGTTGTTGAATGAAAACAGAAAAGCCAAAAGCAACGAAGTGTAAATCAGCAGGCGCATAATTGTAAGGTAGATAAAGCGACAAAGGTGAAAAAAAAATCAGAAAAATGCGAAATATCTCGGCTCAAATGAAAATCTAAAAAGGCAAATGTCAGAACCGATAGCGAAAACCAATGTCCAGTCCGGCGTTCCAGAGGTAAGCAGTCAGTGGTTCGTTTTTAATTATTTTAAAAACGCCATAACGAATAATAGGGGCCATAGATAGCGACATTGATTTATTAATTTGATAAATAATGCCGAAACCAGCGAATGGTGATATGTTTAACGGTTCATATTTATAATTCGTTTCGCTCGAACTGCGTTCATGTTCCCCGTTGTTGTACTCAAGAACTGTAGTGATGGTTTCTTTTATAAAAATATTTACGGCAACTCCCAGACGAGTTTCAAAACGCAAATTTTTCTTGCCCAAAACATACTTAACAGAGAATGGAATATCAAAATAATAATTATGATAATTCAGTTTCATTTTAGCGGCCATGTTTGTCGTGTCACCATTAAACCCAAACAGAGGATCCAAGTGACTGCCAAAAGATAGGTCGTACCATTTTCGGTTGTATCCCTTATCAGAAAACTGCACTCCGGCTTCAATTCCCAATCGTTTTTTTAAATAATAACAGGCAGAAAAACCGGTTGAAAAGCCAGGTTTAAAAACTTCATTTTTATTCCTGTCATTATAAACAAGAGATGCTCCTGTCGCGGATGCATCAATAATGTCAAGTGTCCGGTAACACAGATCCGGCGAGAAGTTCACTCCTATTTCAAAACGGCTGCTTCCCTTTTCTTTTGATCCGTTTGTAGTGTTTTGTGAGAATGAATAAAACGAAAGAAGAAGGGATAATAGTAATAAGTGGGATTTCATATTATCTGATATTAGATGTTTTCAAAAAGCCTATGCAGCGCTACGTTTGTGTTGCTTGATTGCATTCAGCTCGCTTTTTTTTGCATTGTTTTCTTCTTCGATATCATAATCGTCTTGTAACCCAAGCCAGAATTTTGCAGAATTTCCAAAGAAACGGGAAAGCCTGAGGGCTGTATCAGCCGTGATGCGCCGGTTGCCTTTCAGGATTTCAGAAATGCGGGTCTGAGGAATTCCGATTTCTTTAGAAAGCCTGTACGCGCTGATTTCTAAAGGCAGCAGAAATTCTTCCAAAAGAATTTCGCCAGGGTGGATATTTTTTAATCGTTTCATATTATGAGTCGTTTAATGATAATCAATTATTTCAACGTTTTCAGCATTTCTGTTTCTCCATTTGAAAAGAATTCTCCATTGATCGTTGATCCGAATGGAATAAAATTCTTTATAAGGTCCTTTTAATTTCTCCAAACGGTTAGACGGAGGAATCTGCAAATCGGTTAAAAACGCAGAGTTATTTAACATTCTCAGTTTTCGTCTTGCCAATTCCTGAATTTCAGTTGACAGACTTTTAACCCTTTCGCCATCCCAGATTTTCCTGGTATCCTTATCACCAAAAGAAACAATCATGCTAACGTTTTACGATACTAACGACAAAGATAAGTAATTTTATTTTCAAAACAAAATATACGGACAACTTTTTTCAATCATTCTTCAAATACGGCAAACTCTTTTCTTCAATTTTATATTTCTTAATCTGCCGTGTTCCCCATGTTTCCAACATGCGCACAGCCGTTATGCGCACACAGACTTCCGTTTTTTTCTTCTTGTCGTTCCACAAAGCAATGTATCGTGTAAGCGGCAACGAATCGTTGCAGGCCCCGAACGATATGACTCCGCTCTGGTTAATTAATGAATCCGGAAGTGTGCCTTCTGTAAATTTCTGTTGGCTGGCAGCATCTTTCAGAAAAGCATATCGTAGTGGAGGCACTCCGGGCGGTGTGCTGAAGGCCACGCCACCACCCAGCGCTATGTGTGTCATCAATCCCTGATTGCGGACAATCGGTTGTGAAGCAGCCATGTTATTTTGTGCTTGTGTAAAAATCTTAACGGCGTCCGATCCGTTGCCAATCCACCAGGACCAGGCATCCGTACCGGCAGGAAGAGTGAACATCACGGTGGTTTTATCCTTCTTTCCTTTTTTTCCCAGCTTGATCAACTGATCGGCCAGCGGATAAATCAGCGTATCGCGTTTCACCAGATAACGTTCGTCTTCGGTGTACCAGACGGTATCAATTACACTTTTCCAATAAACGGTTGTGTTGAATTTTGCTGCTTTGACATTGGCGGGTTTGCGCACCACCACAAGCTTGGCACTTCGCTTCCCGGCAAGAAATCCGGACTGATGAAGAGAGAAATAATAAATGTCGGTGTGATTTATCGTGATTTGTTTGGAGGTAATTTCGGAGGGACTTGACTGTGCATAAATCGTTTTGCCGGGGTATTCATTAAATTCAAAATTCTTCAGTGTTTGTCCGTTCAAAACGTTCAATGAAAAAACAATCTGATCGCCTTCACACAGCCCGTAATAAAAAGTTTCACTACTTGTGTTCCGAATGGTAACCACCGACTGCGTAAGTGTATCGGGTTTGATTTGTGCAAATATCGAATTTGTAATGAATAGCAAAAACGCCACAGGCAGCATTTTTCTAAGAAGACAGAAGGTATGATTCATTGGAGTCAATTAAATAAACAAAGTTAAACATCCATTGTCAATTGAAAATCGTCAATCGAATATGAAACTAGCTTCTCATCGGACAATCATGCTGACAGCTCTGACAGGAAGAAACGGGTGTGTTTTTCGCAACTTTCTTTTCGCGGAATTCACCCACCTGTTCTTTGCAATGCGGACATTCGGCCGTGTATTTAAAACAGGGACCATAAATGGGATCGCGGTATTCAACCTTGTTTCCTTCGGTTTCGAATTTCAGGTTGCAGCTGCTGCAGAAGAATGTTCCTTTCATTTTGTAAAAATACAAAAAGATAGTTATTGAGTTACTGAGTTATTAAGTTATCAGTTATGGAACTAATTAATAACAACTTTAGAAAACGCTTCATTTCCGTTCCAGGCTGCACGGAGAATATACAATCCGGGAGTGAGTCCGTTCAGCGGAATGCTCAGGCGGGCAACTCCCACGTTCATCATTTCAGTTTTATATAAAAAAACATTTTGTCCCTGTAAATTGTAAAGCGAAAAAGTTATTTCAGCTGGATCCTTCAGGGGCAATTCAGCGAAAAGCTGCCCGTGACAAGGATTTGGAAATGTTTTCAAAACATTGTTTTTAGAAAAAAAGTTTTCGGTTGTTGTTGTGTTCGGAAAGAAAAAATCAAGAATGCGGCTCATCAAAGTATCTCGCATGCCGGATGGATAAAAGGTTTCGAAAGGTATTCCGAGATTTACAAGACGCATCGTTGCTGTTCCTGCCGGGAGAAATCCTTCGAATTGTATGCCTGCAGACTGTGTAGGAAACCCTGAATAGTAAAGACATTCCTGCGCACCACCCAAAGGAGAAATAACATCGGGATAACGCACATTGTAGGTTCCCTGCGTTCCGTTATCAAAACTTACCGTATCGATTCCTGAAAAAATGGATAATCCTGCAGGGCAAGCACGGTAAAAGGTTGATGAAACATTGTTGGGTGCATCATACACATATTTTGCTTTTAAAAAGGAATGATAAAACACCGAATCGGTAGCAGTTCCTTTGAAGTCGAGATCCCATGCAAGTTCTGCACCGCTTGCCAACAGCCGCCCACCTTGATTCAGAAAAACTTCAATTAATTTTTGTTCAGAAGGTGTTAGCGTGCTGTCCATAGTACTTTCTTCTCCAAAAATATAATCCGCCGCAGGAAATGATGAAAGCAGAAGCAATGAATCCGTAAGGGCTTCATTCGTGACAGAACAAAAACCATAACCATTATTGAAAACAGCTTGTCCGTGCTGACGAATGAAATCATGGGTGTTTCCCGTGGTTGCACGATCAAAAGAATTCACAATAAGTATTGGATGAAGCGTACTTCCGGGAACCGAAGCAAGCACTTCGGAATAAATGCTTACACCTCCGTTTGTGCCGCCCAGTGCAATTTTCAGATAATAAATGGAGTCAGATGATAGTGAATTTATTTGAGGAGAAAAGGATGTATATCTTGTTGGTAGTGGAAAAACAAGTCCGTTGCGACTGATGCTGATTTTTGTTTTTGCAACACGTGAATCAGGATGTGTGAGCAATTGAATGCTGGTATTACTTGTATTGATTACAGCAAAAGATTTTGGTAAAGGAATGTCCGGCGCCGTGACAGGATAACGCGGAACCGCAATCGCACCTTCATCACTAAGCAATGTGTTTAACGTGGAGGAAGTCAGAACGTCCTGAACAGTAGTCAACGAGCCGTTAACAAGAATTTCATTTTGTACCATACGAATACCGTGGCTGTAATCAGCGTATGTTTCTTCATGCCCGTAATATAGCGGCTGGATGGGTGTTCCGCTGAGATAATGCCAGCCATAAATCACCACCCTTCCGGGAGCAGGATGGCCATATATTTCGTTTGAAATAATCACATCTTTTTTATCGCCACCGGTCAGTTCGCCAAGCGGGTGCGTTGGAATGAGCGGATCGCGCAGAGCATGTACCGAATCGTTGTGCGCAGCAAACACAGGAACTGTAATCATTTGCCCACTCGGCGGAATGGGCTGTGGACGTAACTTTACTGTTGCATAAGTCCAAATGTCGTTTACCATTTTGCGTGTCGGCAAAGTACAACCGAGATAATCGGCCACACGCTGCGCCAGTAAAGGTGTCATGGGGCAATAGAAATAATTTGTATCACATCCCAGCGCCATGTAATCGGGAATCACAAAATATTTTATGATGGTATTGCTTCCGCTGATATTCACTGTGTCGTACACGGGCACAAGGATGCGTAAAAAATCAGGCACATTGCCTTTGATAATTTGTGCGTAAATACTGTCTTCCCGTATAGTCAGACTGAGTGGCGTGAGCATGGTGATCACCTGACTACCTGTAAGTGCTCCTGCGGGACGTGGAGAAATATCAAGGGTTTGCTGCTGTGCAACAACACCGGTAAATGTCAGAAGAAAGAAAAGTAAATAAATGGTTTTCATTGTGAAGAAGTGAAAACGCAAAAGTACAAAAAAGAAGAGCGGGCTATAACTTGATGCAGTATGAGAGAATCCTGGATAAAAAAGTCTACTTCACCGAACTAAAAAAATCCTGCCGTCTTTCTCTCATTGAAAAATCCTGATCGGACAGATACATTTTTATATAGTTAATCTGTTTATAATCCTGGCAGTTTTCAATAATTTTATCTTTGATTCCTTTACGCAGACCATCGATGCTACTGGCTGTAAAACTAAACTTGAGTGTTTCACATTCAGCCAAAAAAAGACCGGTATTGGTTCGGGTAATTTTAATAAACAATTCGTCCACAGGAAAGGAATTATTTTACAAGAGTAATCTATTAAGACCAATATTCCTTATTTTTTATTGCGGGAAAACAAATTCTTTTTCTTTACTGGTTTTGTATTATGGGCATATGCAGTGCCTCCGCCAAAATCCATCACACAATTGTATTCAAATTCCTTGTGAGGCTGAATGCTGACAGCTGTATATGAATATTCTTTATCGAAAATATTTCTTCTGTGTCCGAAGTCATACACATCTTCGTCGATCAGCAAACTCATTACAATCTCCAGTGCATCATTGTTTCCGTAATCGCAATTTTCTCCTGTTGTAGCAAATTTTTTATTAGCAGCAGCCATGCGCTTTGTATAATTAGTGTGGCCAATTTTACCGCTGATCCCCATATCCACTGCATGGGAGTGTGAGCTTTCATACAAATCCTTATCACACTTAAAAGGAGGAAGCTTGGGAAGTTTTTCAAGTTCGTCAATCAGTGTTGAAACATATCGATTTTTATAATCAACTGTATCCTGCTGATCAAAATACATTTGTGCATAGGTTTGGCAGAATAGCTTGCCATTCATACGCGCCAGATTCATCAGAAAAATTACTTTTTTCTCTTCGGCCGTCATGTATGTTATGTCTTGATTGACTGACGCGGCTTTTAGTACGTCGGGCGTCCATTTTGAAAAGGGATAACGGGTTGAGTCCGTTTTTTGTGAATACGCAGAGAAAAAACAGAGGGTCAGAAATACAAGAATGGAGTATTTCAATTTGAAAGACAACTTTTTTTTCATGCAATTTATGGAATTTTTACAGAACTGAATCATTAAAGTACAAATGTGTCAAATAAAATTAGTCATAGAAAACACATTTGTGGAATAAAATTTGATACCTTTCGTCCTCTATTTTCAAAAAAACCGTCCCCATGAACATCAGGAATACCCTTCTTGCGATATTGCTATTTTGCGGTATCGCCCTACCTGCATTTGCTGACAGCACAGTGCCACCACCCGACAAATACGAAAAGTTGTGGAAGCGCGTTGACTCAATGAACAGCAAAGGTCTTTACAATTCTGCATTAAAAGTGGTTGAGCAAATTTATGCTACTGCAAAGCAGGACAAAAATCCTTCACAGACTGTAAAAGCACTGATTCATAAACTCAAGTTTGAATCGTATACGGGTGAAGATTACATGTCGAATGAGATTGTCATTCTTTCGAAAGAAGTGGAAACTGCATTTTTTCCACTAAAACCGATTTTTCATTCTATTCTGGCAGACCTATACTGGCGCTATTACCAGGCGAACAGATACCTGTTCAACAACCGCACAACAACCGTGAACTTTGTTCCGGATGATTTGAAAACATGGGATCTCCGCAAGATTGTTGAAAAAGTAGTGTGGCACTATATGGCCTCGCTGCAAAATGCCGACAGTCTGAAAGCCACGCCAATTAATGTTTATGATGATGTCTTAACTGTATATTCAGACTCTCGCAAATTTCGTCCCACCCTGTATGACTTTGTTGCACACCGCGCTATTCAGTTTTTTGCATCCAGCGAACCGGGCCTGACAAAACCTGCTGATCGTTTCGAAATTGATGATCCCGCGGTGTTTGGCACCGCCAGCCAGTTTGCTGCATTGACTTTTAAAACCAGCGACAGTCTTTCACTTCCTTTTTATGCTTTGAAAATTTATCAGGATCTGGTTCGTTTTCATTTGAATGATAAATCACCGGAAGCCTTGGTGGATATTGAAATAGCACGATTGCATTTTCTGCGTGCAAAATCCATCCTGGAAGAAAAGGACAGTTTGTATTTGCAGGCATTAATAAATTTGGAAAAAACATATGCCGGAAATCCGGTTTCAACATCGATTACTTATGAAATTGCAAATTACTATTATGCAATGGGATCAAAATATTATCCCGGAAATCCTGATGAAACAGTTCGTCTGGCATACAAAAAAGCCATGGAGATTTGTGATGATGCAGTAAAGCGCTTTCCTGAATCAGACGGTGCATACAACTGTAAGTATTTACAGGCGATGATTAAAAACCGTGAAATATCCCTTGCTTTTGAAGGAGCTAATATTTCCAACAAACCCTTTTTATCTCTCGTCAATTACAAAAACGTTCCGGAAATTACATTACGAGCCATTCGTACGGATCCGGAAACATGGCGTAAACGCTCAGGAAAATATTATGGAGAAAATTTGGTGAAATTGTATCTTGACGAAAAAGCTACTCTGGAGTGGACCGTAAAACTTCCTGAAGATGGTGATTATCAAAGGCATTCTTCAGAAATTAAAATCCCGGTATTACCAAAAGGATTTTACATCATTCTTGCCGCTACCAATAAAAACTTTTCGATGAATGGCGATGCTATTGCTCTTGGTAACACGTGGATTACCGACATCAGTTTTATTCACCGCACCATGGAAGATGGCTCGATTGATATGTATGTACTGGATCGGGATGCCGGGAAATCACTAGCCGGTGTGGGCGCTGACCTTTGGTATGAAAAATATAATTACACCACACGCCAATATGACCACGTTCGTGAAGGAAAATATACTTCCGATGAAAAAGGCCTGATTCACATTCCGCCCGCAAACGATTATCGTTATTTCTA
Organism: Bacteroidota bacterium; assembly: GCA_043800975.1. GTDB lineage: Bacteria > Bacteroidota > Bacteroidia > Bacteroidales > JAHJDW01 > JAZDMK01. Next base: position 1,310 of record JAZDMK010000305.1, on the reverse strand, counting down.
CATTGATTTTACGAAGGGTGATGATCGTTTTGTGGATTACAGTTTTTATCAATACAAGAACTATAAATACCCGCCGGTAAAAACCGTCAGCACTAATTTTTTTACCGATCGTTCGATTTACCGTCCGGGACAGACCATATATTTTAAAGGGATTGTGCTGGAAACGGAGGGTGAAAAAACAGAAATAAAAACCAATTATTCAACGACAGTTACTTTGTATGATGTGAATTACCAAAAGGTGTCGGATGTTACATTAACGTCAAACGAATACGGAACCATCAGCGGCACCTTTACCGCACCAACGGGTGTGTTGAATGGAAACATGCAAATTAACAACCACCACGGTTCTGTTTATTTTTCGGTGGAAGAATACAAACGTCCGAAATTCGAAGTGACCTTTGACAAAGTTAAAGGTAGCTACAGGTTGAATGAAACCATCAAAGTAAAAGGAAATGCGAAGGCCTATGCCGGATCGAATGTAGACGGTGCACAGGTGAAATACCGTGTTACACGAAACGCAAGACTTCCCTACTGGTGGTATTGGTGGAGAGGATATAATTCCGCACAGGCCGATATGGAAATTGCAAACGGAACGGCCAAAACCGATGAAAAGGGAGAATTTAATATTGAATTTAAAGCCAAGCCAGATGCGCGTTACACAAAAAAATACGACCCTACTTTTACGTATACGATTTATGCTGATGTAACGGATATCAACGGAGAAACTCGCTCTTCCAGTACATATGTTGCAGTTAGCTACAAGTCTTTGATGGTAAGCGTTTCGGTGCCCAACGAAATTGACAAATCCGATAAGGTTGAACCGATGGCCATTTCTTCAACCAATCTGGGTGGAGAAAAAGAACCCTCCATGGGTACGATTGAAATTTATAAACTGAAAGAACCGACACGCCTTCTTCGCAGTAAATACTGGGATAAGCCTGATCGGTATTTAATTTCAAAAGAAGATTACATCCGCGATTTTCCCAATGATGTATATGCTGACGAAGATAATATTTACACCTGGGAAAAAGGAGATAAAGCGTTTTCTTATAATTATGATTCTAAAAAAGATTCGGTTCTGATTCTTGATAAACTATCTTCTTACTCCGAAGGAAGCTACAAACTGATCATTCGCACAAAAGATAAATACGGCGAAGACGTGGAATCGTTTTCATACTTCAAGGTTTATTCTTCTGAAGGAAACAAGATGCCTGTTGTCAGCTATAACTGGTCAACCATGTTAAAGGCAATTGCGGAACCCGGCGAAAAAGGTAGTTTCTTGTGGGGAAGCAGCGCGAAAGATGTAAATG
>JAZDMK010000283.1:0-28110 GCA_043800975.1 Bacteroidota bacterium | reverse complement strand
TTCATCTAATACTTTTACAACAAATTCATTGTCTGATAATGATACTGTAATGGCTCTTGTCACAGATGCAAACGGATGCCAAAGTCCGAACCCACAGGAGCTCATTATTAATATTGAGCCTATTCCCAATGCATTCTCTCCCAATAATGACGGAATAAACGAAGTCTTTTTAAAAGGAATGGACATTATTGTGTTTGATCGTTGGGGACTTGAATTATTTCGTGGAAATGGCGGATGGGATGGGACCTTCAAAGGAGGGAATTGTGCAGCAGGTACATACTTCTTTGTGCTGAAATTATATGATTTGAATAATAATGTGATTAACACCCTGAAGGGTACACTGACTTTGCTCAGAAACAAATAAATACTGAGAATTATGAAGACAAAAAAAATCTTGTTGTTGATACTGTTTGCAGTGTTTTTAGGAACATTGAGTGCGCAAAATATTCTTGTGCAGGCAGACAGCGCTTATGTTCATAAGCAGTATTTTAAATCTATTCAATTGTATGAAAAAGGCGTTAAAGAAATTGCCGATCCTACTTTGAAAAATCTGATTAGTTTCAGAATTGGAGATTGCTATCGCAGAGTTAATAATTATGATATTGCTATTGTTTGGTTTTCTCAGGCAATATCAGAAGGATTCAACAATCCTGAAGCTTATCTTTTTTATGGAGATGTTTTGCTGAAAGCCGGCAGATATACGGAAGCACTTGCGGCATTTAATGACTACAACAAATATGTCCCTGAAAACAGTGAGGTGGTTTCTAAGATTAGAAATGCAAAGTTTGCTATCAGAAACAGTAGCCGCCGTTCACTTAATATTGTGCTAAATCAATCATCTGTTAATACTCCTTTTAGCGATTATTCGCCCTATTTGCTTGGGAAGTCGCTTGTTTTTGCTTCTTCAAGAAAGGATAGTTCCAGAAAAAAAGTTGATAATCGTACTGCCGAAGGTTTCTCAGATTTGTATATAGCCAAATATGATTCAATCAATCAGCGATGGATCAATCCGGAAAAATTAAAATCAAGTATTAATACAAAAAAATTCAATGACGGAACGATGGCTTTTGATTCTGCGTCACATGTTGTTTATGTAATGCAGTGTGATGGAAGAAAAGGAAACTGCAACATTTACGAAATTGGCTATAAAGATCAGAAATGGGGCAAGAAGGAATCCTTTAATCTGAATAACAAAGTTTATAGTGTTGGACATCCATCTCTGTCTTCAGATGGGAAAACGATGGTGTTTGTTTCAGATATGCCTGGTGGATTTGGTGGCAAAGATATCTGGCTTACCCGAAAAACACCTGATGGATCATGGGGGGCGCCATTAAATGCTGGCGATTTCATCAATAGTAAAAAAGATGAAATGTTCCCGTATTTATGGGCTGATACTTTGCTTTTCTTTTCCAGTGACGGGAAAGAAGGAATGGGTAGTTTAGATATTTTCTGTTCGCGATTTGTAAACAATCAGTTTAATGAATCATTCAATATAGGATATCCGCTGAATTCTGGTGCTGATGATTTCGGAATCGTTTTAAAACCAAAAGGGAAAGGTGGCTATTTTTCAAGCAACAGACCCGGTGGTGTAGGGAATGATGATATCTTTTCGTTTACCCGCTTTCCCTATGCGTTGCGAATTGAATGCAAAGTTTATGACAATGACTCAAAAATGCCCCTCAAAAATGCCCAGGTAATATTTCAACCAGAACGTGGGGTTCTGGATACTGTTTATACTGATGATGAAGGAATGTATTACTACGCATCTCTTGTTCCTGAGATGAATTATATTGTCAAGGTCAGAAGAGATGGCTATTATGATGATCAGAAACTTCTAACTACAAAAGGAACCGGGTATTTTAAAAATTTCAATAAAGACAACGGTGATGACTACGATTTTCCCTTAACAGAAAAGAGTCGGTATAAACTTTCAATTTCCGGCGTTATCCGTAATCGTGAAACAGGTTTTCCAATGCAGAACGAAAAAGTATTCATTCTAGGACCAAACAATTATTCTGATTATGTTTATTCTGATACTGCCGGTCGATACAGTTTTGACTATCTAAAAAACAAAGAATCCTATACTGTCAAAGTTGTAAAAAAAGGATTCTTTTCTGAATCTCGCAGTATAGTCATGCCTGACATTAATTCATCGAAAGTTTTCTGTAAATCCACAGGTTTTGATTTCGATTTCGATCTAACGGAAATTGTTATTCAGAAGGACTTTGTGATCAATAATATATATTACGAATTTGATAAAGCAAACCTACTTGACAGCTCAAAACTCGAGCTTAACAAGATTGCATCTATGCTGAAAGAAACTCCAAACATTACCATAGCTTTGGGTGCGCATACAGATGAGAGAGGAAATGAAGACTATAATTTAAATCTTTCATTCCAGCGCGCAAGCAGCGTTGGGAATTATCTGGCAGAAAACGGGGTTGATAAAAAACGATTGATAGCTATCGGTTATGGTGCATCAAAGCCAATTGTTAAAAATGCAAAGACAGAGGAAGAACACCAGAAAAACAGAAGAACGACCTTCACTGTTTTGAAAATTGATAATTCGATTCCAAGTAGTACTGATATTTCAACAACAGAAGACAGCAAGCTGGTTTATAAAATTCTGGTCTATGCTTCTAAAGTTGCGGCACCCAGCAATAAATATTTTGATAAGATTACAAGAAATTTCCCTGAATTGACGGTGCTTAGTGAAAAAGGAACCGATAAAGTAATACGTTACTATGTTGCTACATTCGATGAATTGAATGAAGCAGAAAAACTGCGTGATCAGCTTCGTCTGGTTGGCTGGAACGATTGCTTTATTGAACCATTCTTCAATGGCCAGCGCATCACACTTTTTGAAGCACTGAAAATTCAGAAAAAGATTTAACCACTCATATACAAAAAAATATTATGAGAAAACGATTTTATATAACAGTAACACTGGCAATGTTTGCGGGATTTGTCTCAGCACAAAACGACATTCAACTTAGCCAGCAGAATTTCAGCAGAATTACATACAATCCTGCAGCAACCGGAAATTCGGAATATCTGAACGTGGCTCTTTTTGCTCGCGAGCAATGGCTGGGTTATGATAATGCACCTTCAACCCAGGTGTTGAATGCCCATAAGTATTTTGACAAATACAAACTGGGAGTTGGTTTGCAAGTTGTCAACGATAAACTTGGAATCGAAAATACATTCAATATTAAAATGGCTTATGCATACCATGTATGGCTTCAGGACAAAATGATTCTTTCGTTTGGGTTGAGTGCCGGAATTATTTACAAAAATCTGGATGGTACCAATATGATTTTACAGGAAGCCAATGACCCGCTTGCGTTTTATGGAAAATCAAGCAAACTGAAACCGGATTTCGATTTCGGCGTTGAACTGAATACTCCTTCTTATGGCTTTGGTGCATCTACAACTCATTTACATACAGGTTTGAAAGGATCCGATAATTTCAATATGCCACGGCATTATTATTTATATGGGAAATACAACTACAAACCAACAGAGGACATTACAGTTATTCCACAACTGGGTTTAAACAGTACACAGTACATTACTATTTTTGAAGTTAATGTGGTTGGAAATTACAAAGATCTTTTCTGGGCAGGCTGCTCCTGGCGTAGGAAGGATGCATTTGTAATTATGGCTGGCGCAAAAATTCATCCTATGTTGAAAATTGGTTATGCTTATGACATTGGGATGGGACCTGTTAAATCCTATTCGTCGGGTTCACATGAAATCATGCTGATTGGAAAGTTCAATGCATTGAACAGTAAATATTATAAAAAGACTCCAAGATTTTTTGATTAACAAAAAAAGTAAAAGCTGTCAATCGACAGCTTTTTTTAGGGATAGTAAGGGCAAGCCAGCTTAATACATTCTTTATTATTTCCATGAAAGGTACACAAGCGTTGTTGTGGAAAGGAAATATTAATATTCATGTACTTTACCATAAACCTTACTGCACGGTGAATTGCAAGAAATGAATTTCGCTTGCAGCATCTGGGTCCGCCATTTTCAGCAATATCTTTTAAAGATTCAGAAGTGACAAGATTTGCGTGCCGCCATGAAGTTTCTGAAAAGGGAGTAACTTCTTTTATCAGGCTGATAAAAATTCCGGCACCAACGGCAGCGCCACAGTTGCCATAAAGGCTGCAGGAATTTTCTAAAATTTTTGAGGAGCGTTTGTATGCTTCCTGAAGCCCAGACTCTAGTTTTTTAAGTTCACCTGTTTCAGTATAATATGCTTTAAGTAAAACAGCAGGCACCAGAAAATGATGCTCCTGTCCATGCATTTTTAATGAAGGATGTTTCATGAGCGCTGTTGCAAGTTCAATAGGGTCGGAGATTTCTGAGGTTAAACAAAAATTATTAATGATTGAATTAACATCTGCTGTGAGGCAGCCATCACATACGAAATGATTGTTTTTACAACCCGTTTGAGAAGAAACTTTTTTCCCGCAATAGAAACAACTGTGCGAATCAGCTTTTTCCTTATAAATCATTTCGCTTCCACAAATCAAACACTGATTGGATTGCATACTTTAATTATTTGCTGCAATATACAGATAATTTCAAAAAAATAATAAATATTTATCGAATTAAAGTTACATGCCCAATGTATTTCTGCTCCAGACCTGTTTTTTCTCTGAAGTGAATGACATAGGCATAAACGCCACTTTTGCAGGGTTCACCATTAATAGCTCCATCCCAACCCATGCTTACATTTGTTGTTTCAAACACTTTTCCACCCCAGCGATCATAGACCATAAATACATATTCGTCCGGATTGAAATTGTCTCCTTTAGGAATAAAGAATTCATTTAATCCGTTTTCATTAGGTGTAAATGCGTTTGGAATATAGAGTGTGTAAATATTCCTTATGTCAATCGTCAACATTGTACTGTCCCTGCAACCGTATTCTGTGATAACCAAAAGCTGAACTTCATAGGTTCCGGCTGTTGTATACGTATGCGTTGGGTTGTATAACAAAGAAGTTTCTCCATCGCCAAACGACCAGTGGCTTTCCTCTATGTTTAATGTTCCGTTAACGAAATTTACTGTTGAATTGATTTCGTCTAACTGAGGCGGAGAATAGGTGAATGCAGCAAACGGATTTGGATAAACAGTAATGTAATTCTCGGCAAAAACAGTATCAGAACAGCCATACATATTTGTTACACATAATGCAACATCGTATTGTCCATGATTAAAAAAAGTGTGCTGTGGATTTTGAAGATTGCTGTATGTCTGGTCTCCAAAATACCAAAGGTATGTATCGCCCGGCTGTGGCGTTGTTTCGAAGAACTGTACAGATAAAGGTTCGCATCCGGCTACAGTTGATGCCGCTATATTTATATCCGGTAAGGGTACAATGGTATAATGCACAGAATCTGTAAAGCTTGCAAATCCGCAGGTATCCCAAACTGTGCCGTAAATTGTTCCGCTTTGTTGTGGTGTAATATAGAAAGGTCCTTCGCCCGACATTCCATTGCTTAATAAAACAATATAAGGAGGGCCTCCGCCTCCGATTACATCAGCGTAAATTACAACTGTTTCACCTATGCAGAATGTGTCTTTTTTAATATACAGATTTAAAAACAAAGGTGGCGTTACATTAACTGTAGCAACATTACCGGCACCTGAACAATAATTAGCATCCAATGCAGTAACACTATATGTTGATGTAATAAATGGGTTAACATTGATCGAAGTCCCCGTTGCGCCTGTGCTCCATAAGTATTGATAAGGCGGTGTTCCGCCGGAAGTAGAGTCAATAACGATTGTTGCGGTCATTCCATTACAGATGGATTCATCGTGGATCCAACAGATAATCGGGTCGGGCTGCATGATTTCTATTGAATCGATTTTCTGACACAAATAAAAATCGGTAATAGTTAAATAATAAATTCCGGATAAAACATTTGTCAAGTCCTGACTGGTTGAACCATTGCTCCAGTTGTAAATAAATGGCGGTGTTCCGCCGTAAACAGAAATGCTTACAGCTCCCTGCTGATAGCCGTTACAGATATTATTAATAACGCTATCCACTACAATTAAAATAGCGGAATCCGGTTCTGTAATTATGATGGTGTCATATTCGTGACAACCCACCACATCTGTTACTGTTATAAAATAGGTTCCTGCGGCCAGATTTGTAGATTGATTGCTTGCGCATACACTGGGTGACCACTGATAGGTATATCCCGGTGTTCCTCCGCTCGCAGAAATTAGTGCAGTGCCTGTACTGTCGCCATGACAAAGAACATCTGTCGAGGTGTGACTGACAATAATTGGCGGGTTTAAATTTGTCAAGGTAACAGAATCAATCAGAATGCAGCCTGCAGCATCGGTGATGGTTACATAATACGTCCCGAGCGGAACATTAAAAATGGAATCTGTTGTTGAAATAATATTTGTTCCGTCTGACCATTGATATGTGAATGGAGGTAATCCACCACTTACTACAACTTGTGCCCCGCCGGTGCTTGTGCCAAAACACAAAATATTATCTACAATAATTGAATCAGATACCGGATTGTTCATAGGAACCAGATAATCATCGGGCAGACATGTGGAATCACCAAAGTGGCCAACCATCAGCCAGGGCATCCAGATAGGCGGGCCGAACCAGGGCGGTCCTGCAAATGAACCCAGCTGTATCGTATCTTCATACAAAACAAAACTCGTCTGGAAAACAGGGTTGGAAGGAGTTCCAATGCTAATGTCAAAATCCAGTACTTTAACATATAGTTCAACATCAACGCTGTCACGCAACATATGCGTAAGCCACGGATCAATAGTATGTGTAAACCGAACGGGAATGGAATCCATATCGGTACAGGGATAACGCACCTGAACATCGTAATCGGCACCGAATTTTATACTGTCGGAAGTGCCCGTCTCTATTATAGTTCCAAGTGTATCTAAAACGCGGTAATCAAGCGCTATCGGGAATTCTACAATATCCCATACGTTCGGATAATGATTGGGCGGAATAGGAAATCCGAAGAATGTGTATTCTTTATTATCACAAAAACTCAATGTGGAATTCATCGAACTCGTGAAAAGTAATTCCAGATCGATCAGATCCCATGCGAGTTCTACAGTAAAGTCTTCGCCCGAAAAAGGATCCGTAAAGAGATAAATACTTGTGTCGCCTTCTTCATATTCGATCATCTGACTGACCGCCTCCAGCTCGGCCAATGCAGGAATGTTGGAAAGATAATGACACATCATCTGAACAAATTTTACGATATCCAGATTGATGTGAAGGTATTCATCCTGCCCCCATGTATAAAGACGTTGCTCGTTTTCTATCCAGGTAATATAATTGTCAATTTGTGGAATTGAAATATCGCCGCTGATACCGATCAGGTCGTAAAAAATTGCAGGAAACTGTAATGGCCAGCCAACAGAGTCATGAAGAAAATAAATGGAATCGATTACAGTATTGCCTGTCCATGGATCGGTGTGGTATGCAACCCAGGGAATCACGTACTCGCCGTTGGGTACATCGATCAGAATAATATCAAAAGTATCGAGGTCGATATTGACGGGCGGGAAAATATTCAGCGTATCCCAAGTAATATTAAAAGGATCGATGGGATTGGAATAAATAAGATCCATGTTGGCTTGCAGCGTCATATTCAGATAAAGCCAGATTTTACCTGCGTCGGGGAAGTCAGCTTTAATTTCCCATTGATCAATATCTGCGGGGTGAACCAGTGTGTCCTGCTCTCGGTATTCCGATTGAATTGTAGCCCAGTCGCCATTTGTGAAAGAGCCGTTGGGAGGCATATCCATCTGGATTTTGGTTGGATAATTAACGTACACCGAACCGCCACTCCAACCCGTCATTTCAAAGATAAGCTGCATATCCAGAAACAGCCCGTAATTAAAAATGACACCTATTGAATCATCAATTGGCCAGGGTAGATTATAAACATAGCCGTAAGAATCGCCGTAGGGCCCTATAGAAAAATCAACCAGTGTGTCAATGCGGTCGATGGTCCATGCAGTTGAGCCGGAGCCCCACATGCCAACCGTATCAGAATACCAATTGATATCGTGAATATGCTGCTGGGCATAAACTTCTGTTCTAACAGAAAAAGTCAGAAGGATTGCAAAAAGGATATGCCGGAATTTAAACATCTAACCGTTTAAGTGCACAAATTTCGTATTATTCGAACAAATATGCAATAATTTCGAAGACTATTTATTTTAAATAATCAACAATGAGAACGATTTAACAATAGAAAAAGAAAACTACTTAACAGGCAGGCCTTCTGTTGATGACTTTTGCCAAGCCTGACCCGGCGCAAACCACCAGATGGAATTGTCTTTGAGAACAACAACGTACCTTGTAGAACCTTCTTTTGTAAATGCATCAAATGTTTTAATTTCATATCCGGCCGGTAAACCTTCTACTGATGATTTAGCCCATGCCTGCCCGGGCGAGAACCACCAGATTGTATTGTCGGAAAGAACAGCAATGTACCTTGTGCTGCCTTCTTTCAGATACGATTGAAAGAACTTAATGTCATATCCCGAAGGCAATCCTTCAGTTGAGGATTTATCCCACACCTGCCCGGGAGCGAACCACCAAATGCTATTGTCGGATAAAACCACAACATAGCGTGTAGAGCCATCATCTTTAGTGAAAGCATTAAACAGCTTAATGTTTTGAGCGTAAAGAGTGGTAGTAAAGATGATAAATGCCAGCGTAAGTAATTTTTTCATGTGATAGTTTTTTACAAGTATAGTAAAAAAACAAATATGAAAAATACGAAATTTCACTAACTTTTTTGTGTGCTTTACTTCCCGTAAATCTCTTTCAGCTTCTTCTGCAAATAATCGACATTCATCGGGCGGAAAACAATTTTTCTTTCATTGTTCAGCAGATACATGCTGGGCAACGACCAGGTGTTGAACATTTTTTCAACCGGTGCCGTAATCGATTGCGTTTTGATCACGTTCGGCCAGCCTGGTTTTACCTGCCTCAATGCCTGTTTCCATTTCGCGGTTGTACTGTCGGTACAATAGCCGTATACCCTGAACCCCAGTGAGCGATAGGTTGTGTCCAGATCTTTTAACCGGGTGATGGCATCGCTGCATTTTTTATTGGCAGTCCAGAAAAAAAGCAATGTGTATTTCCCGTTTGCATCGGACAACTGCATTGTTTTTCCGGTGGTATCAGTTCCGGAAATGTTTTGTACAACAGTTCCCGGCTGCAACATTTTAATAATATTTACTCTTTCCGATGTTTTGCTAAACCTTGCTGCATCCAGTATGGAAGGATCCTTTGTAATGTACGTATCGAAAAGATTTACATACACGCTTTCCAATTGCGTTTCTTCATACAGGCTGCACATGATGCTGATCAGCTCACGCAATACGGCTTTAGAATGTTTTGCTTTATTTAAAATAAAATCATTGGCATATTGAAAGCCTTCGCTGTTTCGGGGCTGAACAAGCTTTTCAAAATAATAGCGAATGGTGCGGAAGTAAAATTCGGAATTAACAAAAGATGAATCGGTGAAACTGATATTATCAAAAAAGTGTTCCATCAGAAACTCCACATCATTATGATACATCTTGCCTTCCGGATGTTCCATCATATACATATCCATATTGGGAATCACCATCGCCCTGATAATTTTGGATGCAAATAAAGAAGTATCTTTCTTCCAGATTTCAAATGCGAACGCTTCTATCTGAGTAGTGATGCTTCCTTTCAGAAATTCAATCCGGCCCTGAGCATCTATCTGTGCTTTCTTTCCGGAGTATGCGGCTTTTATTTTAGCTGCATTAAAAGCAAGCAATGAAAGTTTACGGTTTTTAAATTGTAAATAATTATAATAATTCTGATTGTCTTCGCCTTTCAATACTTTCATACTGTCAATCAGCGAAGGGAATTGTGACTGCATGATTATTTCCTGATCACGATCCACAATCATATCTACAAAAGCTGTGTCTTTAAAGTGAATCCTGTAAATTCCTGTTTCCGGTTTTTGTAATAATGAAAACTGAACCTTCCCTTTTTCAATTTTCTGGGTTTGCAAAACAATTACTTTTTGTGATTGAATTTTGCAAAAATGTGCGGTTGTATAGTTGCAATTTTTAATTTGGAGTGAAACCGAAAATTGTGGAAATGCAAGCAATGGCAGTAAAATCCAAATCACGAACGAAATTATTTTTTTCATTTTTTCAGTGTTGAGATTTGTTTTTTTCTTTTTTTCTTTTTTCAAATTGTTTCGTCCAGGGATTGTTGTGAACAAGTTTGGCAATTCCCCAACCCAGAAATGAACTTGTGAGCACATCGGTCATCCAGTGCTTGTTGTCGTAAACGCGCGATAAAGCAGCAGTTGCAGCCAGGGTATAACAGATAACAGGAATAATATTTTTATCTGAATATTCCAGCGCTACGGAACTAAGCAGCGTAACAGCTGTCATGGCATGACCGGAAGAAAACGATTTGTGTTCGCTCGAAAGCGAGGGCCCGTCCCACAAGTAAGGATTGGATGGGTCATCATCGTAGGGGCGATGGCGGTGACATGAATATTTTAAGATTGTAACCAGTGCGCTGCTGAAGGTATATGCCTTCACACTATTTAAAAAAACAACACTGCTTCTCTTATTCTTTGTAATCAAACCATGAACACCAAACCCGGCAATGAGTGGGAATGTATATAGGCCACTACCTAAGTATTCTCCAACATTTGTTGAAATAAAACCGGATGTTGGATTTTGATTTTTCTGAAATACAGCTAAAATTTCCTGATCATAAAGATATGCTGTTGATGTTATCAAAGCCGCTCCGCCAAAGGTGATCCATTGTTTAGAATTCCAGCGGAAAGGGGAGGTAATCAGTTTTTTGGAATCAATTAACCAGGAAGAAACATAAGATGTTTTTATGGAATCATTGGGAGTTGTATCTTTTGAAATCTGCGCAGATAATGGCTTTGAGCAATTCAAAACGAGAAATAAAATATTTATAAAAAAATATTTTAACATTCCAGATCTTTTGCTTTGTTCCAGTATTGGTCCATTTCCTCGAGCTTCATTTCGCTCAGTTTTTTTCCTTCTTTCTGCAAACATTCTTCCATGTACGAGAAACGACGAATGAACTTACGATTTGTTTTTTCGAGTGCAGCATCGGGCTCTACGTTGATAAACCTTGCATAATTAATGACTGCAAATAGTAAATCGCCAAGTTCACTTTCAGCTTTTTCTTTATTTCCGGCTTCCACTTCATGTTTGAGTTCATTGAGTTCCTCAATTACTTTTTCCCAAACCTGTGCTGCATTATCCCAGTCAAACCCAACGCCCCTTGCTTTATCCTGAATTCTATAAGCTTTCACCATCGATGGAAGCGATTTGGGAACTCCATCAAGAACCGATTTTTTCCCTTCTCTCAGTTTAATTTTTTCCCAGTTCTGTTTTACTTCTTCATCGTCTTTTACTTTCGTATCAGAAAAAATATGCGGATGACGTATGATTAACTTTTCACAGATCCCGTCGATCACATCAGCAATATTAAAACGCTTTTCATCTTCAGCAATTTTTGCATAGAAAACAATGTGCAACAAAAGGTCACCCAGTTCTTTTCTTATTTCATCGGGATCTTTATCTAAAATGGCATCAGCGAGTTCGTAGGTTTCTTCAATCGTAAGGTGGCGTAAACTATCGTAAGTTTGTTTGCTGTCCCATGGGCACTTCACGCGAAGTTCGTCCATGATTTCAAGTAATTTCCTAAAGGAATCCGTTTCTCTCTTTTTCTCTGAATTCATATTGGGCAAAGATAAATCATTTATAAGGATAATCATTTCTGTTTCTAATTCAATTCACACTTTAATTTAAAATCCGTAATTTTGAAACGTTGCTGAGATTTATGAGAAGAACCGGAATTGTATTTGGCTTGCTGATGATGTTTGCTTTTTTGCCTGTAGTAAAGGCTCAACAGCTGATTCCTTATTTCGTTTCACCAAATCTTCATTACGGATTTATCATTCCCCACCGCTCTTCTATGCAGCATCTGATAACCGGACATTTTACAGGATATGAAATTTGTATAGGGAAATCCTCAAGTGGTGCTTCAGCATGGCAGGCGCCTTATCACTATCCCGATTATGGCTTGTCGTTTTTATACACAAATCTTGGAAATGATGAGGTATTGGGTAAAGCAATAGGATTGCATCCGTATGTTAACTTTTCTTTACATCAGGGAAAGAGTTCTCAATTAATTTTTCGTTTTGGAACCGGCCTGGGTTGGATTACAAAACCTTTTGACGTAGTTAATAATTATAAAAATACAGCTATCGGTTCTCATCTGAATGCATTGATCAGCTTTCGTTTTGAGGAAAGATTCGACATAACAGAAAAAATTAAATTTTCAACGGCTCTTACATATACGCATATGTCGAATGGTGCGTTTAAAGTTCCAAACCTTGGTATAAATATTCCTTCGGTCTCTACAGGTATTACATACAAGTTCGGCAATAAAAAGGAACGAATCACAAATAAAAAACCATTATCAGATTCCACAAAATTGCGTTTTTCATTTCTTGTTTCAGGTGGAGTTAAAGAGGCTTATCCCGAGGACGGGCCTAAGTTTCCGGTTTTATCTTCCTCATTAGAAATATCATTTCCATCAGGGCAAAAACATTTTTTTGGAGGAGGCCTTGACTTTTTCTATGATGCTTCCATTCATGAAAAATATAAACAAAAAATGCTGGATCCGGGTGCAGATATTTTACTTACAAGGGTTGGTGTGAAAGGTTCATACGAACTGGTTTTTTCAAAATTATCGTTTCTGTTTCAGGTAGGTATATATGCTTTATCGCAGGATAAAACGGATGGATTGATTTATGATCGTCTAGCATTAAGATACAAATTGAATAAAAATTTATTGATTAATCTTTCATTGAAAACGCATCTTGCAAAGGCCGATTTTATCGAACTGGGTTTAGGATATTCTTTACATAAAAGCAAAAAGAAATGATAAGGAAATCCATATTACTTCTGCTGGCAGGATTTGCATTTCTCATTTCCTGTAAAAAGGAAAATCGTTTTGATTGTTTGAAAGGAACCGGAAAAACGATTACTGAAGTTCGTGATATTACTGGTGTTGAAGAAATAGTTCTTTCTGATAAAATTAATTTAAATATTATTCAGGATACGATTGAGTGGGTTGAAATTACTGCCGGAGAGAAATTAATGCCTTTGATTCGCACCGAAAAAATTGGAAGAAAACTATATATCAGAAATGACAATCGTTGCAATTGGGTTCGAAGTTTTAAGAATTCCATTGATGTCAATATTCACCTGAAGAGATTAAGAAGTCTCGAAAATAGCGGTTCTGGCGACGTTACATCAAAAAACATTTTAACAACAGATACATTAACGGTGGATTTGAAAAATGCAGCTGGCACTGTTCGGTTATCAATAAATGTAAACATAGCACATCTGAACATACACACCGGTGTAGCCGATTTGATTGTATCGGGAAAAGCCGGAATGTGTTATATGTGGTCGGCCGGTAATGGACTTTTTCAATGCAGCGATCTGGAAAGTGATATTGTTTTCATCACTTCGAAAAGCAGCAATCAATGTTATATCAACGTTAAAGCAATTCTCGGGGCAACAGTTTTAACTGCCGGAAATATTTTTTACAAAGGATCACCCTACTCAATTTTCAAGTATTGTGAAGGGAAAGGTGATTTGATAAAACAAAATTAATACGCTTTTGCAAACATCACTCTTTGCGACGATGGATTGCCGGTGTAAATGCATTTTCCCTCTTCCTTGATTCCATTCAATGGAATACAACGAATGGTTGCCTTCGTTTCCTCTTTGATTTTTTCTTCTGTTTCGGCTGTGCCATCCCAATGAGCTAAAACAAATCCGCCTTCGTTATCAAGAATTTTTTTAAACTCATCATAAGAATCAGCACTGCGTGTATTTTTTTCACGAAATGCAAGCGCTTTGTTGTATAGATTTTTTTGAATTTCTTCCAGCAGCAAGGGAATTTCATTGATTGCCTCTTCAAGAGGAATAATCTTTTTTGTTAATTCATCTCGCCTTGCAAGCTCAATGGTTCCGTTTTCCATATCCTTCGGTCCCATAGCCAGCCTGACAGGAACACCACGGAATTCGTGCTCTGCAAATTTGTAACCGGGAGTTTGCGTTGTACGGTCATCGAATTTTACAGAAATACCTTTGTCTTCTAATGTTTTCTTGATTACCCTTATTTTTTCAAAAACAGCGGTTTGTTGTTCTTCTGTTTTATAAATTGGAACAATTACAACCTGAAAAGGAGCGAGGCGAGGAGGCAATACAAGCCCTTTGTCATCCGAATGAGCCATTACCAAAGCGCCCATCAGGCGTGTGGAAACACCCCATGATGTAGCCCAAACATATTCCTGTTTGTTTTCTTTTGAAAGATATTTTACATCAAAAGCTTTCGCAAAATTCTGACCCAGAAAATGGGAGGTTCCTGCCTGCAGTGCTTTTCCGTCCTGCATTAACGCTTCAATGCAGTATGTTTCCAGCGCACCGGCAAATCGTTCATTGGGAGATTTTGTTCCTTTTACAACGGGAAGTGCCATCCAGTTTTCAGCAAAATCTGCATACACTTCCAGCATTCTTTCCGCTTCTTCAATAGCTTCCTGTTGTGTAGCATGAGCTGTATGTCCTTCCTGCCAAAGGAATTCTGCTGTGCGAAGAAACAATCTTGTGCGCATTTCCCAGCGGACAACGTTCGCCCATTGATTTACCAAAATTGGAAGATCGCGATACGATTGAATCCAGTTTTTATAAGTGTTCCAGATTATTGTTTCTGAAGTGGGCCTAACGATCAGTTCTTCATCCAGTTTCGCCGTTTCATCAACAACAATTTCCCCATTCTCGCTGGTTTTTAACCGGTAATGGGTAACGATGGCACATTCTTTGGCAAACCCTTTAACATGCGAAGCTTCTTTGCTGAAAAATGATTTTGGAATGAATAATGGAAAATATGCGTTAGAATGCCCGGTGTCCTTAAACATCTTATCAAGAGCACCTTGCATTTTTTCCCAGATGGAGTATCCATATGGTTTAATCACCATGCAGCCTCTAACTGCTGAGTTCTCAGCAAGGTCAGCTTTGATTACCAGATCATTATACCATTGGGAATAATTTTCATCTCGGGTCGAAAAATCTTTAGCCATAAGTCAATTGTGGTATGAAAATTGTAAGTTTTAATAAAATTTTTTGCACAGCAAAATTAAAAGAATTTCAAACGTAATTATTAAGGAGTAACTTAATATGAAAACAATCGAAAAAACAATCGCTCTGGGCCTGCTGGTTTTATTGTTTGGTGCTTGCACCGCAACCAAAAGCACGGTTTCGTATGATGATGCCTATTACACTTCAAAGGACAAAGCTGCGACGCCTGCAAAAGTAAACAATAACACAACCAACAACAATTATTATTATGGGGATAATTCTACCAATGCTAATAATGCGGCCAACACAGACAATGGCTCTGTGAGTTCTTCAACACCGGGAAGTAATAATAACGGTAATCAGCCCGATTATTCTACTTCACAGTCATACACTGACAGTTCCGGGAACAAGTTTGTCACGAATAATTTTTATTCGGATGATTATTATGATTACAGCTATTCTTCACGTTTAAGGAGGTTTTATGCTCCTTACAATGGCTGGGGTTACTACGATCCTTATTACACAAACAACTACTGGTATTCCAATAATCCTTATGATTATGGTGTAAGTATATACATGGGTTACAATTGGTGGTACCCTTCTTATTCCTATTATTATCCTGATTACTACTACCCGTACTATTGGGGTGGGCACCACTCATATTACAATCAGCACTATTACTGGTGGGGTGATCCCTGGTATGGTGGATACTATGGAGGCGGATATTATGGTTGTGGACATGGTTATGGATACGGATATGGTTATAACAATGGATACTGGGATGGTTATTACGACGGTTACAATAATGGATACTGGGATGGTTCAGGATATGGCTATAACAATTACTACAATAGCTATGATGACAATTCATACTATTATGGTCCTATGACTTCAGGATCTAGCACCAACACTCTTGGTGGTGGTCACGAACCTAAAACTATTTCACAGCTTTATTCTGAAACTGTGACTCCTGGCATACATTATACACCATCAAATGAAAGCTTAAATGGAACTGGTATTTCAGGAAATACATTAAACCCGAAAACCAATACTTCTTCGGTTGGAAGTAATACAAACACAGTTGTTGGTAATTCAAATGATGTTAACTGGAGTAAACCAAAAAATGAAACAAATAATTTAGGAAGTAATTCAGTTAATGGTTCATCTAATAATACATCTTCTGACCAGAACAATTATAATCCAAAGAACAATACGAATGGTTCTTCCAACACTGGAGTAGCTCCAAAGAACAATACGAATGGTTCCTCTAATACTGGCGTGGCGCCAAAGAACAATACAAATGGTTCTTCCAATACTGGTGTAGCTCCAAAAAATAATTCAGTTGTTAATCCGGTTAACACGAATACCACTCCAAAGAACAATGTAACACCAAATAATACTGTTCCCAAATCACGGGGTGCTGAAGGAAATTTTAACGATCCGAATGTTCCTAAATCACGGGGTGCTGCAGTGACGAATCCAAACAATGTTCCGGTTACACCTAAAACTTCAAAACCGTATTATACACCCAATCCGAATGAAGTTAAATCGAAAAGCTACGAAGCTCCAAAAACAAACAATAGCTATAGTAAACCGAAAACATATGTAGATCCTGAGTATTCAAGGCCTAAATCGAATGATAATTATTATCAGCCAAAGCAGCAGCAGAATTACACAGCTCCAAGCAATAATAATTCACAACCAAAACAGAATTACACAGCTCCCAGCAACAATAATTCACAGCCAAAACAGAATTATTCTGCACCAAGCAACAATAGTAATTCTCAGCCAAAGTCATCGAATAACAGCTACAGTGCACCTAAGTCATCATCATCGGGAAGCTATAGTTCACCTAAATCTTCTTCATCTTCCTCCTCTTCTTCCGGAAGTTATTCCAGTCCGAAATCAAGCAGCTCGGGTAGCAGCAGTTCGCCTTCCCGCTCTTCTTCTTCCTCTTCCGGATCAAGCAGTGGCAGACACAGATAATTTGCAAAACATAAATATTAAATGGCTATGAAAAAGTTCAAAGTATTAACGGTCTTATTGTGCCTAAGCTTCACAGCAACAATTGCACAAAACGAAATCCATGCACTTAAATTCTCTCAGCTCACATTTGGTGGAACAGCAAAATATTTGGGAATGGGTGGTGCTTATGGAGCTCAAGGTGGTGATTTTTCAGTACTCTCTTCAAATCCTGCGGGAATTGCTTTATACAAGAAATCTGAAATATCATTTTCTCCTTCATTCTACATATCGAATTCCAATTCGAATTATTTGGGCATGTCTTCAGAAGACAATAGATTCAATTTTAATTTATCAAATATTGGAGTTGTACTCACCTATCCGGTTGATAAGGAAAACTCCTGGTCAAACGTGAATTTTGGTTTTGGAATGAATCGCCTGAATAATTTTAACAACAGAGTAGATATTGTTGGTATTAATAAAACAGGTTCTTTCGTTGATCAATATCTGGGTTGGGCTCAGAACACGAACTATGATAACTTAGAAGCATTTTCTACAGATCTTGCCTGGGGTACATATTTAATTGATACGGTTCCTGGAACTACGGATCATTATTTTGGCGCAGTAAATAAATATGGTGAACAACAACGCAAATCTATTGACAGCAGAGGTTCTCAGAACGAAATGGTGTTTTCGTTTGGTGCAAACTATAACGAAAAATTTTATATAGGTGGTACCCTGGGGATTCCCTATATTCGATATATGGAAGAATCTACCTATAAAGAAATTGATGTAGCAGATTCTATTCCCGGGTTCAAATCCTTTACATTAAATGAGAATTTCAATACTACTGGCTCCGGGGTGAACTTCAAATTTGGTATGATCTTCCGTCCTGTTGATTTTGTAAAATTGGGTGTTGCAATTCACTCACCTTCTTTTTATGAAATGAAAATTGATTATAGCAAAAAACTGACAACAGAATTCGATTCTGTTTCTTTCGACCAATCTTCTCCGAAAGGATATTTTGACTATCAACTGCAAACACCTTTCCGCGCTATTGGAAGCATTGCCATTGTGTTCGGCAAGTATGGGCAAGTTACTGCGGATGCTGAATTTGTTGATTATACGGAAGCCCGCTTCTATTCAAAAGATTATCCTTATTACGATGAAAACGACGCAATCCGCAACAATTACAACAGTCAGATTAACCTTCGTGCAGGTACAGAATGGAACGCTGCGCCTTTCACTTTCCGTGGTGGATTTGCAATGTATGGAAGTCCATACAAATCGGGTTTAAATGATGGAAGTGTAATGTGTTTTTCAGGCGGTATTGGTTACAGAGAAGAAGGATATTTTATTGATGTAGCTTACGTTTTGCGCAAAACTTCAGAAGATTATTATTTGTATTCAATGAATACGAATGCAGCAACAATTGAAACACTGAGTCACCAGATTGTATGGACACTTGGTTTCAGATTCTAAATAAAATTTAATAAATGGGTAAAAGGCCGGACTGAAAAGCCGGCTTTTTTTATTTAAAAATTACAGGACAAGATTGACTTCTCACATTCTACAATATTCACTGAAGTTGTAGTGCATGCCTCTGTGTTATCCGTTGAATTTAAAATCTGAACAGAATGAGAGCCTGTTGACAATTCATACGTTCCCTCACTACCCGGCGCAACTGTGCCTTCATTAGTGCCATCAACAACTACAGCGTACGAAGTACTGGTTGCAGATTGATTTTGGACAACCAATGATCCGGTTGAATCTTTTTCACAGTCTTCCTTGCAGGAAGTGGCAACAAATACAAGCATTAAGCTAACAAACAGGATGGGAATAAGATTTCTTTTCATAATTGAAAATTTGAAGCAAAGTTAAATAAAAAATTAATTCAATCTGAAACGTTTAAAGGAAACCCAATTCCAATTTAGCGGCATCAGTCATTAAATCTTCAGTCCATGGCGGTTCAAACGTCATTTCAACGACTACTTCATTCACACCCTCAATTTTTTTAATTTCATCACGAACCGTTACAGGAATATCTTCAGCTATTGGGCAATTGGGACTTGTAAGAGTCATTAAAACTTTCACGTCCTTTTTCTGATTTTCAGCATCAGAAGTTGAGATTTCATAAATGAGCCCTAGGTCATAAATGTTGACTGGAATTTCCGGATCAAAAACATTTTTTAGTGCATCGATCACTTTCCCTTCCATTTCAAGATAATTTTCGTTTTCCATCATGAATTCATTTTAGTTTGAAATGCAAGTCCATACAATTTCATTTGTTTAATCATCGCTTGAAGCCCGTTGGCGCGAGTAGGAGAGAGGTGTTCCTGCAATCCGGTTGCTTCAAAAACGCTAAGATCAGCGTTCATAATCTCTGAAGGACTGCTCTCGGAAAATATTCTTAGCAGAAGTCCAACAATTCCTTTTGTAATAATGGCATCACTGTCGCCGGAAAAATAAACGATTCCATTTTCGAGTTTTGCATGAAGCCATACTTTCGACTGGCAACCTTCAATCAGATTTTGATCGGTTTTAAATTCATCACTCATTGCAGGTAAAGTTTTTCCGATATCAATGATGTAATCATATTTCTCAGTCCAGTCGCCAAACAACTCAAACTCTGCTTTAATCTCTTCTTGTTTTTCAATGATTGATTTCATTATGCAAACATTTGTTTTACTTTTCGGATTGCTTCTAAAAGTTTATCTATTTCTTCAAAAGTATTATAAAAAGAAAAGGAAGCGCGCACTGTTCCGGGAATTTTAAGAGTGTCCATCAGCGGCTGGGCGCAATGATGGCCTGTGCGGACGGCGATTCCGAATTTATCAATGATGGTGCCCGCATCATAAGGATGAATGCTGCCGATGTTAAAAGAGATAACAGCTGCTTTGTGTTTTGCAGTGCCGTAGAAAATAATATCGCTCTCTTCTGTTAATTTTTCGTTTGCATAATTCAACAATGAGTTTTCATATGCAACCGCATCCTTAAGCGAAATTGAATTTAAATAATCAATTGCAGCCTTCAATCCAATCGCTCCGGCGATATCCTGAGTACCGGCTTCAAATTTTAAAGGGGGTTTGTTATAGGTTGTTTTTTCGAAAGTGACTTTTTCAATCATATCTCCGCCGCCCTGATAAGGAGGAAGATCTTCCAACCATTTTTCTTTTCCATACAAAACTCCAATGCCGGTAGGACCGTACATTTTATGCGCAGAGAAACAATAGAAATCACAATCCAGTTCCTGAACATTTACTAATTCATGAGCGGTAGCTTGTGCTCCGTCAATGACTACAGGTATTCCATGACTATGTGCAATTGAAATAATTTCTTTTACTGGATTGATTGTACCCAGAACATTTGAAATGTGTGCTATTGATATAATGCGAGTTCTCTCCGTGATAAGGCTTTTCAGAATATCAAGTTCAATTTCTCCTGTATCATTTATTGGAACAACAATAAGTTTTGCTTCTTTTTCTTCGCAAGCCATTTGCCAGGGAACAATATTGGAATGGTGTTCCATAGCGGAAATCATTACTTCATCCCCTTTTTTTAAATATTTTTTTGAAAATGTTGATGCAATTAAATTTATTCCTTCCGTTGTTCCTCGTGTAAAAATGATTTCATTTTCGGAAGAAGCCTGAATAAATTTCTGAACTGCTTTCCGGGCATCCTCATATGCCTGTGTAGCAAGCTGACTCAGGTGATGCACGCCACGGTGAATGTTGCTGTTGTATTCAGAATAATATCTGGAAATTTCCTGAATAACAATGTTTGGCTTTTGTGTTGTGGCAGCATTATCAAAGTAAACAAGATCTTTTCCATAAATCGTTTGATTCAGAATCGGAAAATCTTTTCGGATATTTTGCGGATCAAAACTCATAGCTATCAATTAACAACAACGAACTACACAATGATTGCAACGTGATAATTCACCGCGCAATCTTTTTTCAACCATGTCAGTAATTCTGTCGCGTAAAGTTGGAATAGAAATTTTATCAATCACTTCAGAAGCAAAAGCAAACATCATTAACATTCGTGCTTCAGCGGGGCCAATACCGCGTGAGCGAAGATAGAACAAGGCATCCTGATCCAGCTGGCCGATGGTTGCACCATGGCTGCATTTAACATCATCAGCATAAATTTCAAGCTGTGGACGAGAATGAATCATTGCATCCGGTGTCAGTAGAATATTATTGTTCGATTGAAATGCTTGTGTATGCTGAGCATCCCTGCGTACTAAAACCCTTCCGGTAAAAGCACCGGTAGCTTTATCATCTAATATTCCTTTGAATTTTTGAATGGAAGTACAATTAGGAACAGCATGATCTATGAATGTATCATTGTCGATATGCTGTTCTCGGTCATTTAAATAAAGACCGTACAGATTGGTTTCAGCATGTTCGCCATTCAGTTTTACATAAAGATTGTTTCTGATGAAACCTCCGTGGAGTGTAACGGTACTACTGGTAAAATTGCTTTTTTCTTCCTGATGAACCAAGGTAGTTGCTTGCTGAAAAGTATTGTTGGAAGAATTTTGCATTTTGTGAAAGTCAACATTGGCGCCTGATTCGAGAACTACATCCGTCAATGAATTTATTAAACTTTTATTGAAGTGTAAGGAGTGATCACAAACTACAATTCGGATACTGCTGTTTTTTCCTGCAACAATAAGGTTGCGATGCTGAATAAAACTATCACCTGGAGTTGAAGCGACATAAATGAGCTGAATTGGATTTTCAATTTTTACATTTTCAGGGACGTATATAAAAATGCCGTCTTTTGCAAAGGCTGTGTTTAGCGAACTAAAGCCATCTTTTTGTTGAGATGCATTTTGATAATGCTTTGAAAAAAGTTCGGGATATTTTTTTTCTGCTTCTGCAAAACTGCCAATGATAAGTCCTTCGGGTGTTTCAGTTAATGCAGGTTCAGTATGAGGAAACCATCCGTTGAACAAAGTAATAACACGCGTATTGATTTCAGGAACATCACAACGGAATAGTTCTTTCGAATCCACTTCCATTTTTTTTGGAAATGATTGCATGGAAAATCCCGGAACAATCAATTTCGAAAAATCAGTGTACTTCCATTTTTCCTCCTTTGAAGAAGGAATGCCTGACTGGCGAAACTGTTCAAAAGCTGCATGCTTAATGTTGTTTATTTCACCTTTATTTTCAGAAGAAAGCAATGTGGTTTGCTCTTCCAGTGCGGCAGTCAGGATATTATTGATATCTAATTCAATTGCGCTCATTCTCCTTTTTCATTTTTAAGCCAGTCGTAGCCTTTAATTTCAAGTTCAAAGGCAAGTTCTTTTCCACCTGATTTTACAATTTGTCCATTGTAAAGTACGTGAACAAAATCAGGAACAATAAAATCGAGCAGTCTTTGATAGTGCGTTATTACTATTGTTGCATTATCTTTTCTTTTCAATCGGTTTACGCCGTTGGCAACAATTCGTAATGCATCAATATCAAGACCCGAATCCGTTTCATCTAGAATAGCAAGGTCTGGCTCAAGCATAGCCATTTGATAAATTTCATTTTTCTTTTTCTCTCCGCCGGAGAACCCTTCATTAACGGAGCGATTGGCAAGCTTTGCCGTAATTTCAACCAGAGCCTTTTTTTCTTCCGACATGGCAAGAAAAGATTTTGCATCAAGAGGTTCAAGACCTTTGTATTTACGAACTTCATTTACTGCTGTGCGCATAAATGTCATCATACTTACTCCGGGAATTTCTACAGGATATTGAAATCCAAGAAAGATTCCTTCTCTGGCGCGCTCTTCTGGCGGCAGAGATAGCAAGTCTTTTCCTTTATATTGAACACTTCCGGAAGTGACTTCAAAAATATCGCGGCCAGCTAAAACCGATGCCAATGTGCTTTTGCCAGAACCATTGGGTCCCATGATCGCATGAACCTCACCCGGTTTTATTTCAAGATTAATTCCTTTCAGAATTTCCTTGTTATTAATTGACGCTCTTAAATTTTTTATCTGTAACATATTGTTTTGTATTAACCGATACTACCTTCTAAACTGATGGATAATAATTTTTGTGCTTCTACGGCAAATTCCATAGGAAGCTTATTTAAAACTTCTTTTGCATAACCATTTACTATAAGACCAATGGCTGTCTCAGCATTCATGCCCCTTTGCTGACAGTAGAAAAGTTGATCTTCAGAAATTTTTGATGTGGTTGCTTCATGTTCTACGATAGAATTATCATTGGCAACTTCGATGTAAGGAAATGTGTGTGCTCCGCATTTATCGCCCATTAGCAAGGAGTCACATTGGGTGTAATTGCGAGAATGTGTGGCGTTACGTGTAACTTTAACAAGGCCGCGATAGCTGTTATTGCTGAAGCCTGCAGATATTCCTTTTGATATTATTGTGCTTTTTGTGTTTTTTCCAAGATGCATCATTTTTGTTCCCGTATCAGCCTGCTGGTGATTGTTTGTAACGGCAACAGAATAAAATTCTCCGACGGAATCATCACCACGAAGTATTACGCTTGGATATTTCCAAGTTATTGCAGAGCCTGTTTCCACTTGTGTCCACGAAATTTTTGAATGATGACCTTTGCAAATTCCGCGCTTGGTTACGAAATTAAATATTCCGCCTTTTCCTTCTTTGTTTCCGGGGTACCAGTTCTGCACTGTGGAATATTTTACTTCGGCATTATCCATGGCTACAATTTCCACAACGGCTGCGTGCAGTTGGTTTTCGTCACGTTGAGGAGCCGTACAGCCTTCCAGATAACTGACATAAGCGCTTTCATCTGCAACCAGAAGAGTGCGTTCAAACTGACCGGTATTGGCTGCATTGATCCGGAAGTAAGTCGATAATTCCATTGGGCAGCGAACGCCTTTCGGGATGTAACAAAACGAGCCATCACTGAACACAGCTGAGTTTAATGCAGCATAAAAATTATCAGTGTAAGGAACGACTGTGCCTAAATATTTTTTTACTAATTCGGGGTGCTCGCGCAAAGCCTCACTCATCGAACAAAAGATGATGCCGTGCTTGGCAAGTGTTTCTGTGAAAGTAGTTTTTACAGAAACGCTATCCATCACAGCATCTACTGCAACACCGCTCAGGCGTAGTTGTTCCTCAAGTGAAATTCCTAATTTGTCAAATGTTTTTTTTAGTTCGGGATCGATTTCAGTAGGGTTATCTTTATTTTGCTTGGGAGCAGCATAATATGAAATGGATTGAAAATCAATTTCGGGAATGACCAAATGAGGCCAGTGCGGGTGTTTCATGGTAAGCCAGTGACGGTATGCTTTTAGTCGAAACTCAAGCATAAAATCAGGTTCTCCTTTTTTCTCCCAGATGAAGCGAACGGTATCTTCATTTAGCCCGATAGGAGCATATTCGGTTTCAATATCTGAGGTGAACCCGTACTTGTATTCCCCGCTGGTTAAGTCATCCAGTATTTTTTGATTGGGCTCTTGCATTGTTTGTTCTTATTTAGATTAAATTTAGATACAAAGATAAGAGAAGTTTTTCTAAGTTTTCAACATGGCAATAAAATAAAGCAACTAAACAAAAATTTTCAAGTCTAATAAAATAATAAAGTTCTTATTGGAAAAAAAAGTATTGTTTGAATATCTGAAAGTGTCGATAAAAAAGTTAACGGATATAAGTAATTGGATTATAAAATCGACTAAATTTGCAAACGGGGTTCTTTTTTACACTTTTTTATGTTAAATTTAATGAGTTCATTGTTTTGTTAAAATTGATTTATTCAATTTTTAATTTTCAAATTGATTGATAATAAGATATTTAAAAGTTGTGTAAGTATTTTTAACCATAGTATAAGTATCAATACCTATTGATTTTTGTTCATTCTTGATTTAATTTTATAAAAAATTGATAATATTCAAAAAACCATCTAATATGAATAAGCATTTTTACCTATCACTTTCAAAAGCTTTAATGCCCATTGTTTTTTTATTGATTCTGAATACAAAATTATTTGCTCAGAATGTTGGGATTAATAGTACTGGAGCGGCCCCACTTGCTTCAGCAATGCTTGACATTGATGCAACGAATAAAGGATTGTTGATACCAAGAGTTGCTCTAACTGCTACTAATGCTGCGGGCCCTATAGCAGCACCTGCCACCAGCTTAATGGTATACAACACTGCTACGGCAGGAGCTTCACCTACAAACGTGTGGCCTGGTTATTATTATTGGAATGGTGCTGCATGGGTAAGGTTTTTGGGAGCCAGTGATGCATGGCTGACAATAGGAAATGCAGGAACTAGCTCAGTTACTAATTTTATTGGAACAACGGATGCCGTGGATTGGGTAATCAAAACAAACAATACTGAATGGATGAGGGTACGAAGTACAGGAAATATTGGTATATGGACTAACACTCCTGGTGCGCCCCTTACAATTGCTCAAGATGCAAATCTTACATTTCCAAATCCGGGTTCTACAGCGAAAGGTGCTATTAATTTAAGGATTACAAATAGTGACAATTCCACAGGAATAACATGGAGCCAATGGGGAGGGGCTGATAACGCTCAGGCAGGAATATATGTTAAATCAGGTGCAGTACTTGGAGGTAGTGAAATGCATTTAGCAACAACAAACAATTGGGCAACGGGTCCTCAAACAAGAATGTCAATTGGTACCACAGGTAATGTAGGCATAGGAACTACATCACCGATTGCGAACGCAATTTTGGATGTTACTTCTACAAACAAAGGAGTCGTTCTTCCTCGAATGGCATTGACAGCAATTAACAATAATGCACCTATTGGAGCCTGGGCAAACGATGGGCTTTTGGTTTTCAATACTGCAACGGCAGGAGTGTGGCCAACCAACGTTTTTCCGGGATTCTATTACCAGTTAAACAATCAGTGGAACCGTGTAGGTGGGAATCAGGTGGTGTCAGCAATAGTTGTTCGCGAAAGTAATGCAAATCTGTGCATTAATGGTGGCGTGTTTACTGTGTTTCCAGGTTGCACGGTAACCCTTGCTCTTCAGGTTGGACAACAGGTTCTTGTGTGGTCAGAAGGAGGATTAATGACTGATAGTAACTGTGATGGAACAGCTAACTTTACAACAGCTGGTGTTGACTTACGTGTATCAGTAAATGGAGTTGATTTTAACAATGGAGCGTGGGTCAGAACTTCCATGGATAATGCAGGAGCAAGCGTTCCTTTTACTGCTTTTTCAATTTCAGGGCAGTATACATGTACTGTTGCAGGGAATTATACTTTCCAAACAGAAGGAAGACTTTATAGCGGCAGTGCTGCCATTGGTGGCGGAAATAATCTTTCTGCATTACAGGTTACACAGATTATTCAGGTTGTAAACTAATCTAGTATGAAAAGCATTTACAAAATAACTATAATCGGTATTTTATTCTTCTTTGGATTTAATATTAGAATTTTTGCTCAGAATACTAATATGAGACCTGTTTACAGTATGCAAAAGGATGTTCCGGTTGCCTATATTAAAAGTGACTCAATTCCCAAAATTGTCAACAGAGATAATGAAATACCTGTTTCAATGAACAAAAATGCCCCTGTTCAAAATAACAAAAAATGTGATAGTAATAATGTACCAATTATTATTACTAATCAAAAAGAAGTATTACCTACTAATCTGAAAAAAGAGAAGAAATGAAAACGCTGGGCTCCATATTTTTATTACTGATATTTGGGACAGCTATGTCCCAAAACAACAGCGTCGTATTGAACGGGGGTTTTATCAATGTCAATAACGGAGCCTACTTCGTAGTCAATCAGCCGAACGCATTGGGTTTTGTACGCACAGCCGGAGCAGTTATATCAGAGAATGAAACGAACCGGGTAGTTTGGGTTATTAATAACAGTACAGGCACCTATACAGTTCCGTTTGGAACGGCAGTTGACTATCTTCCGTTTACCTTTCAGGTGACCGGAGCCGGTAGCACACCGGGAAGTTTGATAGCATCTACTTATCGCACCCCATCGACGAATGCACCTTTCCCTACCGGTGTAGCAAATCTGGGTTCCATCTTTAGTGGTACAGATTTAACAGTAGCAGACAGGTTCTGGGTTTTGGGAAAACAGACCTGGGCAACAGAACCTACGGTATCGCTTACTTTTACCTATGCGGATATTGAATTTGCAGCACCGAATACAATTGTTGAAGCCAACCTGAAAGCACAGTATCACAATGGTACCAATTGGAATACTACTCCACTTACAGGAGGTTTGCTTGGAAATGATGTGCCTGCCTCAAACTGGGTGACCGGTGTTGTTCCCCCGGCGGGAGCTGTATTCCGCCCATGGCTTGTGGTTGATTACACTTTGCCTTTGCCGGTTGAACTTTTGTCTTTCTCAGGAGAATGTTCAGCGGAAGGGAATCTGATAACATGGTCCACCGCAACAGAAACCAACAATGATTATTTTACAATTGAGAAAAGTTCAGACATGAGCAATTGGAGTGAGCTAACAACGATAGCAGGCACCGGGAATTCAACAGTTGTAAATAATTATCAGGTTATAGATCCCAACCCTTCAGAAATAATGTATTACCGTCTCAACCAAACGGACTATAACGGAAGCACCAAAACATACAATACAATCGTAGTAAAATGCGGTTCAGGTTCAGAGCAGAGCTATGAAATACTTTCGATACTGTATGATCAACAAAGTGAATTTTCTGTAACGTACACGAGTGAGATCAATACTAGCAGCCGAGCGATGTTGTATGATGCTACGGGACGTTTAATTGCAGAGAAAAAAGAAACGTCAGCAGAAGGAGTAAACCAAATGAAGCTAGATGTTTCAGATCTGGCAACAGGTCTTTACATGTTTGTGTTTGAAAGCAACCAGCAGGTGACTACACGAAAGTTTTACATACGGTAAAAAACATTCACATAAAATAACGACGAGCCCGGGCAAAATCCGGGTT
>JAZDMK010000243.1:0-6121 GCA_043800975.1 Bacteroidota bacterium | reverse complement strand
TGCAAAAAAGATGTTACAAACTTTTGACTCAGAAAAATGTTTGGCACCTGTTGCGATAACGGCTGTTTATCCTGCCGTTTCAAAAGGTGATGATGTATTGCTTTATTCAGATGATGAACATATGTGTGAATTGAAAACACTCAACTTCCTTCGTCAGCAGGTGCAAAGTGATACGAATTTTTGTGTTTCCGATTTTATACGTTCCGACCATGATTATATGGGTGCATTTGTTTGCAGCGCTGGTGTTGGATTGAATGATCTTGTGCAAAATTTCCGCAGAGCCGGCGATGAGTATTCAGCGATACTTGCACAAACGCTTGCTGATCGCTTGGCTGAAGCGCTGTCTGAATTTGTACATGAAAAAGTAAGAAAAGAAATCTGGGGATTTTCCAAAGATGAGAACCTGTCGATGGAAGAAATGTTTACGGGAAAATATCGTGGGGCTCGCCTTTCTCCGGGTTATCCCGCTTGTCCCGATCACAGTGAAAAAAGAAAACTATTCGATATTCTTAAAGTCGAATTTGTCTGTTCCTTAAAATTGACTTCATCTTTTATGATTGATCCTGTTTCTTCGGTATGCGGCTGGATAATTGCCAATCCGCAGTCAACCTTATTTTCAGTGGGTCGTATCGGCGAAGATCAACTGCATGATTATGCTTCCCGCAAAGGTTTGTCAATTGATGAAACACAACATTGTTTGTCCACTAATTTATAATCCCATGATACGTTTTCTTATTATCCAGATTTTAATTTTATTTCTTTCGTTATCTGCATTGTATGCGCAGAAGAAACCTGCTGATCCTGCAAAGCTAAAAGCTGCCGGTATGTTTAAATTCAATGCTCAGAATTATGAAGGTGCGATAAAAGATTTTACAAAAGTGCTGGATCAAAAACCGGAAGACACAACGGCTGTTATGTACATCGCGCATTCGTACCGCGATATGCTGAAGTTTAAAAACGCAGTCATGTTTTATGACCGTGTTTTATTGATTGATTCTTTGAATTACACCGCTATGCTCAACAAAGGAAAATGTCGATATAACCTCGAGGATTACAAGGAATCAATGGGTGATTTTCTGGAGTTGGTTTACAATTATCCCGACAGCGCAGATGCATACTACTACAAGGCCATGATAAAGTGTAACTATGGGAATTTCAATGAAGCAATTAAAGAATTCGACAAAACAATTGAAATAAAACCGAATCAACCCGACGCATTTTATTTTCGTGCTGAAGCTAAAAATATACTTGCAGATCATACCGGCGCCTGTGAGGACTGGCGAAAGGCAGCATCACTTGGAAGTAAAGAAGCTAAAAAAAGTATCAAAGAAAAATGTGGCAACTAATTTGATTACAAGTAAAATCTAACTTTGCGATCTTTGCGACTTTACTCGCTCTTTAAAATAACAATTAATGTGCTCGTGATCTCACCACTTCGTGGTTCGGTTGCGTGAAATTTAAAATCAAATACTATCTGCTAATACCCACGAACATGAAAAAAATAACCTTCCTCCTGATTTTTCTGTTTCCCGCCATACTGAATGCTCAGAAAAAATATGATGAAACAACCGAAATTAAAAACGGTGATCAGAAATTAAAAAGCATGGATATCAAAGGAGCCATGCAGGATTTCAATGCTGCATTAAAACTGGATTCAAACAATTATGTAGCTTGGTGCCGTATCGCAGATATTCATGCATTGATGAATGATGTGCCCGGTGCAATTGAAGATTACGACAAAGCACTTCGTCTTAAACCCGACTTCGCCCTTGCGTTTGCGAACCGTGGCGGTGTAAAAGCAAAGACCGGAAATTATGCACTTGCCCTCGATGATTTCGACAAAGCGGTTCAGATTGATCAAAACAATTCTGATTTTCTGGTAAGCCGTGGATCACTCAGAACCATAGTAGGGAATTTTGATGGCGGCATTCGCGATCTGAACAGAGCCATTGAAATCAATCCTGAAAATATGTCTGCATATCGCAATCGGGGAACTGCAAAATATTACACACAGGATTATAAAGGAGCCATTGAAGACTTTACAAAGGTGATCGAAAAAAATCCAAAGGATACCAGTGTGTTTAACATCCGCGGAATGACGCGTTATTACAATAAAGACTATTCAGGAGCTATATCAGACTTTAAAGCTTCCATTGAGCTTGACCCAACCTATCCTGATGTTTATTTTTATGATGGGATGGTTAAGCAGGATCTTGGAATGTATGAAGAAGCAATTAAAAGCTACAACAAAGCGCTCAGTCTCGATCCTGCCTATGCCGACGCCTACAACAACCGTGGCTTATGTCGTATGATCATGAAAGATTATCCCAATGCAATAAAAGATTATAACAAGGCGATAGCTGAAAATCCCAAAAGCGGAAACGCATATTTTAATCGTGCCGAGCTGTATCGCCAGACCGAAAGAATAGAAGATGCCTGCGCCGATTGGAAGAAAGCCCTGGAGAATGGAAATGTGAAGGCAAAGGAGATGATTGATAAGTATTGTAAATAATCAAGTCTCAAAGTGAGATTCGTAAATCGATAAAGTAAAAATATTTTCTCGAAAATTAGAATAATAGATAAAAATGTTCTAAATTAGCAGAAGTTTAAAACCTGCTATCATGAAAAAAACATTACTCCTTAGTTTGCTTTTGACCATTTCTGTAATTTCTTTACAGGCTCAATTCCCGGTGGGAACATCTACAATCACATACACCGATGCCAGCCGCACACGCGACATTGATGTTCAGGTTTATTATCCGGCTACTTCCGCCGGTTCGAACACACCCTTTGCTACCGGCACTTTTCCCCTGATTGTTTTGGGTCATGGCTTTTCTATGACAGGACTTGTTTATACTTATTTTGCAAATGCAGTTGTGGCTGAAGGATATATTTTGGCTTGTCCTCGAACGGAAGAAGCATTAGGCTCTGCAGATCACGGTGAGTTTGGTTTGGACCTTGCCTTTATCAATACAAAAATTAAATCGGAAGGAACAAACAATGCTTCCATTTTCTATAACCATATTTTGGGAACATCTGCAATCATGGGTCATTCCATGGGCGGTGGCTGCACTTTTCTAGCTGGACAGAATAACACCAATATTGATTGCATGATTTCTTTTGCGGCTAATGAAACAACACCATCAGCTATTACTGCAGCAGCTTTGTGTACAGTACCCAATTTGGTTGTATCCGGAGAAGTGGACTGTGTGTCGGATCCCGCAACCAATCAGGTTCTGATGTACAATGCAGTTTATTCCACTTGCAAATCATACATTAGTATTAAAGATGGTAGCCATTGTAATTTTGGTGACTATAGTTTCTGGTGCACTTTCGGTGAATCTACCTGTATGCCAACTCCGCCACTTACAGACGCAGAGCAGCAGGATGTGGCTGTGGATTTTTCTTTACTGTATCTCAACTGGCATTTAAAAGGTGATGCAACAGCGCAGGCAGCTTTTGTTGATTCACTCTCTTCTTCAAGGTTGGCTACGTACCAGCATACCTGTCCTTCTGTTAATGTTGAAGAAATGAATGCAAATAATAATTTCATTTTCCCGAATCCTGCAACCGATCTTCTGAATGTTTCCTTTGCCAATGCAGCTGAAGAAATTTATGTTATGGATGTGGCCGGAAAGATTTTAATGACAATTCCCAATACATTCAATTATCAGCAAATAGATATTTCTGATCTGCAACCTGGTTATTACCTGATTCGCTCCGGCAGGACAGCCGGAAGATTTTTGAAAGTAGATTAGTTCAGTTAAATCGAAAATCTTATTTAGACATTCGGTTTTTGTTTCACGCAAAGTCGCAAAGCTACTGCTCTTGCAACTTTTATCTGTGAAAATCTGTGCCATCTGTGGTCTAGAAAAAACGAAACGAATCAGCCACTGCTTGCATAATTTGCTTCTGACTCAGGACTCCCGTCTTCTGACTTTTTGCATCGGTCTCCGGTCTCCCGTCTTCGGTCTTTTCCCTACCTTTGCCGCATGTACCCATGGGGAAATACAAGAAGGTTTAACAGCTATACAAACTGGAGCAAGGATCATTTTGGTTCACGCATGCAGAAGGTCAGCATTGATGCGGGCTTTTCGTGCCCCAACCGGAACGATGACCGGAGCGGCGGATGCATTTATTGCAACAATTCTGCTTTCAGCCCTTCTTATTGCGACCCCGGAAAAACGATTACCCAACAAATTGACGAAGGAATAAAATTTATCGCATGGCGCTATCGCCGTGCAACAAAGCATATCGCATACTTTCAGTCTTACTCCAACACACATGCTTCCATCGATAAACTTGAAAAAATGTATATGGAAGCTTTGGCCCATCCCGGAATCTCAGGACTGGCTATTGGTACAAGACCCGATTGTGTGAATGAGGAAATTCTGGAATTGCTCAGTTCTCTTTCGCGTGATTCTTTTATTCAGCTTGAGTTTGGTGTTGAATCAGTCTTTGATAAAACACTGATGCGAATCAACCGCGGGCATACTTTTGAGTGTTCAGCTAATGCAGTGAAAAGCGCTGCTGCCAAAGGTCTGTATACGGGAGTGCATCTGATTCTGGGTTTGCCCGGAGAAGGAACAAGTGAGGCTATTGAAACAGCGAAAACAATTTCTCAACTGCCGGTTCATTCTTTAAAAGTTCATCAGTTGCAAATAATTCGTGATACAAAGCTGGCCGAAGAATTTCAAAACAATCCAGAAAGTATACACTTGAATAGCATGGACGAATACATAGACATGCTGATTGCTTTTCTAGAAAATTTAAATCCGGAAATTTGCATTGAACGGATGACAGCTGAAGTCCCGCCTCGTTTTTTGATAGCACCCGATTGGGGACGAATCCGAAGTGATGAAGTGCTCCGAATCATCGAACAACGCATGGAAGATCGCAATACATGGCAGGGCAGGTGCTGTTGATTCCTGCATACGTTGATTTAATTCCGTGGGAAATAAAAAATAATGTACTTTCGTGTTCTTAATTATGAGTAGAAAAATCTTTTTATCAGTCATTCTTTTGTGTTTGATTCTCCCTTCAGTGGCGCAGAATAAATACTGGGTTTTCTTTACAGATAAAAAAGATGTTGCGTTTGATCCCTATTCCTATTTCGATAAAAAAGCAATTCAGCGTCGTGAACGTTGTCATCTCCCGCTTTTTGATTCTACCGATATGCCTGTGAAAGATCAATATATTCAGGCTGTTCAAAATCTTTCCGATTCAGTTGGCTATTCCACACGCTGGTTTAATGCAGTCGTTGCTTGGATGCAGCCTGATCAAAAAATGAAAGTGGAAAGTCTTCCTTTTGTTTCTTCTGTTGAGCAAATGGATGGGGTTTCCAATGTCTGCTCTGTTCAGTCGTGGGACACTACATTGAATAGCTGGCAATCTCAAATTCTTAACAGACAAACAGAATCCATGCAGGCAAGCCTTTTTAAGCAAAAAGGAATCGATGGGAAAGGAGTGAGGATTGCCATATTTGATGCGGGTTTCCCAACGGTGGATGTGAATCCTGCTTTTGAAAAAATTCGCAACGAAGGAAGAATTTTAAATACATGGGACTTTGTACACAATAAAAAATTTGTGTATGCATACAATGCGCATGGCACAAATACATTCTCATGCATAGCAGGAATGATCGGTGATAAACAGATAGGCCTCGCTACAGGTGCGGAATTTATTTTAGCAAGAACCGAACGAAGTGGTGAACCTTATTCAGAAGAACAAAACTGGCTGGCTGCTGTCGAATGGGCTGATAAAAACGGTGCCGATATCGTGAACAGTTCCCTCGGATATACCTATCATCGCTATTTCCCATGGGATATGGACGGAAAAAAATCACTGGTAACAAGAGCCGGAAATCTGGCAGCACGAAAAGGAATTTTAATTGTCAATGCAGCAGGAAACGATGGCGACAACCAGTGGCACGTGATGGGCGCACCAGCCGATGCCGATAGCGTTCTCACAGTAGGCGGCATTGATCCGAACGGAGAATATCATACCGATTTCAGCTCCTATGGTCCTACTGCCGATTTGCGCATGAAACCAAACGTGTGTGCATACGGTCATGTGATTGCTTCCGGCAAAAACGGACTGAATAAAACGCAGGGAACCTCCT
>JAZDMK010000219.1:0-9896 GCA_043800975.1 Bacteroidota bacterium | reverse complement strand
GGTTTCAGTGATTCGTTAACGATCACACCGGAGAACTGAACGAGACTTTCGTCAAAAATCTGAGCATGGCTGTTGCTTACTGTCATTGCCAGAAAAATGAAGAAGAACATTTTTTTTATGAAGATCTTTAGCATGCTGATTGGCACCTTTGGCACAAAGATAACGAAAAAGATTATCGAATCGTATTATTCAACGAAACTGACAATTCTAATAACAGACAATATAATTTTGCTTATGAATAAAAATATTGAAGTATTTTATTTATTTTTGAAAAAAATATCACCATGAAAACTATTCAAAAACTTTTGGTTGCAGTTATTCTCTTAATTCCGTTTATATCATTTGCACAAACGGATACAACAAAGCGCAAAGTAAAAACTAACATTGGACTCAGGCATGAGTTTAATTTTGGGATAACAGATTTAGCTTCCAAAAACTCATTCCAGAATTTCTGGGACTGGATTTATATGTATGATTACATCGATTATTCTTATTACTATTATCCTTCTTTCTATGATTCGGATACAAAAAATTATGGATTTGGATATAAATTTTCTTTCGACAAGTTCGCTTTAAGAGCAAAAGTCGGGTTTAATTACTCCAGTAATAAAACCGATTATGTTGATTCAGATAAGGACACACATGAAATTGAAATTTCTCAAACCTCAATTATTGGGTCATTGGGCATTCAGAGAAATTTTGACATTGACAAATTTCGTTTTTTTATAGGCGTTGATTTAAAAACCAGTGCATTTGTTCTGGAACATAAAGATAAGTATACTGATGTTAGCATTTCAAACCCTGCCTATAATCATACGGATGATTACAAATATGATCTACAAAAATATCAATATGGCGGAGGACCATTATTCGGGCTTCAATATCAGATAATCCCAAGACTTTCATTGTCTCTGGAAAGTTCAATTGATTTTTATATCACGCAGGAAGATTATAAATATACGCATACTTGCACGAATAGTCCAACATATACAGGCAAAAGCGGAGATAATGGAATGCAGATTAAGTTTACACCTCTGGCTTTCCTGAGTGCAAACTTTCATTTTTAGATAGTGAAATCAATTATGCAGTTTGGTTTTTATGTAACCCAAACTTTTCAGTATGTTAAATAATTTTTCGCGGAAGTCGCCCTGAATAATAATTTCGCCGTCTTTCACACTGCCGCCTGTGCCGCATTTATTTTTTAAAGTGCGTGCCAGCTCATTCAAATCATCTTCACTTCCTGCAAAACAGCAAACCAACGTTACTGTTTTTCCGCCTCTTCCTTTTTTCTCAAGCCGCACATTCAGGCCCTGCTTCTCCGGAGCCAGTGTTTGTGGTTCTTCGGTTTTCCCTAAATCATAATTGAACTCAGGGTTGGTGGAATAAACGATGCCCAGTGCCTTTTTTTTCTTTTCCATGATAATGAAATTAAGGAGTAATCATTGTAAGTGAAGACGGGTGTATGTGAATATCAATACTTGCTTCGGAATCTCCGGTGTCGCCGTCAATGTGTGTTGGAATCTTATTTTTGCTGATGATTTGTGCTGACGGAACTCTCAGTATTTCCATGTAACGAGAAGTGTGAATTTTTTTTCTGAAAAATTTAATGAGTAAAAATAAGGCAGAGAAAAATGGAGGTTTCTGTAAAATACAGATGTCAATCAAACCGTCGTCCAGCCTTGATTCCGGAGCTATTACTGCATTATAACCAAAACGATCTGAATTGGCAAAGCTGATTAAAAGTGTTTTCCGGGTTATGGTTTGTCCGTTGCTTGTGATCGAATATTCCAGAGGTTTGTAACGAAAATATTCACGAACGGCTATCCATGCATAGTTTATAAATCCACGATTTTTACTTTTGTTGAAATGCAAAGCTACTTTTGCATCAAAGCCAGAACCTGCAATGCTGATAAAAAACTTTCCGTTTATTTCCGCTGTATCAATTTTCTGTGTGTAACCCTTCAGAATTAAATCAAGAGCTTTTTCAGTGTCGGTCGGTATTTTTGCAAAACGCGCCAACCCATTGCCAGAGCCTCGCGGAATGATGCCCAACGCAG
Source organism: Bacteroidota bacterium (assembly GCA_043800975.1). Classification (GTDB taxonomy): domain Bacteria; phylum Bacteroidota; class Bacteroidia; order Bacteroidales; family JAHJDW01; genus JAZDMK01. The sequence goes on along the minus strand of JAZDMK010000219.1, from coordinate 7,839 downwards.
AATTTGTTCCGGTCATCACTTTTGCAATTTCGTTCAACGTGCCGTCACCACCTACCGCTACGATGAACGGAATTTTTTGCTCCACGGCCCGGGCGGCTAATTCAGTTGCATGCCCTTTGTATTTTGTAACATGCATCTCATATTGTTCCCCTGATTTTTCCATCACATCATGAATCAGTATTTCAGCTGATATTCCCTTGCGGGTGCCCGATACCGGATTGATGATAAAAAAATATTTTACTTGATCTGAACTCATGGGCAAAGCCGGTTTGTAATCATCCGGTGATTATAAGATTGAATAATTGCTTTCAGTAAATTTATTTTATCTGAAATGAATACATCCTTTTGTAAAGAAAGATTTTTGTTTTGTAATGAATCCAGCTTCAGATTATACACGCCAGCTGTTGTTGCTCCACTTAAAATAAAACCGTAATCGTCAGAGATAAACTGATAAGTGTCATTTAAAAAGTTTATCGCAAAGTGCTTTTCGTTTTCTCCGAAAACACTGTTTCCATATGAAATGAATTTTTTATTGCACCACAGATAATCCAGTACAGAGGGCATAATGTCGCATTGCTGCGCGACAACTTCCGACCGGCCTTTCATTTCAGATCCTGTTTTGTAAAACAATAACGGAATGGCATAGCTCCCTGCCCGTGTGCTGTAATAGCCACCGGCTGATTCGGCAGCGTGATCGGCAGTTATAATAAACAAAGTGTTTTTAAACCACGATTGTTTTTTTGCAAACTCAAAAAACTTTCCAAGTGAAAAATCTGCATATCCAATGGATTCGTGAATCGGGAGTGTGCCCTTGGGAAATTTATTTTTGTATTTCTCAGGAATTGAATAAGGATGATGCGATGACAAAGAAAAAAATACAGAGAAGAAAGGTTGTGGGAATGAATTCAGATTTTTTGCGAAGTACTGAAAATAGGGCTCGTCGTACACGCCCCATTTACCATCAAAATCCTCATTGCCATATTGTGATTTGCCATAATAATTTTCAATTCCTGCTGCTTTGGAAAATGCATCAAAACCCATCGTTCCGTTTGTTCCACCGTGAAAGAATGACGTATTGTAATTCATCTCGCGCAGAATAGCCGGCAGCCCGTGTAAACGATTCGCTGCAAATTCAGAAGTGATATACGGATTGTTCATCAGCGATGGCATGGAAGCAAGAATCGCCGGCAGGGCTTCCATCGATTTACGACCGTTGGCAAAGGCATGTGTAAATAATAGTCCTTCATTAGAAAGAGAATCAAAGAAAGGTGTGTACGACTTTTTGCCAGCGCCAGCCATGGCTGTATATTCGGAAGAAAAACTTTCCATGATAATGATTACTACATTATCTTTTCGTGGTATTGTATCAGAAATATAACTTTTTTCAGGGCTGAATAATCGATGCGCAACCGTGGGTGGAAAATAATTCACTTCATTCAGTTCGCGCTTGCCGTAGGTTTTTATAATTGTAAAAGGAGTGTTGAGCGTTAGCGGAATGCCAGCGGGATCCGTATATTCAGCTGCAGTAAGAATGCTGATCGGACGTAGCTGAAATCCACCGCGCATACCAATAATGGATAATGTAATTACAAAAACCAGCATCAGCAGATGAAACCCGAAGTATTTAATTTTATTTTTTGCAGGAGCTACATTGAATTTTTTAAAAGGAAGAAAACGATCAAGTACAATCATTCCTGCAATTAAAACAAAGGCAAGCAGAAAAACGTACCAGAAGTCCTGCATGTAGTTGGGCAGAAGTTTTAAAAAATCATTTCCGGTAGAAACAAAACTGAAAACATCACCGGTTGTTCTTTTTAAGGTAAAAGGAAAATAGGCGGCATCAATACAGTTGAAAAATATCCCAATGGAATTGCTGATGTAAAAAAACAAATTTGAATATTTTGTAAATGCTTTTTTACTTCTGAAGTGGAATGGAAGCAACAGCAGCAAAATGAATGGGGCATTCAGCATTAGCAGGGCAGACAAGTCGAAGCGTAAGCCAAAAAAGAAAGACCGAAAAACGTCGTTGGAAGAAAGACTGGTGAAGTATTGAAGATTTACAAGATAGAACAACAGACGGCTGCATTCATAAATGAATAGCAGAATGATAATTTTCCGCAGGATCTGTATGATATAATGCAGATATGAGCGCATGCGCTGAAATAGGTAGGCAAAGATATAAAAAGAAAAATGGGGATTTAGAAATACATCACTTTCACGGTGCGTTTTACTTCATCCGCTTTGTTTCCTTCTTCATCCGAAACATTATAAGTAACTGTGTAATTGCCTTCAACTGCGGTGTTCACATTGTTTGATGCAACAATGGCAACACTGATATCTCCATCAACATCATCAACGGCAGTGGCACCCGGATCTGTAAATGTAGAGCCCACTGCGATGAGCATAGGGTTATCACCTTTCAGCGAAATAGTAGGTGCAGTAGTATCTTTCTTTTTGCAGGAAGAAATGACGAGTATTCCCAAGAGGAATAAAACGGAGATCAGGGCAATTTTTTTCATAGAAAGAATTTTTACAAAGATAACAAAGTTATTGCTGCGTATAGGTAATGAGGCCGGAAACAGTATTCCCTCCGGTAGTTTCTGTATAATTAATAGTAAAGATAACAGGGTTAACAGTATAAGATCCGCTTCCTGCAAAAGTGCGAAGGGTAGAAGGTGTTCCGCAGGAAATTGATTGTGATGATAATTGAAGTGTGTGAACAGAAGGATTTAAATCAAAAAAAACTTCAGCATTCACATAATTTGCAAACCTTGAAACAAAAACTCTGTCATTGCTGATCGGAGAGGGAGTAATGCTGTCAGTGAAATTTACAGGTGTTCCACCATTAAATGTGTTTGAAACATTGTAAATGCCTTTTAAATATTCAACAGAATTTTCAATGATGACGGTTCTCTTTTTTTCAGAAACGTTTCCGGGAGCGTCTACCACTGAATACAAAATAAAATAAGAACCAGCAGTATTTATATCTACATTGCTAGATGCAGAAAGGTATTTAGTAACATCGCCATCTTCATCATCCCATGCTGTTGCTCCTTCATCAGTATAACCATCTCCGATATGAATAATTACCGGGTTGGTTCCAATTATTGAAATGACTGGGGCTGTATGATCATCTTCACAAGCAAGGGAAGAGCACATAAACCCGAGTGCAACAATAAGCGTTAATTTGATTACCTTTTTCATTTTGGGAAGCTGTTTCAAAGATAATAAAAAAAGGCTGACAAAACTGTCAGCCTTTTAATAAGGTTATTGGTTGAGCTTACTGTTTTGTGTAAGTTTCAACGCCAGTAAATGAAGTGCCACCAGTAGTTTCAGTATAGTTAATTGTTAAAACGGTATTCGGTGAGCTAATATATGTTCCACTTCCAACAAATACGCGTGAAGCTGCAGGGCTTCCGCAAACAACAGTCTGTGAGGGAATCACAATTGTGTTATTGATAGGATTGACGTCAAAATAAACAGCCGCATTAGTATAATAGGCAAATTTGGAAACCCATATTCGGTTATTTACATAGCTGGATGCAGCTATAAAATCAGTATAGGCATAAGGCGTTCCGCCACCAATAACATCCGTTACATTATAAGATCCTGCTAGGTTGGTTGCAGCGTTTTCTACACTCACGGTTCTGTTTTTTGTTGCTGTATTCCCTGCTGCATCTGAAACGGAATATTTTAAAGTGTAGGAGCCAGCCAAATCTTTATTTACGGTTCCTGTAACAGTTATGTTAGCCGTAATATCCCCGTTAATGTTATCGGTTGCAGTTGCACCGGGATCTGTGAATGTTGAATTAAGAATTATTGTCATGTTTGCATCGCCCATTAACGTGATGACAGGTGGAGTTGTGTCAACTGTAGGAGTGACGGGAGTTGGGGTGTTTTCTTCAGTTTCATTTTTCTTGCAGGAAGTAAGCGTGAAAACAACTCCTGTTAATAGTAAGGTTGATATAAAAAAGATTTTTCTCATGGTATTTTTTTTCAAAGATAAAAAAAAGGCTGGCAAAACTGCCAGCCTTTTAATAAGATTATGGGTTGAGCTTACTGTTTTGTGTAAGTTTCAACGCCAGTAACTGAAGTACCACCGGTAGTTTCAGTATAGTTAATTGTTAAAACAGTAGTAGGTGAACTAACATATGTTCCACTTCCAACAAATACGCGTGAAGCAGGTGTGAGTCCGCAAACAACAGTCTGTGAAGGAAGCTGAATTGTGCTGTTGGATGTGTTTATGTCAAAATAAACACCACCATTTGTGTAATAAGCAAATTTAGTAACCCAAACTCTTTTGTCAACAGTGCTGGAAGCAGTAACAACATCAGTATAAGTAGCAGGAGTTCCACCACCAACAACGTCAGTTACATTATAGGAACCAGCAAAATCTTTCGCTGAGTTTTGTACTTCAACAGTTCTTTTCTTTTCAGCAGAATTGCCAGCAGCATCAGCTACAGTATACGTTAATGTGTAAGAGCCAACCAAAGCATTGTTAACAGTTCCTGAAACAGTAATAGCAGATGTCAGATCGCCATCAGTATCATCAGTTGCAGTTGCACCTGGATCAGTAAAAGTAGCACCGAGCATAATTGTCATGTTAGCATCACCAACCAGTGCAATAACAGGAGCAGTTACATCGTCTTTTTTGCAGGAAACGAAAACAACGCTACCTAAAATCAGAATTGCCGTGAGGGAAAGAATTAATTTTTTCATAGGTAAATAAATTTGATTTGTAATTTGTGTGTTTAAATTTGCTGCAAAATTAGTCAAAAATTAGCTAGTAGATTTAAATTTTTGGAAAAAATGTATTAATAAATGTGTGTAAAATGAAAATAGCACTGTATATCATTTGTTTAACAATCATAATTTCATGTAATCCAACCACCAAAAAAAGTGAAAACCAGTCAAGAAGTATTTATGATTCGATCACGCGATTAGAGAAGAAAAAGTTTGATTCCATACGATCCATTGAGAATGCTCAAACATACTTCCAAAGGCTGCAGGCAAAGGAAGACTCGGTAAAAAACAATATTGTAGATACCACAAAGGCTATCAAAAAACAAGTAATTGAGAAAAATAAAGATGTTAAAAAGGTACCCGCCAAAAAGAAAATTGAAAAGCCAGTAAAAAAGAAAAAAGTGACAAATCATTAAAAAAATGATCGAAAAATTTTTTTTATGTCAAAAACGTTATAATTTTGCGCCCCGAAAAGGTTAACCTTAAAAACAAACATTAATCCTATGAAAAAAGTATTTGCACTCTTACTCGTAGCAGGAATGGTAGCATTCTTCTCCTGCGGTGGTGAAAAAAAAGACGACAAAAAAGCGAAAGAAGATTCAATTAAAGTAGCTGATTCACTTGCTAAAGTTAAAGCAAAAGAAGACAGTGCTCGTATTGCTGATTCTGTAAAAGGTGCTGCTGAAAAAGCAAAAGCTGACAGCGCTCGTATTGCTGACTCATTAGCAGCAGCAAAAAAAGGTGGCAAAGCTCCAGTTAAACCAGTTAAGCCTAAAGAAGTAAAAGCTGGCCAAGGAAAAGGCTGATCGCTTTCATTTCAAAGAAGAGGCTGCAGAAATGCAGCCTTTTTTTTTGCTTTTTTTGTACAATAAAATCATGTAGGTTTGAACCGGTTTTCAAATTGTGAAAAATGACTAAACAAAAAAATGTGGCAATGGCCGGTAATACCGGAAAAGGAGTGAAGTCCGATTGCCAGGTGACACTTGAAATAACTTCCTCGGGAGGTTTGAAAATTGACTTGAAAAGTAAAGTAAATGTACTTTATGGAAAATCAATTCTGGAATTAATCCATAAAATGCTTTCAAGTTACGGGATTAAAAATGCAGTGTTAACCATGGAAGATTCCGGGGCATTGCCTTTTGTACTGATGGCCCGCCTCGAAAATGTTATACGTGAATGTCTGGGTACAGAAAAAGAATTTCTTCCTGAGATGCTGAAGGAAAATAAGTATGAAACAAAGCGCGATAAAAACCGCTTTTCAAGACTGTATCTTCCTGGCAATACTCCTAACCTCATGTTCAATGCCGGGATACACAGGCCCGATGGAATCATTCTCGATCTGGAAGATTCTGTAGCTCCTTCAAAAAAGAAAGAAGCCCAACTCCTCGTCCGCAATGCACTTTGTGCAGTTAATTATTATGGCGCAGAGCGAATGGTTCGTATTAATCAGGTACCAGCCGGGCTCGATGATCTGAAATACATTGTGCCGCATTATGTCAACCTGATTCTTGTTCCCAAATGCGAAAGTGCTGAGCAGATCAGACAGGTTGAAGCTGAGATTGAAAAAATAAGAAAAGAATATAAAGTAAAATATCCCATCTGGCTGATGCCGATTATTGAAAGTGCTTTGGGCGTAATCAATGCCTATGAAATTGCGAAGGCTTCGCCCAATGTGGTCTCGCTGGCCATTGGCCTGGAAGATTACACTGCTGATATTGCTGCCCGCCGTACCAAAGAAGCAACCGAAAGTTTCTTTGCAAGAAGCATGGTTGTGAATGCAGCTCGTGCTGCTGGCATACAACCCATCGACTCTGTTTTCTCGGATGTGGGGGATATGGAAGGTTTGAAAAATAATGTGATTGCATCCAAAGGCCTTGGTTATGAAGGAATGGGATGTATTCATCCGCGTCAGATTCGCGTTATTCATGAATACTACGCACCCGATAGTGCAGAAATTGAAAAATCAAAGAAAATTGTCCTTGCCTTTGATGAAGCAACGGCCAAAGGACTGGGTGTTGTTTCCCTCGGAACAAAAATGATTGACCCGCCTGTTGTAAAACGTGCACTAAAGATGATAGATATTGCAGTTAAACTTGGAAAAATTTCAAAGAACTGGAAGGAGGAAATGAACGATGGCAAATAATAAAATGGTAAAAAACGCGCTCGGCCGCATGGTGCCGACCGTTGTCAACGGACAGCCACAAATCCCGTATATGGGCATTGGAAAACATCGCCCTACCGGATTCCGGTATGCACCGCGTCTGGTAAGTTGTGCTGATTATCCTTCCGACGGAAATAAACTCGTCAAATCATTAAAAGATGCTTTAAAGAAATCAGGTTTGAAAGACGGGATGACCATTTCGACGCATCACCATTTTCGTAATGGCGATCTGATTGCTGCGCAGATTTTTGAAATTGCCGCAGAAATGGGCGTGAAAAACCTAACCTGGTGCCCTTCTGCATCCTTTGAATGCCACGGTCCGCTGACGAAATATCTCGAAGACGGAACCATCCATCATATAGAAGGCAGTATGAACGGCTCGCTCGGACGCTTTACTTCCAACGGAAAGATGGAAGGCGTCGGAATTCTTCGTTCGCACGGTGGCCGCTATCAGGCAATTCAGGACGGAGAAGTGAAAATTGATATTGCTGTGATCGCTGCACCTACAGCCGATTGTTTTGGAAATGCAACCGGCGACAGAGGGCCTGCAGCCTGCGGATTACTCGGTTTTGCTTTGGCAGATTCCCAATATGCAGATAAAGTAATTGTCATTACGGATAACCTTGTTCCATTTCCTTGTTACCCATGGCAGATTCAGGGTAATTACGTGGACTACGTGGTACAGACCGACAAAATCGGAATCCCTGAAAAGATTGTATCAGGCACAACAGAAATTACAAAGAGCCCGGATCGCCTTTTGCTGGCCGAATGGACCTCGCAGTTTTGCGTGGAGGCAGGCATTGTTCGCGACGGTTTTAGTTTTCAGGCAGGGGCTGGCGGTACAGCACTTTCAATCGGGATTTATTTTGCCGATTATCTGCGCGAACATAAAATGAAAGCCCGCTTTGCACGCGGCGGTAGTAATAAATATTTAG
>JAZDMK010000191.1:0-20570 GCA_043800975.1 Bacteroidota bacterium | reverse complement strand
GCATTTCAGTTTGTAAAACAAAATCTAAATCTATATAATTTAATTGTTGTTGACTTGTATGTTGACACGGATGTTCCTCCCATTTTTGAAACGGCTGAATTTTTCAAGTATCTCAAAAAAGCTTTGTCACTGGGCGGAATGATTATTTTTAATAAGTACGCTTACGATAAAAAAACAGAAAAACAAAGCAAAGATCTTTTCAACACCTTTAATAAAAGTCTTGGCAATATTACCGTTCATAAAGTTTCAAAACAGTTTGATAATTACATGCTGATTTACGAAAAGAAAGCACCGGTCAGTTTAAATTAAAATTAATAAACACAACATGATAAAATTTCTTTATCATTGTAATACTATTTAAAACTAAAATTATGTCAAAGCGTCGTATTGAGTTTAGCCTTATTTACCGAGACATGTGGCAGTCATCCGGAAAATATGTGCCCCGAGTAGATCAATTGAAAAAGATTGCTCCTGTAATTATTGACATGAAATGTTTCTCGCGCGTAGAAACAAACGGAGGAGCATCTGAACAAGTAAACCTTTTGTTCGGAGAAAATCCAAACACGGCGGTTCGCGAGTGGGTAAAACCCTTTAACGATGCCGGTATCAAGACACACATGCTGGAACGTGCACTGAATGGAATTCGTATGTTTCCCGTCCCTGCTGATGTTCGAAAGCTAATGTATAAAGTAAAAAAAGCACAGGGTGTTGATATTGCACGTTCTTTCTGCGGCTTGAACGATCCACGCAACCTTGAACTTTCTGTTAAATATGCCAAGGAAGCCGGAATGATTTCGCAGGCTGCACTCAGCATTACACACTCGAATGTTCACACCATCGAACATTATATGAATGTTGTAGATAAAGTTGCGGAATACGGTGCAGATGAAATCTGCCTGAAAGATATGGCGGGTATTGGCCGCCCCGTGACATTAGGCAAGCTGGTACATGCCATCAAAACAAAATATCCCCATTTGTATGTTCAGTATCATGGTCATTCAGGACCTGGTTTTTCTGTTGCTTCCACTTTAGAAGTGGCAAGGGCTGGTGCTGATTGTATCGACTGCGCTATCGAACCGCTGGCTTGGGGAATGGTGCATCCCGATGTAATTACTATTCGCGAAATGCTACTTGATGCAGGCTTCGATGTTCCCGATCTGAACATGGATGCATACATGGAAGGACGTGCATTGACGCAGGAATTTATGGATGATTTTCTGGGATATTTTATCGATCCGAAAAATAAATATATGTCTTCGTTACTGATTGGATGCGGTCTTCCCGGCGGAATGATGGGTAGCCTGATGGCCGATCTGAAAGGTGTACATGATGCAGTAAACAAAGCGTTAATCGATGGCGGAAAGAAACCCTACACGCAAGATGAGATGCTTGTAAAATTGTTTGATGAAGTGGCTTATGTGTGGCCCAAACTTGGCAACCCGCCATTGGTAACACCATTCAGTCAGTACGTGAAAAATGTTGCGCTTTTAAATCTTCTTCAATTGGTAAAAGGTAATGAACGCTATTCAATGATGGATAATAATACCTGGGATATGATTCTGGGTAAAGCAGGCAAACTACCGGGAACACTTGCCCCTGAAATTGTTGAACTGGCAAAAAAACAGGGTCGTGAATTTTATACCGGTGTTCCACAAGAAGGGTATCCCGATGAACTCGATAAGTACAGAGCTGAGATGAAAGAAAACGGCTGGGATTGTGGCCCGGATGATGAAGAACTTTTTGAGTTGGCTATGCATACACGCGAATACCGCGATTACAAAAGTGGTGCAGCAAAAAAACGATTTGCAGATGATCTTTCAAAAGCAATCTCTGAAAAAAATCGTTCAGCAAGCGGTGCTTTAGCAGCAGAACATGTAGACATCAAGCCGGAATGGGTTGAAGTAAAATCGAGCAATCCCGGAAAAGTATATTACAATTTTGGTTTCTATGAAAAGCCTCTTAAGGTAGGCGATAAGGTTGAGAAGGGACAACGGTTATGCTATCTGGAATACATGATGGTATACTCTGAAGTAAAATCAGAAGTGGACGGAATCGTGCGCCATATCCCAAATCAGAATGGTAAAATGTGTAAGAAGGATGTCCCGCTTTTGTGGATTGAAAAATTCTAAAATATCTTGATAAAAAAAAGCCGCAATTGCGGCTTTTTTTCATTTTGATTTTTTACAACATGCGGGTAATGCTTCGTATGCTGCGGGATCTGCTTTAACTTCATCGGCATCGTGACCAACTTTTGCTATGGCAGCTTTAATTTTTGCAGGATCTGTTTTTGCATATTGATACAATACCCAAACTGTTTTATCCTGATCATTGTATTTCACTTTCTTAATTCCGTCCTGACTCTTAACGGCTTTAATAATTCTGGTTTTGCACATTTCACACTGACCTGATGTTTTGATCGTAATTTGTGAAGTGCCGGGTTTTAATTTCTGATTCTTTTCTCCCTGAGCCATGGCGTTGTTTCCTATTGCCACTAAAAAAGCAAGGGTAAGAATTGTGCTGAAGATTTTTATTGCTTTCATACTTTCTCTTTTTTACAAATGTAAGAAAATCATCAATGAAAAAAATAATTCCCAACTTGTTTTAACAGAATCAATGACCATGTCCATCATCTGCACCATGTCCGTCAGGGACTTCAGCCGGTTTTTCTTTTGGATTCAAAGTCAGACGCAGTCCAGCATAAAACATTCTTCCGGTAACTGGCCCCCACACCATAGATGCGTCGAAGTGTTTGCCAAATGGCGCTTCAGCTGCCATAACCGGATTTTTCTGAATGTAATTATTCAGGTTTTCCCCGCCTACATAAATATCAAATGAACCAATTTTATACGTGATCTGACCAAAAACAAGATTGTATGCCGGCGACTCACCCACGGTTGGAGAAAGGCTGAAAGATTCCGGAACCACTGGCAGACGACTTTTTCCGATAAACTGTATCGTAGCATCAATCTTTAGTTTTTTCTTAAACAATGAATAAGATGCAGCAACCAAACCTTTGTATTTACTGACCATCGGCTTGTCGATCAAATCTCCGCCTTCTGTTACTTTCACTTCAACCCAACGGGCTGCAGTCGTAATATCGAGATTTTTCAAAGGTTTAATATTTAATTCTGCCTGTGCTGCATTCGAGTATGATTTTCCATTCAAATTATAAAAATACACCCTGTGCCGATTGCTGTCCAGATCGACTATCAATTGATTCTCGAAATCGGTACGGTAAAAATCGAGACTGAGAGATGCTTCTTCTTTTCTCACTTTAAAAGTACGGTGAACACTCACGCCGTAGTTCCATGCTGATTCCGCTTTTACATCTGTGTTTAAAATAAATTTCCTTGAACTCACAAGCAGACTCAGATTATCAGCTACCGGATACGGTATGCGATAACCTCTTCCGGCAGATCCACGAAAAGTTGTTTTTTCATTTAGCATGTACCGTCCGTGAATACGAGGGGTTAAGAATGTTCCGTATATACTGTGATAATCCGCACGCGCACCTGCTATCAGGGTAAACACATCCAGATAATCATAGGTATATTGAAAAAATGCTCCGGGAACGGATTCGATTCTGTTAAAAGTGGAATCATTTAAATTCTCATCCAGATCATTTAACAAATAGCTGAGTCCGGTACTATACTTATGATTCGTTTTTCCAAAATAAGATGCAAAAATCATATTGGCATAAAAAGTATTCTCCGCAGCTTTGTATTTATTCAGTCCGAAAAAGCCGTCCATGGCGTGGTGTGTAGCTGATAAAATGGTTCCTATACTTTGTCCCGGCTTTTGCGGAAACATAATTCCGTTTTTGATAATTGTCTGATAACGGTCGGTTTTGATTCCAAATCCATAGCGGTTTGTATCACCCCTGTCGGCCGATTCCACAAAATCCATTTGACCTCCGTTGCGCTCTTCCTGCAAGGCACTGAACAAATATTTTGCTTCCAGTTTTCCCGGAATATCAACATCCCAACGGTTCATCACGTTGTATTGTTTGACCAAAGGAATATCCATAAAGGAATCACCGTTATCATCGATTTTCATAAACTGCTGTTCAGCATGGCCGGACAACATGGTTGATACATTTTTGGAAACAGCAGTTTTGGTATAGAAGTTCCCTTCACCACGGCCAAAACTGTTTCCATACAAATTCAGATAAAAAGGTTCTTCGGTTTCTTCGGGCTTTTTATACTCTACATTGATTTGCCCGGTGATCGATTCATAACCGTTAATAACCGATGAAGTACCCTTGGATATTTGTATAGATTCCATCCATGGACCCGGCACATAGCCCAATCCATAAGATGTAGCTAAGCCACGAATAGCAGGAACATTTTCAATCATGCTTTGACTGTATACACCCGACAAGCCCAGCATTTGAATTTGCCTTGCGCCTGTAACCGCGTCACTGTAATTTACATCAACGGTTGCGCTGTTCTGAAAACTTTCGGCAAGGTTACAACAAGCAGCCTTTTGCAATCCACTTGACGATATTACCTGCGTATAAATCGGTTTCATTTTCGAAATGTAACTTCCATCGTTTTTTCCTTCAACGACCACAACACCCAGTGTTTTATTTACTTTTAAAACTATATTGATTTCCTTTAGTGACGCAGGAATCAGCAGCGTGTCGTTTTTATAGCCGATATAACTTACAACCAAATAAGCATCGGCAGTTGTAATTTTTTTAATTGAAAAGTTCCCATCCTTGTCTGCGGATGTTCCGGTTGTTGTTCCCTTCCAGAAAAGGTTAGCACCCACCAACGGAATTGCTTTTTTGTTATCCTGCAATTCGCTGACCGTACCTTTTAAAGTACCCTGCTGTGCAAACACGGGGAATACTGTAAATACCAGTATTATAATAAACCATATCCTTCTCATATAAATCCTCCTGAGATTAAATAATAAAATGAAAATCAAAAAATCTGATATTCTCAGGTAAGCGGATGAATACGAAGTGCGCTTGAAAAAATTACGAATTGTTTTCCGGATTGAAATATTAGAGGTGGCGATTCAAACTGATTTTCTGGAACCTTTGAAACTATTTCTTCGGAAGAAGCTTCAAAAAAATCAATAGCCGGAATGGGTGAATAATCGGGAGCAGCTACAATACGGTCTACAGATGTAAACTGTGATTTAATCTTTATCAGCTGGAACGTATAGGTGCAGCATTGCTTTTGCTCATGAGAGTCCTGACAATGCTCATCACAATTTTCTTCTTTGTTCTCATGGCATTTTTCATTTCCGCAACAATAGGGCTTCACAAACAAGTGAAAATCCTCACAACCGCAGGTATGACAGGTGTGCGAAATAAGGTTCACCCCGGATGATGCCAGAAAAAAAATCAACAGCCAACTGAGAACTGCTGTATTGCGAGCCAATTTCATAGGGCAAATATAGGCGTTTAATTCCTGTATTTGTGTTAAAATTTGTTATTGAATTGTTAATTCTCTTTCCTGTTTTCAAACACAACGATTTCATTTTAACCAAAATAATTTTTACATTTGATTCCTTAAGATTCGTCTATGAAATTTATTCTTCCAACAATCCTTTTTCTTCTGATTATGAATTCCTGCAATACTAAAAAAGAAAAAGCCGACCTGATTGTACACAATGCAAATGTATACACTGTTGATAGCTCATTCAGCAAAGCGGAAGCTTTTGCTGTTAAAGACGGGAAGTTCTTAGCTGTTGGCAAGAACGATGACATTCTTTCAAAATATGAATCTGACAGCATCGTGGATGCAGGTGGCAAAGCAATATATCCGGGCTTTTTTGATGCGCATTGTCATTTTCTGAGTTATGGAAAAACTTTTAATGATGCTGACCTGACGGGCTCACAATCTTTTAAGGAAGTCGTCAGACGTATTGTTGCTCATTCTAAAAAAACAAAAAGTACCTGGATCAAAGGCCGGGGCTGGGATCAGAACCTATGGGAACAAAAAGTATTTCCAACCAAAGACACACTTGATAAATTATTTCCCAAAACCCCAATTCTGCTAACCCGCATTGACGGCCATGCAGCGATTGCCAACCAAGCAGCATTGGACAAAGCCGGAATAACAGCTGATACAAAAGTAAACGGTGGTGAAGTTGAAATTAAAAACGGACAGCCTACAGGAATTCTTTTAGATAATGCGATTGATCTTGTTAAGAATAAAATTCCAAGAACAACCAAAGCAGAAAAAACAGAAGCTTTGCTTCGTGCACAAAAGGAATGCTTTGCTGTGGGCCTTACCACTGTTGATGATGCAGGTCTTTCTAAAGATGAAGTATTGTTGATTGATGAATTACAAAAAGCAGGAAAACTTCAGATGCGCATTTATGCCATGCTGGATCCTACCGAAGAAAACTTCAGCTATTTCGCTACCAAAGGACCTTACCTCACCGATCAGCTTTCGGTTCGTTCCTTTAAATTTTATGCGGATGGTGCATTGGGTTCACGCGGCGCACTGCTGACAGAGCCTTACAGCGATTCCAAAACAAAAGGAATTCAAATTGAGAAAAAAGAATATTATCAGAAGATGGCCAAACGTTGCTACGATGCAGGCTTTCAGATGAACACGCATTGTATAGGAGATGCAGCCAACAAACTGATGCTGGATGTATATGGTGAAATTCTGAAAGGTATCAATGCCAAACGATGGAGAATTGAACATGCACAAATTGTGAATCCGGAAGATGTAAAACTGTTTTCCAAATACAGCATCATTCCTTCGGTTCAGCCCACACATGCCACATCCGATATGCGATGGGCGGAAGACAGAGTCGGTAAAAAAAGAATTGACTGGGCCTATGCATATCTTTCTCTTTTGAAGCAAAACAAAATGATTGCTTTTGGAAGCGATTTTCCGATTGAAAAAATTAATCCGCTGCTGGGTTTCTTTGCAGCTACGGCAAGGCAGGATGCAAAAGGCTTTCCGAAGGACGGCTTTTTACCGTTACAAAAAATAACACGTGAAGATGCATTGCGGGCTATGACAATCTGGGCTGCATTTTCGAATTTTGAAGAAAAAACAAAAGGGAGTATTGAAGCAGGAAAATGGGCGGATTTTGTGATGCTGGATAAAGATATTATGCAGATTGATATAAAAGAAATACCTGCCACAAATGTTTTAATGACTGTAGTATCGGGAAAAACATTATTTAAAAAGTAAACTCAGATACTATGAACCGCATTGTTTATTCTGTTTGCATTAGTTTACTCTTTCTTTTCAGCTTTTCAGATGCAAACGCAAAAAAGGAAAAGGAGCCATCCGTTATTCAATACAATTGCAAATATTACAATCCGGATGTTGACACACTGCCTGCCTATTCCGGAACATCAGAAGATATGTATCAGTTTATTCTACAAAATATCATTGTAACAATGGGCGTAAAACAGGCTCTGGGAAGGGCCGCCCTATATATCCCTTATTTTGTAGTTGAACCTGATGGCAGCATTGATAATATTAATTTTTATTCAGGTGATTTTGTAATTTTAGAAAAAGAGCTAACACGAATAATACAAAAGATGCCCCCCTGGCGTCCTGCGAAAAGAAAATACCGGGCGGTTCCCTTTACTATTTATTTGCCGCTCAACTTTTGTATGAACAGTTTTAATAACATCGAAATTAGAAATATCGGAGTTCTGCATAATACAGGAAAAAAGAAAAGAAACAATTTTCTGCGCGCATTAGTTGCTTTTACGATTACCATGCTGTTTGCAAAATTTGTGTTCTTTAAGAATTAAGTTAATCGTGTAAACGTAAATCATAAATCCGGAATATTTCCTGAAGAGCTGTGACACCAAGTTTCACAAAGGCTCCACAAAGTTTCACAAAGAAATACAAACGATGGCTTATGCTTTTCGGATTTTCTTACTCATCCCTAAATCCCTTCTCTAAGCATAGAGAAGGGACTTGAAAAGACAACCTGTTTCATGACTAGCTGCTTCATTTGAGTTCACATTAATCTTTTCCCTACTAGTAGGGAAACTCGAATGGGTACTGAACAATACGAACTCAAATGAAATGGAAAGTAACCTTATTCGTAGTTCGACTTAGAGTCGTGCCACAAATCAAAATTCCAAATTCAAAATTCCAAAATCATAAATCAATAAAAATCCCCGCCTCCGGTATTTTCCCGCATGTATGAGGCAGGGATTCATAATTTTGCCTGTCTGATTACAAATCTGCATAAGAACAGTGTTTATCCGGCAGGCAGGAATGTAATCTCAGCTTGAAAAGACTTATACCTACGCAGAAAAAAAGCTTTTCTAATAATCAAAAGGTGCAATTCGCATGATAAAGAAATGAACCCGCATAGCATATAATGCAATCCACGCGGAAAACAGTGCAATCCATGTGGAATGTATCGCAATCCACGTAGAAAACAGTGCAACCCACGCGGAATGTTTGCGATTCCACATAGAAACCAGCGCAATCCATGTAGAATATATCGCAATCCACGTGGGATGTTGTGGATTCCACGCAGAATATTGTCTTTGCAACGTGGAATGTGTGTGTTTCAATGTTGAAACCAGCGCAACCCATGTAGAATATATCGCAATCCACGTGGGATGTTGTGGATTCCATGCAGAATGTTGTCTTTGCAACGTGGAATGTGTGTGTTTCAATGTTGAAAACAGTGCAATCCATGTGGAATGTATCGCAATCCACGTGGGATGTTGTGGAATCCAGGCAGAGTGTTGTCTTTGCAACGTGGAATGTGTATTTTCCAATGTTGAAAGCAGTGCAACCCATGTGTAATGCAGTCTTTGCCATGCGAAATGACTTCTCTGCAACCCTGCTTTATCCCTGTGACATCTTGATAAAAGCGGGAATGCTATTAAAACAGAAGCTTTCCTCATGGAAAGGAAGTTTTTCCACGTGCTTATGTTCTGTATCCGTTTTGAATAAGTCACGACCCTGCTGGGTTATAAAAGAATAACGACGCAGAGTAAAAAAAAGCAAATAAAAGAAGTAATTTTTTCTTGCGATAAGTATTTTAAGAATGGTGATTGGGGTTAAAGTGGTGCAGGCGGTAGAATTAACGCAAAAGAAACATCATCTTTTGATGATTTGTTTTAGTACATTTGTAAGTAATAAACCAGGTAAAAGGTTGGGTTATACAACCAATATTGGATGCATAACCGTACTTTTGGTTGGGTTATAAAGGAGTTGTGTTTCATGCTGAGAAAAAATCAACAAAATTGAAATTATAACATGAAGAAAATACTTTATACTATATTAAGCGTTGTGCTTCTAATTCAGTCTTGTATCTCTGGTAAAAAGAACACAATTGGTAATGATACAGGTTTTATTACTTCCAATCCTGAGAAAGAGGGTTTTGACAAAAAGTTGTTTGAAGAGATAATTGTTAAAATTGAAAAAGGAAATTATGGAGCATTAAATAGTTTAATAGTTATTTCTAACGATAAATTAGTTTCAGAACTCTATTTTAATGGTTGGAAAAAAGATTCTGTACATTCTGTCCAATCTATATCAAAAAGTGTAACATCACTATTAATTGGGAAAGCGCTGGAATTAGGAGAAATCAATTCTGTTGAAGAGAAAATAGTTGACATTCTTCCTGAACTAAAGGCCAATAATAATGATTTAGGGAAAGATTCATTGTCTATTAGGCATTATTTAACAATGTCTGCCGGATTTGAATGGTCAGAAAAATATCCACCTATGGATAAGAGAAGTAGCTTGTACCCAATTTATAATCAAAAACAAGATTACATTCAGTATTTTTTTAATCAACCATTAATTTACAAACCTGGAAAAGTATTTGAATATAATAGTGGGCTGTCAATGACATTAGGAGCTGTTTTGCAAAGAAAAACTTCAATGGAACTTGAAAAATTTGCAGAAAAATATTTGTTCAAGCCATTAAATATAAAGTATGTCTGGCATAACTCAGTAATCTGGGAATATGATGAAAATGGGTTAGCTCATTGTGGCGGAGGTTTATATTTAAGACCTATAGATATGGCAAAGATAGGTTCATTAGTTTATAATAAGGGTGTATGGAATAGTAAACAGATTATCTCAAATAAATGGATCGAAGAATCAACTTCTCCAATAATTGACGCAGGTACTACTAAAAGATATAGGAATTACGGATACCAGTGGTGGCTATACGAACCTTTATTTGACTTGGATACCATTTTATATGCAGATGGACTTGCCGGGCAAAATATTTTTATAATTAAGGAATTCAATACAATAATTGTTACAACAGGAGACCTTGCTAAGAATGCTACTGCATCAATAGCTTTAATGTATGATGTACTCGCAACTAATAAAGAATGCAAAAAGCAAATCATGCAGTTTTTCAATAACGTAAATTTTAAAAATTATACTATTGACCAGTTCAAAAGTGAGGAACTAGTCTCTATAGCTCAGAATTTAGTTTTCTATAATGAGAATAAAAAAGCTATTGATTTTTTAAACAAATATTCTAATTCATTTGAAAATGATTGGTATTATGAATTTTATTTGGGAAAGGCTTACTTTCAGAATCAAGAATTTGAACAGGCTTTATTACATTTAAATAAATCTCTTGAAAGTAATTCAGGAAATGAATGGTATTTAAAACCATATTATAATAACGCAAAGGAGATGATAGCAATAATTAATAAAGACAAATAATAAAGCACGAAAACACAATCGAGTAGACGGCCGGTGAGCAAAGCCCGGGAGCATTTATATACTCCACCATCCACTCTCTGCAATGAAAACCTTCAGATAAAAAAACCAAGAGATCAACCTCCCCTTTTCTACCCCATTTTCAATCTCATAATTCTTACATCATAGAAGGTGTTATTGTGTATTTTTTTTTAATTTAGCACAAAATTAATTCGCAATGAAAGAAAAAATTCTTGAACGCTTCTTACGGTACATCGCTATCGATACTCAATCGGACGATAGTTCCGAAACTTCACCCAGCAGCAAAAAGCAGTTTGACCTCGCCTACAAACTGGTTGACGAACTCAAAGAATTGGGCCTGGAAGATGCCAGCCTCGACGGGAAATGTTATGTGATGGCTACACTTCCTGCAAACACAGACAAGGAAATTCCTGTGATCGGCTTTATCGCACACATGGATACAAGCCCCGATATGAGCGGCGCAGACATCAAACCCAACATCATTGAAAACTATGACGGGAAAGATATCGTTTTAAACAAAGAACTGGATTTAAAACTCACACTGGCTGATTTTCCTGAATTGGCCGAATATGCCGGTAATACAATCATCACAACCGATGGCACAACCTTACTCGGCGCAGATGACAAAGCCGGAATTGCGGCAATCATGACTGCATTGGATTATTTCAAAAATAATCCGGATGTAAAACACGGAACCATCAAAGTAGGATTTACTCCTGATGAAGAAGTGGGTCGCGGTGTGGATCATTTTGATGTGGAGAAATTCGGCGCCAAGTATGCCTATACAATTGATGGCGGCGGATTGGGTGAACTTGAATACGAAAATTTTAATGCAGCCCATGCAAAAGTTTCCATTCAGGGAAGAAACATTCATCCTGGATATGCCAAGGACAAAATGAAAAATGCTATGTTGATTGCGATGGAGTTTAATGCCTTGTTACCCGTGAACGAAAGACCCGAATTCACGACCGGATATGACGGGTTTTTCCATCTGATTAAAATGGAAGGCAGCGTAGAAAATGCATCCGTGCAGTATATTGTACGCGATCATGACCGTACAAAATTTGAACATAAAAAAGAACTCATCAATAAATGTGTTGATTTCATCAATCAGCGCTACGGTGAAAAAACAGCAACCATTGAATTAAAGGATCAGTATTTCAACATGCGTGAAATGGTAGAACCGGTCATGCATATTGTTGATCTTGCACGCGAAGCCATGGAAGAACTAGGTATTAAGCCCCTTGTGGTTCCTATACGCGGCGGAACCGATGGTGCAAGGCTTTCTTACATGAATCTCCCCTGCCCGAACATCTTTGCCGGTGGCCATAATTTCCATGGTAAGTACGAGTACCTTTCTGTTGATTCTATGATCAAAGCAACGGAGGTAATCCTAAAGATTGCAGAGAAATACGCAACGAAGTAAAGAAATGGATTACTTCATATTTTAAAGGGTTTATCGAATGATAAACCCTTTTAGGTTTTATTAAAAATCTGTTTTTAATACAAATTTCTTAGGTATTAATACCGAGTAATCCGAAGCCGCTATCACAACAATATCGGTAATTATACACTTTTATAGATGACTGACCCCGGTGTAATTTTACATTACATCTATACACAAAATATTTACGGTCATGAAAAATCTTCTCCTCATCCTCACAATTGCTTTGCTTGCTATACCTGCAAGCACGATAGCACAGGTAAAAGTTGGCAACAACGTTAATACCATTGATAATAACTCACTGCTCGAACTAGAGAGCACCAACAAGGGCTTTCTGATGCCACGTGTTGTTATTAATGATGTGGATGCAGCAGCACCTTTATCTGCACCAATTCCAACAGGAATGATCGTTTATAGCACAGGTGGAACTGTAAAAGACGGATTTTATTACTGGAACAGCAGCAAATGGGTTACACTTGCTACCGACAATGATCTGCATTTAAATACCGTTACAAAAACTGCAACCGGCTCAATATTGAAAACAGAAAATTTTGTAATGGCCAGCAATGACATTACCTTAACTCTTCCTTCTGTGTCAGCTGCTGATAATGGTCTTGCAATTACAGTAAAAAATACAGGTACGGTTACAGACCTGATTACAGTACAGGGAAACGGTGGAGCAACGATGGATGGCATGGCATCGATGAAACTTACCCGTTTACGTTCACAAACATTTGTTGCCTACAATGGCGACTGGCTTGTTAAGGAAAAAAAGGGCTGCACTGAAAACTTACTGGATGTTGCTGAAGAAGAAAGTTGGACAAATATTGCAGATGTAATTCTTTTCCTGAATGAACACATGACAGGGCCCACAGTTGTTCGTTTTAGTGCCGGAACATTTGATATTGATGCTACCCAAACGATCAATCTTCCTTATCCGGTGACTTTTGAAGGACTATCCTATGGCGAAACAAGCATTAACGGAACAGCCGGAGTTTCCGGAAGCCCATTATTTATATGTCAAACCGAGTGTTATTTCAAAAAATTCGTTTTTAATGCATTTGCAAATACAGCCGGTAACGATGGTATACGTTTTACCGGAAGCGGAACCTATCACGAAGTAAAGGATTGCTATTTTGTTGGCTTTAATAAAGGAATTGTATCAACAAACAACAATGATATCTGGGCTTTTGAAATCGACTTTGAAGATTGTGCAAATGCAGGGATTGAAATAGCTGCCGGAGCTGCTGCCGGAGGCAGATTAAGAATGTCAGAAGATGATTTTATTCAGTGTGGTGTGGGAGTTAAACTTCAATCCGGAGTAAATGAAAGCATTTCCATTTTAAATGGCACATTTTATAATACCCCTTCAGGAAGTGACATCGGGATTCTTTATGTTCCTGCTACTTTCACAGCATTTAATTCAATTTTTATTTCAAATACAGCATGGAATAATGAAGGAACATATATAAGCGGATTTGATTTCTCTCGCGCTGATGGAAGAGATGCCAATGCATTTTTACAGAGTAATGCAGGTATGGGAGATCAGAATCCCCGTTGCAAAATCAATGTAAGAAACAATGCAACAACAACTACAGTAACAACTGCCAATACATGGTACAAATGTAACTGGACTAATACTTCCGCTACTAC
The DNA here is from genome assembly GCA_043800975.1 of Bacteroidota bacterium. Lineage (GTDB taxonomy): Bacteria > Bacteroidota > Bacteroidia > Bacteroidales > JAHJDW01 > JAZDMK01. The sequence continues at coordinate 6,803 of JAZDMK010000191.1, read as the reverse complement.
TATTAAATGGACCATTGCAAATAACAGGATTACATATCAACCTGCCAATCGTAAAAGTGTTATGATAACGATTACCGGGAACCTGCAGGTTAATAATAGTAGTCGGACGATCTCTGTCGGCATCATTAAAAGTGGAGCAACCGGAACCAGATATGGTGAATGTGACCTGCGTGTAGTTAATGCAAACCAACCCTTTCAGTTTGCAACTGTATTATATGTTGATGATGTAGGCCCTGGAGATTACTTTGAATTGTATTGCACATCTCAGAATAACAGTGATATTGTTACTTTTCAGGATGTCCAGTGGTACACGGATACAAAATAATATTCATATCCAGAAATACTAATCAACTAAAAAGCTGCGTTATGAAAACAATAACTACAACACTGCTACTCGCCTTGACAGTTCTGGTTTTCCAGGCACAGGGACAGATGACCAACTTTGGAAACATTACAATCCATCCTTCTTCTAATCTTTCAATAACAGGTGATTTCGTAAACAACGGAACACTGGATGATCAGGGAAAAGAAATTGTATTTAACGGAACACTTGGCCAGACAATATCAGGAACTTCTGTTACTACGTTCAGAAATGTTATAATCAACAACAACAATGGTGTGACCCTGCAGAAAAATATGATCGTATCTGATTCTCTTGTTTTAACATTGGGACCTCTCATGTTAAATTCAAAATCCATTACACTTCAGAGATCAGCACCCTCAGCCATTACAAGGAGTACCGGCTATATTATCAGTGAACAAACCAACTTAAGTTCAAAAATTATTTGGAATATCGGTACAAGTTCCGGCAATTTTATTTTCCCTTTAGGGACAATAGTTGGGAATTATATTCCTTTTACTTTAGTACGCACATCAGGAGATATGGGCAATGTTACCGTTGCATCCTACCCTACAGGAGTAAATAACACACCGTATCCGATATCACCCACAATCGTTTCCAACCTTTGGGATGTTAACGAAACTGACAATAGTGCTAATGTTGTTGACCGATTTTGGGAAATAGATAAGGATGGTCCTGATGGTGTTGGTACATTAACATTCACAGCTACTGCTGCTGAGGTGGGAATCATCGTCGATTTACAAGCGCAACGATGGAATTCTGTTGCATCAGCCTGGGAAGCCCCTTTGGCAGGACAGACCAACACAGTTTTTGCGGCTACAGTTCCCGGAGTTGGAAGTTTTTCGTCGTGGGCATTATCAGGGAGTACAAATCCATTACCAATTTCACTGTTCGATTTTCAGGCATCTAAAAACAATGAACAGGTAGATGTAAAATGGACAACATTAACTGAAACCAATAGTGATTATTTCACGATTGAAAAAACAAAAGATGGAAATAATTTCGAAACTGTAGGTATTGTAAAAGCAACAGGAAACAGTAATTCTTTATTGAATTATTCTCTTACTGATTTTAATCCATACTCCGGAATGTCTTACTACAGGCTGAGAGAAACTGATTTCGACGGAACAGAGTTTACCAGCAATCTGGTAACTGTAAACTTTGAAAGCAGCTCATCAATTATTGCCAATGTATATCCAAATCCAACAAATACGGAGGGATTCAAACTTGAGCTTGAAAAAGCAAATGGGAAAAACATAACTGTTACCATAACAGAAATGACTGGAAAAATAATTTACAACAAGCAGATAATTACAGATAGTGAATTCTATTCATTTAATCCTCTGGAAGATTTAGTTCTGTATACAGGAATGTATCTTCTATCTGTAAGTTGTGACGGTTTTATATATAATGAAAAAATTATGCTAAAGCATTAAATAAAATCATTCTTGAAGTTGGGAGTGTAGATGGATGAGGAACCAACCTCCTGAATGAATCCGTTCTGAAAGCCGTACAGACCAAAAGTTTGTGCGGCTTCAGAATATTCAGCTGTTGTAATTCCACGTGAGAGTTCTGGAAATTCAGACGCTTTAAATGTAGGATAATACTGCCCCATCAAACTGAGGTATGTTTTTTCACCAATATTTTCATGAATCCAACTAAGGACATTTTTTAAACCGCTAATATTTTCTGGGAGCACAAGCAGCCTAATCATGATTCCACGAAAAGCAATTTCCTCATGAATTTTTAAATGCCCGACTTGTCTATACATCTCAAGAATTGCTGACTTTGCATATGATGAATAATCTGAAATGCCGGAATATTTCTTTGCATGTTCATCGTCCCAGTATTTAAAATCGGGAAGATAAATATCTATCAATCCTTCAATTTTCTTTAATGTTTCAGCAGATTCATAAGCATTCGAATTCCACACAACCGGGATAGTCAAGCCCTGGTCTTTTGCCAATATCAATGCTTTGCTAATTTGCAATGTGTATTGTGTTGGAGAAACCAGATTAATATTATGTGCATTTTTTTCCTGTAGTTCAATCATCATTTCAGCAAGACGATCAACGGAAACATGCTGCCCATGGCCCTGCTGACTGATTTCAAAATTCTGACAGAAAACACATTTTAAATTACAATGTGAAAAGAAAATCGTACCGCTTCCCTGCGTTCCGCTGATGACGGGTTCTTCCCAATGATGCAGCTGGTGAATATTAACTCTTACATTTTCATCAGCTCCGCACACTCCTTTTTTAACTGTGCGATCTACTCCGCACTCGTGCGGACAGATTGTGCAATTATTTAAGTCCATATTCTTCAGCTCTGTTTTTACAAATCAAAAGTGCGGTGGTATTGAAGGCTTCACTTGAGTTGAAGCCTTCAATATGAGAATTACTCATGGCTTCAACTTTTGTGAAGCCATGAGTGCCATAAAATTCGTTATATGAAGAATATGGCCAATTGGAAGATTTTGATACAAGACCTGCTTTAACCGGATTTTGATGGATATAGTCAAAGCATGATTGTAAATAATTTTTTTCAGAAGTAATAATTTTGGTTATTCCCATATCTGAATACCAAGATGCAGTTATTCCATTTTGTTCTGTTAAACAAATTGCTTTGGTTAAAGGTCTAAATAGACAACCCGATCGTTTTTCTTGTTTATTGATTGCCCGAGTATAGGATCTAAGCATAATTCCGATAGAATCATTTATTGAACGAACCTTAGTACGACTTTGAGTCGTGCTACGACTATCTGTCTGACTGCGCGCATGGCTCACGCTGTTGGCAGTCACCCCGACACTGTTCACAAAGACCATAAGGTGAAAATGGTTTGGCATCAGGCACCAGGCGAGAATATCAGAATAAGGTAAAACATGAAGTTTTATTTTGTTGATGAAAAACAAATAATTCGCCTCAGCGAAAAAAACTTTTTGTTTGTTGTTCCCCTGATTGTAGATATGATAAATATGTCCTTCCTGAAATTCCATTTCAAATACAAAGATAAAAAGTTGGCGATAATAAATTTTTCTATCTTTGCATCCAATTCCAAATGAAAACAACATTACATACCCTTTCCACAAATCTTTGGTGGCGCCGATGGATCAAGCACTCCGTATCGTCCGCCCGGGTATAATTTTATAATTTCTATTTACCTCTTTGGGGCACATCGTTACGGTGTGCCCTTTTTTTGTTTCACCTAATTTTAATTTTTTATGAAAAACAACGAACGCAGCATCGTGCTGCAACGGCATGAAATGCCGACGCGGTGGTATAATATCGCCGCCGACCTGCAAGGGAAAATGCTTCCGCCTCTGCACCCGGGAACAATGCAACCGCTCAATCCAAATGACATGAGCGCCATTTTTCCCGAATTGCTAATTGAACAGGAAACATCATCACAGCGCTGGATTCACATTCCGGAAGAAGTGCTGGATTTGTATTCCATGTTTCGACCATCACCCCTGTTTCGTGCACGAAACCTGGAGAAGCTGCTTGACACACCCGCGAAAATTTATTACAAATACGAAGGTGTCAGCCCGTCCGGTTCTCACAAAACCAACACAGCCATTGCACAGGCGTATTACAACAAAAGGGAAGGTGTCAAAAAACTGGTGACAGAAACCGGCGCCGGACAGTGGGGAAGCGCACTGGCTTTTGCATGCAAACACTTTGGAATTTCTCTGGAAGTGTTTATGGTAAGCATAAGTTACCTGCAAAAACCCTATCGAAAAATGCTGATGAAATTGTGGGAAGCCAATGTTCATGAATCTCCCAGCAGTCTCACACAGGCGGGAAAAAATATTCTTGCCGAAGATCCGAGTTGCTCGGGTAGTCTGGGAATCGCAATCAGCGAGGCAATGGAAATTGCAGCAAATGATCCGACCGCAAAATATGCATTAGGAAGTGTGTTGAATCATGTATTGCTTCATCAAACCATCATTGGCTTAGAAGCTGTCGAGCAATTCAAAAAAACAAATGATTATCCGGATGTAGTAATCGGATGTTTTGGCGGTGGTTCAAATTTCGCCGGTATCAGCTTTCCATTTTTGCAAAAATGTTTTTATGAAAATCGAAAAACTGAGTTTGTTGCTGTGGAACCCGCTTCCTGTCCTAAACTAACCAAAGGTTTGTTCCGTTATGATTTTGGTGATGTGGCTGGAATGACCCCCTTGCTTCCGATGCATACGCTGGGACATGATTTCATTCCACCGGGAATACATGCAGGTGGTTTGCGCTATCATGGAGCTGCACCTTTGGTCAGCGCATTACTAAATGAGAAGCATATCCAGGCAGAATCTATTCATCAATTAGAATGCTTTGAAGCAGGAATCTTGTTTGCACAAACCGAAGGTATTCTTCCCGCACCTGAATCCACGCATGCAATTGCATACGCATTGCAGCGCGCTCGCTTGGCAAAGGAAGAAGGCAATTCACCCTGTATTTTATTTAATCTGAGTGGACATGGATATTTCGACATGGCTTCTTATGAGCAATTCTTTGAAAATAAACTGATAAATTTCAGTTTTGATGATAATCAATTAAAAAAATGCTTGCAGATAACCCACGCTCCTTCTGTTTTTTCGGAAGTCTGATAAATTATTAGGGCGTATTAAATTAAGTACGCCCTAATTTTTTTTTAAACATTTGATTCTTTTACTAAATTTGAATCTTCAATGTTATTATACTAACAGTTAAAAAACTCTGTTATGACTGAACAAATCCTTTTCATCATTTCACTGCTTCTCACATTTGCAGTTTTTTCTTTTACTTCATTTCGTCTTTTCCGATTTTTTAAACTGACGAAAAAATTCCATATCGGTCAATGGGGTAAACGTATTTTAATGATGCTGGGGGTAGCCATTGGTCAAACGAAAATTTTTCGATGGCCCCTGCTTGGTTTTATGCATGCGCTGGTGTTCTGGGGATTTTGCTTTATCGTTCTCGGCAGTATAGAAATGGTAATTGACGGAGTTTTTGGCCTGGATAAATCGCTGGCCTTTCTGGGAATTTTCTATGACATCTTAATGGCTTCTGTGGATATTTTCGCATATCTGGTTCTCATTTCAATTCTTCTTTTTTTAATCCGAAGAATTTTCCTGCATGTGAAACGCTTTTACGGAATTGAAATGCAACACAAGTCACACCGTGATGCAAACTTCTCTCTCACCATGATTTTATTACTGATGGTTTCTTTGATCGGCATGAATTATTTTTATTATGCCATTGAACAACCGGGAGAAGTTGTCGGATATTACCCTGCAACAGAATTGCTGTATAGCTTCTTTGCAATGCCCGTCAGTATTGAGATGTTCGACTATCTCAAAATCTGCTGGTGGTCACACATTTTATTAATTTTCATTTTTGCCAACTACCTTCCCTATTCAAAACACTTTCATGTATTCATGTCGGTGCCCAATGTTTTCCTTTCCAGACTTGAGCCTTTGGGTAAATTGTATAACATGGAAAATGTTACACGCGAAGTAAAAATCATGATGGATCCCCAGCAGGCTTTTGCTGCAGCACCTGAAAACGCAGCTGCTCCCGAACGTTTTGGTGTTAAGGATGCGGAAGATGTTACCTGGAAAAATTATCTCGATTCTCTCACCTGCACCGAATGCGGAAGATGCACTTCTGTATGTCCGGCCAATACAACCGGGAAAAAATTATCACCACGCAAAATCTTTATCGACCTGCGTGCACGCATGAAAGAGAAAGGTCCGGGCATGGTGAAAAATGGAAAAGAATTCTCCGACAATAAATTTTTTATTCGCGATTATATCAGTGAAGAAGAATTGTGGGCTTGCACAACCTGCAATGCCTGCGCACAGGAATGCCCTGTCAATATTAATCATCCGTCGCTTATTGTGGATATGAGAAGATATCTCGTGATGGAAGAAGGCTCTGCTCCCGGCGGACTGAAAAGTGTTTTTTCAAACATCGAAAACAACGGAGCACCCTGGCAATACTCACAGCAGGACCGTATGCTCTGGACAGATGATTTAAATATTAATGTGAATGGTGAAACCAAAGCATTAAAAATTCCTCTACTAAGCGAGTTGTTTGCACAGAACAAAACGCCCGAATATCTTTGGTGGGTAGGCAGTGCCGGCGCGTATGATGATCGTTATAAAAAAGTGTCCAAATCGTTTGCGCGTATTCTTACACAGGCAGGCGTAAACTTTGCTGTGTTAGGAACCGAAGAAATTTCTACCGCCGATGCTGCACGACGTGCCGGGAATGAAATGCTGTATCAGATGCAATCGCTGATGATTATTGATATGTTGAAGAACTACGGCGTGAAAAAAATTCTTACCTGCGATCCGCATGCATACAATACTTTTAAAAACGAATATCCCGATCTGGATGGAAACTTTGAAGTGGTACATTCTACGCAACTGCTGAAAGAATTGATTGATAAAGGAAAGCTGAAAGC